>JAFARZ010000303.1 GCA_019245115.1 Streptosporangiaceae bacterium | reverse complement strand
CCCCACCCGCCCCGCCCAATGATCATGGGTCGTTTGCGGTAACTATCCCCGCAAACGACCCATGATCACGCTCACCCCCGACCCCAGCCCACCCCAAGCACCCCGCCCCCAGCCCACCCCAAGCACCCCGCCCCCGCCCCGCCCTCTCCCGCGACCTCCTCCCTCCCTCCATCCCAGCCTCGCCCCCTCCCGGCCCCGCGCCCCCGGCCGCCCACTCGGCCCCGCGCTCTCCCTCCACTCAGGCTCCACACCCCGGACCCTCCCCTTCACCCCGGCCCCGCACCCCGGTCGCGCACCTCTCGCCGGATACCGTCTCGGCCTGCCCTGGCTCACCCGGCCCCGCACCCTTCCCTTCACCCCGGCTCCGCATCCTCCCTCCGCCCCAGGGCCCGCGCTCTCTCCACCCCGGCCCCGCACCTCTGGCCGGATACCGTCTCGTCCCGCCCTGGCTCACCCGGCCCCGCACTCATCCTCCATATCCGACATTTCTGGAAATGGGGTCGACGCCTGCTCGCACTCGCTCGTGCGCCTTGCTACGCGCTGACATGACAAACCACCACAAATTGTGAAGAATGGCACCGCGCGCTGGCCATCATCGCGGAAGTTTAGGAGTCCCATGGAAGAAAAGGCGCCGGAAACCGGCGCCCAAAGTTCCGCGAGGCTCTTTCTTTCCCGCGAACGCCTGCTTCCCGCGAACGCCTGCTTCCCGCGAACGCCTGCTTCCCGCGAACGCCTCCTTCCCGCGAACGCCTGCTTCCCGCGAACGCCTCCTTCCCGCGAACGCCTCCTTCCCGCGAACGCCTCCTTCTTTCCGGCAAATGCCTCCTTCTTTCCCGTTGCGAGGCCCTTATCCTCCGCCCCGACGGCCCGCTTGAAGTGGCGAATGCCGACATATCGGGTTTGCGTCGCGAGTAGCCAATGCCGGTTAGCTCGAGTTGATCTTGGCCGGTGGGACCGTCGGCGCGGATACTCCTGCGGGTCCAACTACTGGCCGCGGTACTCAGTGGCCGCCGTGACTTGCGGGACACAGGGTCTTACTCGTAACGGTATGGAGGTCACACCCATGTCGTCCTGACCGCATGAATGTAGCGTGGGTGTGGCTCCCTTAAAGTGACAGCCAGCCAGGTGCTGCTCCCTGGCCAGCGGCACCGATGGCACCATCGGGCACGCTCTAATAGCGCTACTGATCGGTTTGAGCGGCACCGATGGCACCACCGGCATGTTGCCCACTCTGGATGAGCCGCACCCAAGTCACATTCACGGGCACCCGACGCCATGGATGTGACACTCATGGGGTTGGGACGGGCGGGGCGGGCTTCAGGCTACGCTCGCGGATCGGGCGGCGCACAAGATCAGCGCGCGGGAACACCGGTACCGGCCGCGACCAGAACAGGGCCGCGGCGAGCGTCACTACACGGCGGACAGGAACAGGGCGCTAGCGGGAACACCGGTACCGGCCGCGACCAGGACAGGGCCGCGGCGAGCGTCACTACGCGGCGGACAGGATCAGGGCGCTGGTGGGAACGCCGGTGCCGGCGGTGACCAGGACGGGGCCGGTGCCGGGGACCTGGTTGACCGCGGTGCCGCGGATCTGGCGGACAGCCTCGGCGATGCCGTTCATGCCATGGATGTAGGCCTCGCCGAGTTGCCCGCCGTGCGGGTTGAGCGGCAGGCGGCCGCCGGGCTCGAGGGCGCCGTCGGCGATGAAGTGCCGGGCCTCGCCCCGCTCACAGAAGCCGAGTTCCTCCAGTTGCATCAGCACGTACGGCGTGAAGTGGTCATACAGCACCGCGGTGCGCACATCCGACGGCCCGATACCCGCCTGCCGCCATAGCTGCCGCGCGACCACGCCCATCTCCGGCAGCGAAGCCATGTCGGAGCGGTAGTAACTGGTCATGGTGAACTGGTCCGGGCCCGCTCCCTGGGCGGCGGCGCTGATCACGGCGGGTGGATGCGGCAGGTTCCGGGCGCGTTCAAGGCTGGTGACCACAACAGCCACCGCGCCGTCGCTCTCCTGGCAGCAGTCCAGCAGCCGGAGGGGTTCCGCGATCCAGCGGGATTCCTGGTGTTCCGCGAGGCTGATCGGACGGCCGTAGAACCACGCGTGCGGGTTGGTCGCCGCGTGCTTGCGATCCGCCACCGCGACCCGGCCGAAGTCCTCGCTGGTAGCGCCGGACTCGTGCATGTAACGCCGGGCCGCCATGGCCACCATCGCGGCCGGCGTGGCCAGTCCCATCGGATAATGCCAGCCGTTGTCGATCCCGCCGCTGGTCGGCATGCTGGCCGCCGCCACGGCCACCCGGCCGAACCGCCGGCCGGAACGCTCGTTCAGGGCCCGGTAGCAGACGACAACGCCGGCCGCCCCGGTCGTGACGGCCATCGCGGCCTGGTGCACGGTGGCGCAGGCCGCGCCGCCGCCGTACCCGATCTGGCTGAAGAAGGTCAGCTCGCCGATGCCCAGCTCACGGGCCACCGCGACTTCGGCGTTGCTGTCCATGGTGAACGTCACCAGGCCGTCCACATCGGACGGGGTGAGTCCCGCGTCGGCGAGCGCGGCCTGGACGGCCTCGGCGGCCAGCCGCAGCTCGCTGCGCCCGGAATCCTTGGAGAACTCGGTCGCACCGATGCCGACGATAGCCGCGCCGCTCATGGGCCCTCCCCCCGCCGCTGGATCCGGACGGTGCCCACCACGTGGTTCCCGAGGGAGCAGCGCCCGGTGACCTCGATGACGCCCGCACCGGCATCCCGCCCGGTCAAGGTGAGCGTGTCGCCGGCGTAACACGGGACGCCGAGCCGGATGGAGATGGCACGGACCTGGACGTCCGGTCCGGCCCAGTCGGTGACATAGCGCTGGACCAGGCCGGTCGTGGTGAGGATGTTGAGGAAGATGTCCTTGCTGCCGCGCGCGACCGCGGCATCCCGGTCGTGGTGGACGTCGGTGAAGTCACGGGTCGCGAGGGCGGACGAGATCACGAAGGTCGGGGTGACGTCGATCCTGAGTGGCGCCAGCGCTCCCGGCTCGGCGGTCCGCCACACCGGCAGCGTCAGGTCGTCATCGATGCGGGCGAAATCCGCCTGGACCGGCAGGCCGATCCGCACCGCGTCGGGCTTGACGTCGAGCAGTTCCCCGACCATCCGCACGCCTTCGGGGAGCTGGACGAGGGCGATGACGATCGGCAACTGCCTGCCGGGTATGGGCGGATGATGATGCACAACGTAGCTGTACACTTCGCCGGTCCCCGCGACGACGACGTAATCCCCGGTGGCCGTAGTCCCGCAGGATGGGCACATCGGCCCCGGCGGATGACGGAGCGCGCCGCACTTGGCGCAGCGCTGGACGCGGAGCTCGCCGGCCCGCGCCCCGTCCCAGAAGAATTCAGTGTCCCGCGACACGACCGGCCGCATAACCGGGGACTCGCGGACGGGGGCAGGCGCGGGCGTCCCCCCGGGACGGAACTTCAGGACGCGGAAGTCCATGGTGCCGACCGGCTCGTCGCCGGAGTACCAGGTGCTGCGGGTGGTCACGAACCAGCCTTCGCCCAGCGCGGTCCGCTTCGGGCCGGCCACGTCAAGCAGCCGGGAACGGACCGCGAGCCGCTCGCCGACCTTCAGGTACCGGTGGTACTCCTGGGAGGAGTTCGTCGCGACGATCGATGTGTAACCCGCCGCGTCCAGCACGTTCAGTATCAGGCCCAGCGGGTCGTCGTCGCCGCGCACCCCGTGCAGGCCCGGCATCGTCCAGACCTGGATCATCGCGGGTGGAGCCTCATCCGGCCCCCCCGCGGCAGCGTTGAATTTGCCTGGGCCTCCGGCCGCGGCGTTGAATTTGCCTGGGCCTCCGGCCGCGGCGTTGAATTTGCCTGGGCCTCCGGCCGCGGCGTTGAATTTGCCTGGGCCTCCGGCCGCGGCGCCGCCGATCGCCTCGACCCAGTTACGGATCATCGGCAGGTTGACCGGGTCGCGCGCCAGCCGGGGGCGGCTGTCCCCGCGGGCGGCGATCCGGGCCGCCGCCGCACCTATCGGATCAGGCACCCCGGCGGCCACTGGGGTGGGGGGCGTGGCCGCCGGGGTGGGCTCTATGCTCATCGGGGCGCCCTTGGCAAACCTAGGCCTGCCGTGGCGATCAGCTCGCGCTGTATCTCATTCACCCCGCCGCCGAACGTCAATACAGTATTCCGCTTGATCTGCACATCCAGCCACCCCATTAGATCAGCGGTCTCCTGATCGGCCGCGTCACCGTGCCGCCCCACCACGTCAGCCAGCAGCGGCCCCAGCGACATCAGCTGCTCCGAAGAGAACACCTTGGTCGCGGACGCATCGGAGACCTGCACCGAATCGGCTACGGCGACCTGCCAGTTCAGCAGCTCATTCACCCGCAGCACCACGCTGGTGCGGTGCAAGGCCCGCGCCACATCTGGCTCAGAAGCCAGCCCGCGCGCGGCAGCCCAGTCCCGGACCCGGTCGCGGAGCGCGGCGATACGGCCGGACGGGCCGAGCATCACCCGTTCATGGTTGAGCTGCGTGGTGATCAGCCGCCAGCCGCCGTTCTCCTCCCCCACCCGCATCGAGACCGGCACCCGCACGTCCGAGTAATAGGTGGCGTTGACATGGTGCGCGCCGTCGTGGGTGATGATCGGAGTCCACGAGAACCCCGGATCGGAGGTCGGCACGATCAGGATCGATATGCCCCGGTGCTTTGAAACACCGGGCCGCGGCGCGGCGGGGTCGGTGCGGCAGGCCAGCCAGATGTAGTCGGCTTCGTGCGCGCCGGTGGTGAAGATCTTCTGCCCGTTGACCACATACCAGTCCCCGTCGCGTACCGCCCGGGTGCGCAGCGCGGCCAGGTCGGTGCCGGCCTCCGGCTCGGTGTAGCCGATCGCGAAGTGCACTTCCCCGGCGAGAATCCGGGGCAGGAAGAACTCCTTCTGCTCCGGTGTGCCATGCTCCGCCACGGTCGGCCCCACCGTCTGGAGCGTGACCGACGGCAGCGGCACATCGGCGCGCAGCGCCTCGTCGGCGAAGATCTGCTGCTCGACCGGCCCGAACCCGCGGCCGCCGTACTCGGCCGGCCACCCCACGCCGAGCCATCCGTCGCGCCCCATCCGGCGCACCACGTCGCGGTAGGCCGCGCCGTGCCGGTCGGTGCGCATCGCGTCCCGTTCCTGGTCCGACATCAGCCCGGCGAAGTAGGCGCGCAGCTCATCGCGCAGTGCGACCTGCTCCGGTGTGAGGTCAATGAACACTTGCACCTCCGAGGAACCGCGACAGGTCGCGGATCAGCGAGGAAAACCGATGCAGCGGATAGCTGATGTCCACTCCCACCCCGCCGTGCATGTGATGACATGACAGAACGGACCTCACTGCTTCCTCCGTGACCCACCACGCCGCGGCATCAAGGTCGGAATCCGGGTCCAGTGACGCCGCCAGCCGCCAGCAGGCGGACAGCGTGATCAGGTGCAGCGTGCGCGAGGTGATGTACACGTCGGCGATCTGTCCCGAAACCGCCTGGAACTCGGCGAGGGCCCGGCCGAACTGGCGGCGTGTCGCGATGTAGTCCCTGGTCAGGGCCAGCGCGCCGGCCAGCGCACCGTCGGCCAGGCAGCAGGCGCCGGCCGTGGCCAGGCGGTGCAGGTCGCGCGCTTCCATGGCCAGCGTGCCAGCGGCCGGGGCCTGGTCCAGGCGCACCGTGTACTCCGGATCGCCGCTGGAGCTGGGCGTGCGCGTGATCGTCACACCGTCCGCCGCCGGATCGACGAGTACGACGCCTGTGCCGGCCGACACCAGGATCCGGCCAGCTTGCGCGGCATAAGGTACGCCGACCTTCACCCCGCTCACTCGACAACCGTCGACCGTCGTAGGGCGTGAATGGCTAGTCTCGCGGATGGCTGCGCAGAGGGTGAGCTCACCAGCTGCGGCGGCGGGCAGGAGTGCGCGCTGCAGCGCTTCGTCCCCCCAGCGCGCGATCGGGAGCACGCCGGTCATCAAGGTGGCGAGGGCAGGTACCGACACGGCCTTCCGGCCCACTTCGGTGAGCAGTACCGCGACCTCCAGCACGCCGAGGCCGTCGCCGCCCAGTTCGGCCGGGACGGCGATGGCGAGCAGCCCGGACCGGGCGAGCTCCTTCCACGGATCCGCCGCACTCAGGACGTCGGCGGCCAGCCGGGCGATCTCTTGCTGGGTCTCGCTCAGCTCGAAATCCATCATCGCGGCAGTCCCAGTACCCGTTCGGCCACCTGGTTCAGCAGGATCTGAGTGGTGCCGCCGGCGATGCTCAGGCACCGGGTGAGGAGGAACTCCTCGGCCTGCTCGCTGGCCACCGCTCCCGCCGGGCCGAGCGCGAACAGCGCCTCCTGCGCGGCCGTCTGACGCTGCTCGACGCCGAGCAGCTTGCGTACCGCTGGGTGCACGCCGCGGATCGCGAGGATGTCTCCGCCGCCGATCGTCTCGCGCTCGGTCGCCAGCGTGGTCATGGCGATGCGCCACCCGTCACCGGGCGCGCCGATCAGGCAGTCATCGGAAACGAACACCTCGTCGAGGAACACCTCGTTGAACACCGAGCGGCCGGTGATCTCGCGCAGCGGCCGGATGTCAAGTCCCGGGCTGTGCATGTCGACCACGAAGTAGCTGAGCCCTTTGTGCTTGGGGACGTCCGGGTCGGTGCGGGCCAGGCAGATGGCCCAGTCGGCCTCGTGCGCCAGCGACGTCCACACCTTCTGGCCCGACAGGCGCCAGCCTCCGTCGGTCTTGACCGCGCGAGTGCGGAGGCCGGCCAGGTCCGACCCTGCCTCCGGCTCGCTGAACAGCTGGCACCAGGTGAACGGCGCATCGACAAAACGATCTTTCTGGGCCTGGGTGCCGTGGGCCCGGATGGCGGCGATGGCCCAGGTTCCGATTGACTGCCGCGCCTGCTCTTCGGCGCGGATGGCTTCGCGCGGCGTGGGAGGTGCCAGCGCGCGTAGCGCGACCGCGCGACGCAGGTACAGATGGGCGTCGTGTTCCCAGGTGAAGCCGATGCCGCCGAGGACCTGGATGCAGTCCTTCGCGTTCTCCACCGCGTCGTCGAGCGCCACCGCCACCGCGGGCGGGCGCTCGTCCAGGCTGCGGGCGGCGTCCCAGGCCAGGGCGGCGGCGCGTTCGGCGCGGCAGTGCATCATCGCGCACATGTGCTTGACCGCCTGGAACTCCCCGATCAGCCGTCCGAACTGCTTCCTGGTCTTGGCGTACTCAGTAGCCGTGGTGACGCACCAGGCGGCGACTCCGGCCGCCTCGGCGGCGAACAGCACCGCCGCGAGGTCGCGGACCCGCGCGGTGGTGAGGCCCTCGATCGGCTCGACCGCGACGTCGTCCAGGCGTACGCCGGCCAGCTCACGGGAGAAGTCGAGCGGCCGGCGCCGCGTCACCGTCACGCCCGGCGTCGCGGGATCGAGCAGGAACCAGATGTCCCCGGCCCGATCAGCGGCTGCCAGGAGGAGCGTCGTGTCCGCGTCAGCCCCGAGGACCGGTCCGGTCTCGCCGCTGACGCGCCGCCCGGCCGACATGGCCAGGGTGCCCGGGTCGAACGCGACGGCCGCGGTACGTTCCCGCACACCGAGCAGCCCGGCGAGCAGCGTGGGCATGACCGGGCCCGGGACCATGCTCGCGGCGAGCTGCTCGACGGCGGCCGCCACCCCGGAGACGCCCAGCTCGGCGGCATCGCCGGGCCCGATGATCTCGAACACGCTCAGGTCCGGAGACGCCGGCCCATGGTCCATCGCACGGACTGTGGAGATCACGTCAGTACGTTCGCTCCAATGAAGGAGAGATGCGGACAGGGCCTGCAGTTCAGGAGTCATCGCCAGCACCCTCCTAATTAGAACACGTTACAGATGATCACGGCCAGGCTGGGCTTGATACCCTGGTTAACGGCGGGCACTATGACGAGAGGCCTTGATGGCGGTAACAAGAACGCGTGCCAGCAATCCCGTTCCGCCGGGAGACGGCGAGCTTGGCTCGGCGGCCCAGCGGGACCGGCAGAAGCGGATTCTCGACGCCACGCTGGCACTGGCGTCCAAAGGCGGTTACGACGCGGTCCAGATGCGTGCGGTGGCCGAGCGCGCCGACGTGGCCCTGGGCACGCTGTACCGGTATTTTCCTTCCAAGATTCATCTGCTGGTATCCGCGCTGGCGCGGCAGTTCGGGCGCATGGTGGACCGGATGTCCCGGACGCCGATACCCGGTGACACGCCGTACGAGCGGATGCTGTTCGTGCTGCGCCGGACGACCCGGGTCATGCAGCGCGATCCGATGCTCACCGAGGCGATGACGCGGGCGTTCATGTTCGCCGACCCGAGCGCGGCGGCCGAGGTCAACACCGTCGCCCGGCAGATGGAACTGCTGTTCACCATGGCCATGCGGGACGACGATCACGTGCCGACCGCCGACGACGCCGCGATCGCCGGGGTGATCGGCGACGTCTGGCTGTCGGACCTGGTCAAGTGGGTGACCCGGCGCGCCTCGTCGGAAGACGTGAGCGCTCACCTGGAACTGGCGGCGCGGCTGCTGTTGCGGTGAGGATGCCATCTACCCGGTAGTGGACGTGTTCTACGGAGGTGAATCCGTGGCCGCGTCCCGGTACACGATGCGGTAGTCCCGCCCCTGCTGGGCACGTTTTTCGTCAACCAGCACCGGCTCTCCGGCGGGGAGAACGGGGGCGAGAGCGCGGAACACCCGATCCATCGCCGCCTCGTCGTAGTCCCGGTAGTCGGCGGTGGCCAGCAGCCATACACCTCCGCCGGAAAGCTGGGCGACCTCATGGAAGGCGCCGGTCCGGCGTAGCGCCTGCCTCCCGCCCAGGCGATCGGCCAGTTCCCGCGGGCAGATCGTCAGCCAGTCGTACCCGCGCAGCACCTGGCGGCTCATTGTCAGGCCGTCGAACCACGGCATCAGGTTCAACGGCTTGACAGTGCTTTCAATAGCGGTCTGGCCATAGAGGGAGTCATACAGGTAGTCGATGACGCCGAAGGCGGGATTGAGAGAGTCGGCGGTTTCTTTGATGAAGGCGAGCCACGACCGCTGCCGATCGGGGGCGTCCAAGCAGGATTCCGGAGCGGAGAACGCCAAGCGCAGCCAGTCCGGCAGTTGCTTGTCGCGTACCGCGGTCATCCTGATCCGAGGGTCCTCCGGGTAGCCCGTGCCGGACAGATGGGCCGTGCCGAGCGTAGCGTCGTGCGGCGGGTCGGTGAGCTGTTCGAGGAACCATGCCCAGCTCCGCGGGCTCCAGACCCGGGCAGACTCCTTGGGGCTGAAGACCTGCTGTCCGGCCTTGGTGACTTTTTTCAAGGCATAGCGGGTGACGGACACGAATCCCCAGGTAGCGCCGGGCGGGCCGGACGGCATCGGCCGACGGATCGCCTCCGGCGGCAGCTTGGGCCCGCTCTCGAGCGCGGCTCGCTGCTCCACTCCGACCACGGAGAACCCGGCGTCGAACCACTGGCGCGCAATCCGGGCGTAGTCCACCGCGCCGGGCATCTCCACGTCGATCATGCACCGCAGCGTGTCGTGCGCGGCGAAACGCGCCCGGTAGGTCATTCCGTTAGTCAATCATCCCTCTGGTCAAGTGGGTGAGTCTGGTCAAGTGGGTGAGCCGGCGCGCCTCGTCGGAAGACGTGAGCGCTCACCTGGAACTGGCGGCGCGGCTGCTGTTGCGGTGAGGGTGCCATCTACCCGAACAGGGTGTCGAGGAACGGGCTGCTGAAGACCTTGTTCGGGTCGTACTGACTGAGTATGGCGATGGCGGTCTGCCAGCCGTCGTCGCTGGCCTGACCGGCGTTGACGGCGGCCGGGATGGCGGAGCCGAGCGTGCTGGCGTTCGTCCATGGCGCGGTCGGAGTGCAGGCCCACGCCTTTGACCATTCCGGACGCACGGCGGCGTAGCTGCCGGTGTAGTGGCTCCAGATCCAGGACTCCATCTGCGCGTAGAACTCGGAGTATCCAGGGGTCACCGGCAGCGTGCCCATGTCCAGCCAGACCGCGACGTCCCACTCCGGATGGTCCGGGCGGGGTCTGGTTGAGGAAAGGATGGGTTGCCGGGCGCCGGCCGTAACCACGTCTTTGGCCTGATCCAGGCCGGTGACCCGGATCTCGACCGGGCCGTTCATCGGGAACTGGCCGTTGCTCTGGAAGCTGGCGAGCAGGCTGGAGTACTGAGTGTAGAAGTCGCTGACCACCTGCTGGATGCTGGCACGGCTGGTGATGATCGCGAACCCGGCCTCGACGATGCGGGCGGTCGTCGGCTTCACATAGAGCAGGACATCTTGTGACTGGCCCCAGATGTCCCAGGTGCCGGTGGTGATCAGGCCGGTGCCGACCAGCGAGATGGCGAACCCCTCGAAGGACGGGGTTCCGGAGGTGTCGCCGGTGGCCACCTGGTCGAAGAAGGTGTTCTCCTGGGTGGTGACGCTGTTGGCGAACGAGTAGTTGTACGGGCTGGTCACCTGGCTGGAGAAGAGCGGCTTGCTCGGCGAAATCGTCCACACCTTGAGCCAGGGGTCGGCGGTGAACGGGAACCAGATGACTTCGAGCCGGCCGGACTGGTTCACGTAGCTGGCGAACGAACTGGATCCGGCCTGCGACGGCGGCGCGAACAGGGTGCTGGCGGGCACGTTGAACCAGCTCTGGCAGCGGAGGTTCTGGTTGGCCGCGACCTGGAGGGTCACCTCGGTGATGAACGCGCGGCCGAGGTGGGCCAGGAACGGCCGGATGTCGGGGTCCGATCTTTGGAAGGTCTTGAGGGCGTACTGGTTTTTCGCCGCGTCCCAGACCACGGCGGTGAGGCTCAGTATCAGGTTGGACAGGGAGCCATAGGTCTGGCCTTTCAGTGGCGTCTCCCCGGTGGCCGGGATCGCGCTGCCGTGGGCGTTGATCGCGAGCATGCCGCCGATGGTGATGTCGCCTGGCGCGGGGATGGCCGCGAAGCCGTAGTTCTGGCTGGCCAGTGCGGTGGTCAGCGCATCCATCGTGGCACCGGCCTGGACGGTGACCGTGGCGGGGGTTCCGGGGTTTACGGTCACGTTCGTGAGGTGCTGGGTCGTGTCGAGCAGCACGTAGTTCGCCGCTGTGCTGCCGTTGGGCAGGAGGATCGGGGACCAGTTGTGGCTCATGCCCTTGGCGCGCAGCCGGTAGCCGTTGGCAAGTGCCCAGTTGGCCAGCGTGACGACATCGGCCGGGGTGGCCGGGGCGCAGGTCCAGGCGTTGTCCACGACGATCGCGCCGGACCAGTTCTGGTACGCCTGCTGGTAGACCGGGATCGAGGACGGGAAGTCCGGCGGCGGCGCGGCGGTCGTTGTGGCGTTTGCTGTCGCGTTCCCGGCCCTGGTCCGGGCTTGCGACGGCGTGACACGGAAGACCGGCGTCCAGGCCAAGGCGCCGGCGGTGGCCGCGCCGACCCCGGCCAGGAAAGCCCGCCGCGACGGCCGCGTCCCTGCCGGTGAGGTTTCGGGTGATACAGGGTCGTATTCGCGGCGAGGCTCCATCGGTACTCCCAGCTACAGGGCCCGATCCGCCCCAGGTTCCGGGCCCGGTCCGCCAACCAAGCGGGCGCTTGCTTGGTTGGACAGACCATAACACGAAACTGTAACGTGTTCTAGTTTTAACCGTCAGGAAATTCGCCGCCCAACGCCCCCTACGCTCACCCCTCCTACTGCCCACTCCCCCAACCCTTGCTACCGCCCCTACCCTTTGCTACGACCCCTTCCCCGGCCGCCCTCCACCGGCCGCCCTCCACCGGCCGCCCTCCACCGGCCCGCCCTCCACCGACCCTCTCCCCGCTCCCTCAACCCCCGCACCCCGCCACCCAAGCCCATGTCCGACATTTCATGACAGGTACTTTGTCGGCGCATTCGTGGCTGGAGCGCCGGTCAAGTAGTGAGCTGGACGTGCAGCTTCTGTCCTTTTCGCCGGATTCGCTAGGGCGATTTCGTGGTTGATCCGGGCCTCGTGGTGACTTTGGTGCACCATAGTCCACCAAAGTCACCGCAGAACCCCGAATTACCGCAGTAATCGGCGCGGCCCGCCGCGCGGACTTCCGGCCGCGATGATACTCGGGATTATTTGACTGGCACTCTAGGAATTATCGCGGACGATCACCGAATGGGAGCGTTCCAAGTTAACAGAGTTCTCGGCGTCGCGTCCGGCCGCTGGTTTTGCACGGATATGACTGTTACGTGGGCGGCGGTCGCGGTGGACGACGTGGAAGAAAAGGGCTTCGCGGAGGATAGGGCGCCGGTTTTCGGGGCCTTTTCTTCCGGCAGGCTCCAACCTTCCACAATATGACTGATCCAGTCGCCCGCTATGTGATGATATGTGCAAGTTCCCCTGGTGGGGCGCTGGGCTCCGAGCCGCGTGAGAAAGGGCCGAATGCCCCAGGGCATCGGGGAGCGACCGTCGGGGCGGGGTTGAGGGAAACGGACGGGGGTGGGGGTTAGGGGCGGTGGCGGGCGAAGTAGCGGAGCATGTGCCAGCCGGGATGGCGTGACTCGGGTTCGACGGCGAGGACGTCGACGTCGTGGGCCGACAGCCAGTCCCGGGTCCGGCGCTCGGTCATGCCGTGCATGCGCATCGGGGCGGGGTAGCCGAGCAGCCGCCGCTGCACGAAACCCAGTGCGGGCGGGGGCAGCAGCCGGTAACCCATGCCCTTGACGTTCCACCGCGCGCGGGTCGGCAGGTCGACGATCAGCGACCCGCCCGGTCGCAGCACCCGGGCGAATTCGGCCAGGTAGACAGCGATCAGGCGAGGCGACAGGTGCTGCAGCACGAAGCTGCTGTAGATCAGGTCGAACTCGCCGTCCGCGAATACCCGGAGATCGGGCTCGGTGTTGCGCACGAACTCGCACCGGCTGGCGACCGGGTTGTCCCGCGCGGCCAGGTCCAGCATTTCCTGGGCGATGTCCACGCCTACCGCCGTCTCGAACCGCGCGGCGAGCGGCCGGGTCAGGCGTCCGGCGCCGCAGCCGAAGTCCAGCGCTCGCCTGCCACTGACCGCCATGCCAAGCCCTTCGGCGCGGGACAGCGCCTGCGCCACCTCCACCTCACCACTGGCATAGAACGCCTGCGGATCCCAGCGCCCATGCCGGTGAGCCGGGTCCACGCAGATCGCCCACAACGGGTCGGTGTCGGCAAGCGTGCCCCACGCATGGCCGATGTCCTCGAGATCGCGACGGAGTGGCATCGTTGATGTCCGGGTGTTACCGTGCCGCGGGACCGGGACCGCCGGCCGCCTCAGGGTTCTCCCCCTCGACGCCGCGTTCGGCCGCCGTCCGGTTGCCGTCCAGGCCGGGAACGACGCCGGCTCTGCCGCCGGAGTCCGCCGATCGGACCGCGTGCTTCCCGCCGCTTACCTGGCTGGCGGAGGGGTCGTCGTCCGGCGGCGGGGCGGCGGACAGTTCGCGGGTCATCGCGTCGAAGCCGGAGGCGGTGAAGTCGCGCCGCCGCTTGCGGGCGAGCAGGACACCCCACACCAGCAGCACGGCACCGAGGACGCCCGCGACTATCGGGATGATGGTCTCGAGCAGCGTTATCTTGAGCCGGCCGCTGTTGTCGATCGCGACGATCGCCGCCACGCTGGCGGCCGTCGGCGTGAACGTCCCGTCGAACAGCGTCGTGGTCCGCTGGCTGGTGATGGCGTTCTCGAGGAACTGCTGCTGGTGCTCGTCGACCTTGAGCAGCGCGCCGGTGTCGGGATCGACCCAGTAGGTCAGGTTGATCGCGTAGAACTCCGGCTCGGTCGCGGACAGCGGGGAGAACCCGATCTTGGTCGGCGCGACGTTCTCGTTGAACTTGTAGGTCAGCACGCCATCGACGGTGTCGGTTCCGGCGTAGGTGAACGGCACCGGCCGCAGCAGGGTCGTGTCGTAGACCTGGTAGGTCTGCTGTTTGGTGCCCATCGGGAACACGTACCCGACAACTCCGGACTCGTTGTAGACCTTGTTATCCAGCATGTGCCCGCAGCAGTTCTGCAGTTCGCCGGTCTTCCGGTCGAACGCGAACGTACGGTTCTGGATCTGGATCTCCTGCGCCGGACCAGGCGCGATGCTCGTGTCATAGATGTAGGTGAACAGGTTCCACACGGCGGTCGAAGAGTTGCCCTTGCTGGGGTCGCCCTTGAGCGTGTAGATGGCCTGCACGGGGGCGCCGGTGACCTCCTTCACCTTGGTCGCGCTGAAGTACGTCGTGTTCGGGCTGTTCAGGATCGCCTTGTAGTAGTAGTTCAGCGGGAACTTGATAACTTGCCCGGCGATGTAGGTGGGCAGGACCACCGCGATCACGATCAGAAACATCCCCAGCCCTGCGAGTATCATCCCGATGTCGCGGCGCATCGTCGTTCCTCCTGGCGGACCGCCTAAGTTACCAATCAGTAGTATCTAGCCACTCTTCCACTAAATCCTGTTCTGATCCAGACACAGAACTGTAACGAGTTGGGCCGTCTGCGTGACGCGGTCAGCCGGGCGGGTCAGGGGACGGTGAAGCTCACCTGGAGGCCCTGGCCGGTGGTCTGCTTGAAATTGGCCGGTACCACCCGGGCCAGATAGACGCCGGACCGCAGGCCGGTGATCGTGGCGCTGTCGGAATACGCGGTGGTCACCGGCGTGAAGCCGTCCGCTTGCGGCTTGAACAGGTAGACCTGGTAACGGATGCCGAGTCCCGCGTCGGGCCAGGTCAGCGTGACCCCGCCGGGCCGGGCGCGGGCGCTCACGTTGGTCATGCCGGGCACCGGCGGGCAGCCACTGGAGTAGGTCCACGCGTCGAACCATTGCGAGGGATCACGCGGCACGATGCTCGGGTAGTCCGACGGCCCGTCCGTCACATGGAACGCGGACAGGTTGGCACCCTGCTCGAACGCGGCGATCGGAACGCTGATGAACCTGGGCTGGGTCACCGTGTTGGTGTAGGCCGACATCGGGACGCAGCCGGTGGTCACCGCCTCAGAATTGACGTTGTAGCTGATCACCAGGTTGTGGCCGGTGGACAGCGCGGGCTCGGCGCGCGCCTCGTACATGATGCGGTAATCGTGGGCGGGATCCAGACCGATGCCGGTGCTGTGGTACAGCACGATCTGCCCGGCCGGGTCGAACGGGCCCCACGGCGTGGCGGCCGGATAGGCGTCGATGTCCTGGCTGCCAACCACCGGATCGGCCTGGATCAGCCAGTAGCGCTGCCCGGCGGCCACCACGCTGAAGCCCGATGACACGCCCAGCGGGCTGGCCGGCGGCTGGACCGGCTGAGCGTCCTGCTGCCCCCCGGCCCACTCGCCTTCGCCCGCGTAGAACTGCCACGCGGAGAACTGAGTCAGCTTCGAGGCGCTGACCCGAGCCAGGTAGAGCAGCCGGTCCGCGCCCGACGTGTTCGAGGTCTCCGTGCCGTAGACGTAGATCGTGTTCCCGGCCCGCAGCAGCGCCGCGCCCCACAGGACCGGCGAACCGCCGGCGGGCGTGTAGGAGGGAAGCGGGATCACGTCCGGACGCGCGACGGCCCCGTACGCCGAGCCGTGACCGGCCGAGCTCAGCTGGCTGGCCGGGAAGGTGGCGATCACCGTTCCGGTCGGGATGAACGGGACGGTGCCGGGCAGGAACCGGTTGTAGAACTTGATGATCGTCCCGCCGATCTCGATGCCGTCCGCGTCCCAGTACCGGTCGTCCGTGGAGCCGGGGGCCATGGGCGCTCCCACCACCGAGGAGGTCACCGGTCCCGATGGCTGGCCGGGGCCCGCGCAGGCGCCTCCGCCGGTCATGGTGACGAACGTGCTGCCCTGGCTGGCGGAGGTCTGCACGACCACCGAGTTGTGCACGAAGCCGCTGATGCGCGAGAAGCCGGTGGTGGGCCCGGCCGGGCCGAGGTAGGTGTCCGAGAAGAACCAGGCCAGCTGCGAGGAGTTCAGCCGGTAGGCGGAGACCCCGTCACCGCCGGCCCAGTCGGCACAGGTCGACCGATTCGAGTAGTCGAGCCACTCCTTGTCCAGCGCGGCGGGATCGGGGGCACCGCTGGCGGAACCCCGCACGACCACGGGCGGATTGGTGCTCGCCGCGGCGGGGCTGGGCGCTGGGGCGGAGCCCCGGAACCCGAAATAGGCAAGTGTGGCGCCGAGCCCGGCCAGCAGGCCGATCAGCAGGCCGAGCGCCTCTATCCGGCGGGCGGACCCGGCGATCCGGCGGGCGGGAGACGCATCGGCGGGATCCGCCGCGGATTGCCGCCGACCCGCGGCGTGCTTCGGGCCGGCTTCCGTGGTGCGGGTCACCCACCCCTCCCGTCGATGAGATCGCCTCCCACTCTATCGGGTTATTACTTGGGAGTAGCGCGATATGGGAGATAAGGGGACAGAAGGGATCGGGTCGGTGATGGGGCCTGAGGGGCCGGGGATGGCGGGGAGCTTGACGTCGAGGAAACGGGGGCGGTAGATCGTCGCGTTGTAGAAGTTCTCGTTCGGGCGGGTGGTGTTGGTGCTGTAACTCACCAGCACATCGCTGCCGCTGCTGAACTGGGGGACGATCCGGTACTCATAGGTGAGGTAGCCGGACGGCAGCCGGGGCTGGAACACGCGATACCGCGGGCTGTCCGGGGCGAATCCGGCCGGGCAGCCGGCGTAATAGGCAACGGCATCGTCCGCTGCGTGGGCGTCGAAATTGTCGCTGGTCAGCAGCACATACGTGCCGTTCACGTCGGTGACGCTGAACCCGGCCGACACTCCGGTCCGCAGCGCTGACGCCGAGGCCGGATCGCTGGTCCACGTCGTCGACGACGGCGAGCAGCCCGGCGCGCCGTGGTAGTACTGCCAGGGCTCACCGGCCGCGAGCCCGCCCACGGGCACCCGTGCGAGGTAGAGCGGATAGGGAGCACGGCTGTCGTGGTAAGGCCGCACGCCGTAGATGTAGATGTAGCCGCCCGAGACCAGCGTCGCCGCGCCCCAGATGACCGGGTCGCTCGCGGCGGTGTCCTGGATCCCGATCGGGGTTCCCCCGGACGGGGTGAGCGTGTCGGTGGCGGAGTCGAGGGAGAAGGCTTCGACAACCGTGCCGACCAGCTTGTACGGAAACCCGCCGGGGCGGATGTTCCGGTCCGCGAGCTGGTAGAACTTGTAGACCGCTCCCCCGTCGATGATCTGGTCGCCGTTGATCAGCTCATAACTGGTCGCCGGGTACGACGGCGGCGGCGCGACCCAGGAGTAGTCCCCCGCGCTGTTGTATCCGCCGAGACCGGGCGGCTGCGCGTACGTGGGGCCGAGGTGCCCGCCGCGATAAAGCACGGCGCTGTTGTGGGCCACGCCGGTGGTCAGCGGCGACCGGGCGCCACCCGGATCGGTGGCGCCGAGATAGGTGTCGGCGAAGAACCACATCGTGCTGCCGTCGGGCAGCGGCAGCGACTGCGCGCCGTCACCGCCACTCCATTGCCCCGACAGGTTGCCATAGCCCTGGAACAGCTGATCCCACGCCATGTCCTGGTGCACCGTGGCCGTCCCGGCGAAGCCGCCGGACGGCGGACCCGGCGGGCCGGCCGGAAGCGCGATTGCGATGACCAGAGCCAGCACCGCCGCCGCGGCGAAGGCTGAGCCGATGAGCCAGCGTTTCTTCGCGCTCACCATCACCAGGGGAAAGCGGCGACCATGACGTGACCCTCGGGTCCCGCGGCCGGGTAGTAATACGGGGCGGCGGCCGGGTTGTAGAAGGAAATCAGCAGCTGGCTGGTGGTGCTCAGCTCGGGATGTCCGATGATCGCCCGGCAGAAGCTGTTGCCTTCGGTGGTGCACGGAACGGTGCCCGATGTCTTCTGCGTCCAGGTTCCCGTGGGGCTGGACGCCTCGTAAACGGTGAACCCGCCGACGAGATTGGTCTCCTCGATCAGCACAAGTCCCTGACCGACCGAGGCGAAGCTGGCGACGTTCACCGCCAGCGGCGTCGCGCCGGAGACGACAGAGGTCGCCGAGCCGACCGTAGCCGTCCACGTCGATCCCGCGTACCACCGGTAGCTGGCGGCGCTGCCCCACGCCGCGGCGTTCGCACTGACGCGCGCGAGATAGACGGCGTTCCCGCTAGCGGAGACGCACGTCGCATCGACCGTATCGGCGCAGTAGGACCCGAACAGGTACAGGTAGCCGCCGGAGAAGACCGGCGCGCCCAGGAGTTCCTGGGCCGGCGTGGACGCTCCGGTGAAGACGGTCTGGTCACTGTCCAGCGTGTTGCTGGCCGGGTTGTACTCGGCCAGCCCGAAGCCCTCCGCGATCACGTTGGTGCCGCCGGTCTGCACGCAGAAGTCGCCGAAGCTGATCAGCACGTCCGAAGACCGGGCCGCGTCCTGGGTGACGCCGCTGATCCACGACGCGGCATAATAGCCGGAACCGCAGCCCAGGCTGGGCGTCGGCAGGAACTGGGCCGGGCCGTCGTTGTTGGGCATGGCCGGGACGCCGGTGCCCGGCGTGAGCATCTCGCTCAGGCCGGCGGGCACCTCGCCGGCCGTGGCCGGCCCCTCGGCCGCCGTCGAGCCGTTGATGGTGTTCACCCACTGCCACTGCTGCTGCGAGTTGAACCCGTAGACGTCGGTGTCGCAGAACAGCCACAGGCTGCTGGACGGATCGGCGGGCAGCGGCTGGCTGTATCCGCAGTCGCGGACCAGGTTGGCCGCATAATGGTTCTCGTAGTCCGACAGGACCTGGCTGGGCGGCGCATTGTCCGCCCAGGCCGCGATCGCCGCAGCCGAAGGCCCGGGCAAATTCAACACGGAGGCCGCGAGCAATACCGCGGCGCAGATCGCTATCGCGACAGAACGCGGCGTCACAGGGGCTCCGGCGCATCACCCTCGGCGGTCGGAACGGGTTTCCGCTCGCCATCCATGCCGGGGATCATGGTGGTCGCGACAGAGGGCTGTTCCGCCGTGGCAGCCTCGGGCGACGGGTAACTGGCGACCGCCATGCTGGCCTGAGCGTGTTCCCGCGGCTTACGGCTCAGCAGGAAGCCGATGACGACCGCGAGCGCCCCGACTATGCCGAGGATCAGCGGGAGGATGGTCCGCAGCAGGGCGATCTTGTCCCGCCCGGAGTTGTCCAGGCCGACAACGGTCTTCACGGTGGCCGGCGTGGTGACCAGGTCGGCCTTGAACAGCGTCACGGTCCTGGCGCTGGTGATGGCGTTCACCAGGTACTGGTCCTGGCTCTCGTCGACCTTGAGCAGCGCGCCTGTCTCCGGATCCACCCAGTAGGTGAGGTGCAGCGAGTAGTACTCGGGCTGGGTCGACGACAGCTGGGAGAAGCCGATCTTCGTCGGGGTTATGTTCTCGATGTATTTATAGGTCTGAATTCCCTGTACGGTGTCCGTCCCGGAGAACACGAACGGCTCGGGCTGATCCAGCGTGGTGTCGAAGACCCTGTACGTCTTCTTCTGGGTGTTGAACGGGAAGACATAGCCGATGATGCCGGTCTGCCGGATCGAGGAATTCCCGTTGATGCTCTCACCGCAGCAGTTGACCAGCTCAGCGGTCTTGCGGTCGAAGGCGAAGGTACGCGACATCGGCTCGACTTGCAGCTTGTTGGTCGTGTCAAACACATAGCTGAACTCGTTCCACACGGCGATGTTGGAACTGCCGGCCTTCGCGTTTCCCTGGATCGTGTAGGTGGCCTGGAGGTCCGCGCCGTCGATCTGCTTCAGCTTGATCGCGCTGAAGTACGAGGCGTTGGTGGCGGTCAGGGTGGCCGTCTCAAACTCGTTCAACGGGAA
Organism: Streptosporangiaceae bacterium; assembly: GCA_019245115.1. Lineage (GTDB taxonomy): Bacteria > Actinomycetota > Actinomycetes > Streptosporangiales > Streptosporangiaceae > JAFARZ01. The sequence continues at coordinate 49,885 of JAFARZ010000303.1, read as the reverse complement.
CTTGATGACCTGCCCGGCGATATACGTGGGCAGCACGATGGCGATCACGATGAGGAAGGCGCCCAGTCCCGCGAGAATCAGCCCGATGACGCGCCACATCGTTCCTCCCGGACAGCCGAGGCTACAGATACAAGACTGTAACACGTTCTACTTTTCTGCCTTGTCACGATTCAGTTCCACTCCAGGGCCGATGAGAGCACCCGCCATGCCGCCGACCACAATCAGGCAGATCACCTGCGGGATGGCGTTCGAGGGCGCACTGACGATCGAGCCGATATCCCCGGACAGCGCCAGGTGCACGCCGACCGCCCCGCACGCGGAAGCTATCACCAGCAGGCCGGCCAGCACCCACGGACGGGACCGCACACGCCAGCCGCCGGCCCGGACTCCGAACGCCAAGGCGGCGGCCGGTACCAGGACGGCGCCCGGATACCCGCCGAGCACCAGCCCGACCCCGGCCAGGACCGCGCAGGCCGCGGCCAGCCCGACCCAGCGCAGCCACGGGAACCGGTAAGGCCACAGCGGCAACAGCGCCTCGCTGGAGGAAAGCTCATGCGGCCACGGCCGCGGGTGGTACGAACGGCGTGCCTGCGGCAATCGCGGCCCGATCGCGGCCGGGCGGCGACGCCACGGCCACCGTAGGCCGGACGCGACCAGCAAGACCACGGCCAAGGCGGCTAGGCCGACGATGACCGCGTCGCGGTACACGGCCTCCGGCTGGTAGGTCAGCGTCACCACGCCGGCGGTGTGCGCCGGGAGCACCCACGCCTGTTTCCAGCCGTCAAGCCGGACCGGCTCCAGACGCTGGCCGTCGATGACCGCCCGCCACCCGGTATTGAAGTTCTGGTTCACCACCAGGTAGGACCGCGCGGTCGTCGCCACCCGCAGCTTCCTGACCGAGGACGTCCAGCTCACCACGTCGGCCGGCGAGGGCGCCGGCGCCGAGGTGGCGGCCAGGGCCGAGCCGCCCAGGACCATGTCCTGGATGTCGAACGAGTCGACCTGCGACTCGGTCACCTCGTTGTCCCCGGCGGCGAGAGACACCGGCTGGCAGGAGGTGTACGTCATCGGACGGCCGGCCAGCAGGTCGCCGAACGTGCCGGTTACCTTGGTCGGCACGGCCTGGCCGTTGAGCCGGACCAGCGGGCCGAATCCGCACGGCAGCCGGAACGGCCCGCTCGGCGTGGTGAGGAACGGCACGCCCGGGATCGACACGTCGGTGATCTGAAGCGGCGCCTGTACCGGCGAGAAGCTGAACGTCAGGCCGGTCGTCTTCATCGGCGGGAACTTGACCGTGTCTGATCGGCCTGGGCCTCCGGCCGCGGCGCCGTTGGCGCCGATCATGCCCCCGCGGATCTGGCCGCCGGACCCGGTGATCAGCACCTGAAGCAGGCCGGACGCGCCCGCCGGCCGCTGGATGGTGACCTGGCTGATCTTGCGCGAATACCCCCACTGGATGCTGAGCCGCGGGTGCGAGTCGGTGGTGCTGGCGACCCAGGACGTCGCCGGGTCGCCGTCGAAGGCGCTGCGCGGCTGATCCGGCACGTCGGCCGTATAGATCGACGACCCGGTCACGACCGTCTCATGGGTGCCCACTTGCGCATAATGATCGGCCAGCGACGGATTGATGAGGATGGCCGAACCGCGCACCACAGTACGTTCGTTATAAGGCTCTTTAAAGGTCTGATCGAAGCCGTACTGTTCCTCGGTCGTGGTGCTGAGCTGGGAGGAACAGACCCAGCGCAGCGACGTGAGCATGCAGCCGGACGGCTGCGGCTGGGCCTTGGACAGCACCACGGCGGACGGGTCACCGCCGGGGACGGGCGGCGTGACGATCGTCCGCGTGGCGGAAACTCCGGGCACCACGATCCCCGCGATGCCCACTTGAGTGCCGAACGGGGACGCCGGCCGGTAGTCGACGCTGGTGACCGTGATGCGCAGCCAGCCCGACGGCCCGGCCGGCACCCGCAGCGGCTGAAGGTTCCCGGTCACCTGCACCTGGTCGCTGACCCGGCCCGCCGCGGTGGTCACCGTGACGCCGGTGACCGGCGGGCCGATCGCCGCGTTGTCGGCGAAGGCGACCTGGATCGTGCCGGGGTTCATTCTGGCGTCGAAATCGACCTGGATCCACTGGCCGATGGGTCCGGTCCAGCCCCCGGACTGCCACATGGTGGCCAGGTTGCCGTCGACCGCCGAATACGGCATCGCGCCGCTCGCCCACTGGGTGGGCAGCGCGCCCAGGTCCGACGCGGACGAGGACGCGGTGACATCCTTGATACCGGCGTACCGCGCGACTGCCTGGTATTTGCTCCAGCCGGGCTCGGTGAAGTCGTTGGTGGCCAGGAACGTGTCGGCCGGCTGGGTGGCGGTGAGCGTCGGCGAGTAGTTCGCCCGCAGCTGGCCGAAGTTGACCACCCTGCGGCGCAGCGAGTCCGTCATGACATCCCCGGCCACGGGCTGGTCCGGACTGTCGTCGTTGAACAGTACCGGGCGGTTGCCGAGAAGGCCTTCGCTGGCCAGGGTGATCAGCGATTCCGGTGCGCCGTAGACCCGCAACGCGCTCGAGGCGTCCTGCACGACCGCGACCGGCTGCGTGCCAGCGACCTGATAGACCTGAACCGCGGGATACGGCGCGTCGAAGTTGGTGGCCGCGTCATCGGGACCGCCTCCGCTGGCCATCGGGCCGAACTGCGCCACCTGGGTGATGCCGGGCGAGGCGGCCAGCGCGTCGCTGATCCTGGCCGGCCAGGCTCCGTTGAGCTCGGCCCGGGACAGGTCGTTGCGGACCACCACGTACTTCACGCCCATCCGGGCCAGCGCCCGGGTGATGCCGGCTGACCCGGCGCCCGCCGTCAGCCGCTGGTCGATGGCGTCGAGCAGCCGTTCGTTTCCCGCGGATCCGATGGTGGACAGGTTCCGCTCGGCGTAATCGACGTTGGTCAGCGGCTGGAGCACGTCGTCCATCGGGCTGCCCCAGATGTACTGGCCGAACGCCGCGCCCGGCTCGACGAGCACGGCCTGCCGGCCCGCGTGGGCGTTCAGCCAGTCCGCCGTGGCCACCCAGTAGGACGGCACCTGGCGGAACGGGCCCGCGCTGGCCACCCCGGTGGCGAAGGCGGGCACCAGCAGGCCGGCCAGGGCGGCACCCGCCAGGCCGGTCAGCGCGACCTTCAGCTGGTACGCGCGGGCCGAGCGCGGGGGGTCGCCGGGGGGCCGGCCCCCCGGCAAGAGGAGCAGGTGGGCCAGCCCGAGCGCCAGCGGCAGGCGGAGCATCGGGTCGAATTTCCACAGGTTGCGGAACGGCGACGCCGGGCCGTTGATGAAGCTGATGATCGGGCTCTCGAGCGGGCTGCCCAGGCTGCTCACATAGCCGAGCGCGATGATGACTATCCCGAGCAGCGCCGACCACAGCAGGAACCGCCGTTCCGGGATGTCGCGGCGGAGCAGGCCGGCCAGGCCCAGGGCGGCGAGCAACCCGATGAGAAACGCTGGCACCAGATCGGTCGCGATCTGGAGCGCGAGCGGCCGCCAGGACTGACCGTTCACCACCAGGTAGCTGACCCAGTTCTCGGTCCCCCGGAAGATGTTGAGCAGGCTCGTCGCCGACGAAGTGACCTGCCCGCTCTCGGTGTAGAGCACGATCGAGACGCCGTACTTGGACAGCAGCAGCAGCGGGACGAACCACGACAAGGTGACGAGGACCACCGCCGGCACCCACCAGGCCAGCATGCGGAGCCTCGACACACCCCCGCGCCTGGTCAGGATGTAGATGACGGCGGGCACCAGGACGGCGATGGTCGACGCCGCGTTCATGCCGCTGCACAAGGCGACGGCGGTGGCCGACCGGGCCACGGCGCGCGCCCGGCTGGCTCCTGGCGCGGCCAGTATTCCGCCGATTCCGCTTCGCCCGCGTCCGCCGCTCGCGTCGCGGGTCCACGGGCGCATGTCGGCGAGCGGGATCAGGATCCACGGCAGCATGGTCATCTGCAGGACTTCGCCCGACATCTGGCCGAGGATGCTGAGCACGGCGGGCGACAGGGCGTAGGTGAGGCCGGCGGCCAGCCGCGTCCACGGGGTCCCGACCCCCATCCGGCCCGCGAGCCGCACCGTGCCGCCGAACGCGGCGATCAGCAGCAGGGCGATCCACAGCCGCTGGATTATCCATCCGTCGACGGCCAGTATGTGCCCGATCTCGAAGAACGGACCCATCGGGAACAGGTACCCGACGGCCTGATCGAGCAGCCCGCCGAACTGCTGCGGATTCCACAAGGTGAGCGCGCCGGACAGGAAACTGTTCGGGTTGACGACGAGCTCGAACTTCGTGTCGGAGATGATGTCGCCCGGCGCGGTGGCGAACGGGAGCGCGGCGAGCAGCAGGCAGCACCCGAGCAGCCGGAACCGGAACGCGAGCTGCTTCCCGCCTTGCCACCAGGCCGCGGCGTGGCCGGGGAATCCGCGGGCCGGCGGCTTGGCGTCACCAAGCCGCGGTACACCGGTGTCGATCACGGCTGGATCACTGCCGCCCTGGAGTTCCCGCCTCGGTCACTTCGGTCGCTTCGGTCGCTCGGGGCACTTCGGTCGCTCGGGGCACTTCGGTCGCGTCGGCCACTTCGCCGAGAAGGCGCTCGACCGGTGTGGCCGGACGGATCACCCGGCCGCCGGCACTGATCAGCATGTCGAGCACTGGTCCCTCCGCGACGACGGTACGGCTGGCGTTAACGCTGGCGTTACCGACGTTATCGTCGTTGCGGGACACGATCCAAGCCCCTTCGCGGGTTCCCTTCGAGGTACCGGCGCGGACGCACGCTCCGATCAGCTCCGCCATCCTGGCCGTGCTGCGATCCCAGCCCAGCTGCGCGGCCCAGCGGCGGCATGCGTCCGCGATCTGCTCACGACGGGCGGGGTCGGCGAGTTCCTTGGCGGCCCGCTCAACGACGTCCGCGAACTCCTCGCCCTCGTGGACCAGCCAGCCGGTTTCCCCGTCGTGTACCGAGTCGCGCAGGCCCTCGACGTCGTAGGCGACGGTGGGCACGCCAAGGGCGGCCGCTTCCAGTACGCACAACCCCCAGCCTTCGCCCTGAGAGGTGTTCAGGTGCAGCAGCGATCCGGCGACAACCGCGTGTTTGCCGCCCTCGGGGAGGAAACCGCGCAACCGTACCAGGTCGGTCAGGCGACGGGCCGCGATGGCTTGTTCCAGGGATTCCGCGGCCGGACCCCGGCCGATCACGTCGATGGTGAATCCGCGTTCGGCGACGGGCAGGATAAGCTCGGCTCGCTTGTGGGCGACCAGCCTTCCGACCCAGACCAGGCCCGGCTGCTGGGCGTTGCCTTTGGGGGTCTTTGGGGTCTGCGGTGGGGCATCGGGGACTGGCGCGCCGTTGGGGATCAGGTAGATGTCGCCGGTCCACCGGAGCCGGTCGCGCATCGTGGCGATCGTCGACGGCGAGACCGCTACGCACGCATGCCGCCGGTAGACCAGCCGGGCCATCGGTCCCTCGAGCAGCCGGCCCACGCGGGCCATCCAGCCCGGGAAGTGAACACCGAACTGAGCGGCGTGCACGTGATGCATCACGCACAGGACCGGCACCCGGCGAGGCAGTACGAGCGGCGTGAAGAACGGGATGCCATTCTGGCAATCGAGAACCGCGTCGACTGACCACCGGTGCGCGAGCCGGTGCGCGAGCCGGTGCGCGAGCAGCCAGCCGAGCACGAGCGGGTACACGGTGAACTGCCCGCCCAGCCTGATGATCTCGATCCCGTCGCGGCGTTCGCCGCGGGACTGCCCCGGCGCGCGAGCGGTGAGAAAGCGGACCACCGCTCCGCGCGCCGCGAGTTCGCGGGCCATCTCCCACGCATAGCGTTCCGCCCCGCCCGCCTGCGGATGCCATGGATCCCGCCAGTTGGCGACGGCGATCCGCACTCCGCGCAGCCCGGTAGCGTCCGTCACGTCGTGGTGACTCCGGCGGCGAGCAGGCCGCGGTCGGCCAGCAGGCTGCCGTTGGCCAGCACACTCCCGTGGGCCAGCAGCTCCTGGTCAGCGAACAGATCCGGGCGTAGCAGCGCCGATCGCTGGGCTGGTACCGGGCCCGCCCCGCGCATCATCGCGCCGGCGGGCTGGCCGTCCGCGCCGCGCACGTCGCGCGCGTCGCGCGCGGCGTGCGACCGCAGCCAGATCGACGCGATGTCGCGGAAGGCGGCCGCCGAGTGGCGGCGCACCGAGAACGTCGAGCCGGGCATGTCGTGCCAGCAGACCGGGATCTCGGTCAGCAGCGCGCCAAGCCGCAGGCAGTTCGAGATCAGCTCGATGTCGAAGGCGAACCCGGGCGTCCGCAGCGACGCCGCCGCGGAACGTACCAGCGGACCGGAGAAGAACTTGAACCCGCACTGGGTGTCGGTCGCGCCCGGGACGATGCCACGGGCCAGCGTGCGGAACAAAGCCGCGCCCACCCGCCGGGCCGTACTCGACCGGGCCTGCACCAGCGAAGCACCCAGCGCACGAGAACCGATCACCATGAGGTGCCCGGCGGCCAGCAGGCTGATCGCATGGTCGAGCGCGGACAGGTCGGTGGCCATGTCGGCATCGCAGAACCCGACGAAGGGAGCGCGGGTGGCCAGCATTCCGGCCCGGACCGCGACCCCCTTGCCCGGTCGGTCGCAGCGCAGCAGGCCGACCGGCACGGGACCATCCGGCCATGCGCGGACGATGTCGGCGGTCTCATCGGTGCTCGCGCTGTCGACCACGAGGATCGCCGTGCGCAACGGCAGCGTCGCCGCTTTGGCGCATAGCGCGCCAAGCCCTTCGGGTAGCCTCCGGGCCTCGTTGCGCGCGGGGATCACGATCTCCACAGACGCCGGGTGAAAGGCCGGCGGTATGCTCCCCACGCCGCTCAGCGGTTGCCGTACTGATAGAGCGAGGCGTTCGACTGCGTGCCGTTGGCGGCGCTGTCCAGCGCGTTCTGCAGGATGAAGACCCCCCCGACCGCAATCACTGCGCCGACGGCGATGGCGATGATCAAACGGATCATGGCACTGCTCCTTCGGGGTTTTACTGCACGGTTAGCTCCCCGGCTTAGTTAACCGGAGAGTAACTTACTGACCGGGCAACTGGCTAGTAATGTCGTCAAAATGTAACAAGTTCTCGCACATCGCCGCGACCGCAACGACGAGTTCCGCGGCGGCGCCGCCCCCGGCCGCGCCGGCAGCCAGCGCCGCCCCGGCGCCGACAGGCAACGTCGGCAGGCAGCGCCGCCAGACAGCGTCGGCGCGGCCGGGCTGGCCTTGCCGAACAAATGGTCGCCTGACGGACCGCTTTGCCCGGTTCTGTCCGACCAACTCGCCGGCAAAGTGACGGTTCAGGACCTGGCGGCGGCCGCTGGCAGCACAGGTACACATCTCGCCCCTCTCATCCCGCCTGCACCAGGGCACGCCCGGATGGATGTGGCAGCCACCCGGTTATAACCGGGTGGCTGCCACATCCATCCGAACAGGGATCCGAATCGAACCGCTGACGCTACCTGAATAAGTACGACGTTGGGCGTATTTCGGATATATCGGATATATCCGGGACACGGATCGGCGCCTCGGGTCACGGTCTCAACCGGCCACTGGGACGGCGGGGATGGCGTGACCTTTCTGGTCCGCGTCGACCAAGCCCACCGTGACACCGGACACGCAAAGCGGTCCTGCCGCACCGGACTGACCGGCCGCACCGGCGACACCTGCCGCACCAGACGGACCGGCCGTACTGCCCTGGCCGGCGTCTGACCCGGCCGGGTCGGCGAAGCGGAGGTTGATCGCGTTCCCGGAACCCGTGACCGGGACGTAGACGACGTGGGTGCCCGCGGGGATCGCGACGCGCTGGCTCCCGCTGCCGCCGAACCTCACCGACAGCAGCCCGGCCGGTCCCGAATACGCCACGCGCGCGGTCCAGGCCCAGCGGTAGAGGGTGCCCTTGAGCGGGATGTTCAGCCCGGTGCCGGTTACGTTCCAGCATGCGCCGGCCGCCGCCCGCGGCCGCGCCGACCCCGCCGACCGCGGCCGCGCCGACCCCGCTGGCCCCGCCGACCCCGCGGACTGAGCCGACTGAGCCTTGCCGCCTTTGGCGCGTGATCGCCGCGTCGGAGCCGGCTTTGCCTTGGGCGCCGGCTGGGACGCCAGGCCGATCACGGTGACCGGCCGCAGCTGCCCCTTGGCGTCGAAGATCATCTGGCCGGTGTACACGCCGTCCAGCGCGGGGACCCAGGACGGCCCGCCGGTCACCCGGCTCCCCGCGCGTGATCGCGCCGCACGTGATCGCGCCAGCGGCCCGATCACGTGCAGGGTGTCCGCTTCACCGGAGAAGAAGCCCGGGGCCATGACCGTCACCGGCGTGGGCGCGTCGACGATTACCGTCCCGCGCGGTGCGTCGGCTACCGCGCGGCGCGCCGTCGCGACGTATGACCGCGCGACCGCCGCCGAGGTGACTGACTCGAAGTTCTGCAACGACGCCACCGTCCCGGCCACGAAGCACACGAAGCAGCAGAAGGCGAGTACCCGGACCGGTCGCGCGGGAGCATCCATGGCTACCCCGGCGGGCAGGAACGCCAGCCCCAGGCACAACGCGAGCACACCGGTCGCATTGGCCAGGTACCCGGTCTGCTCGGCGAGCGCCGTCACGGAAAACCCGAACCCGGCGCCCCCGATGGCGGCCGGCACGATGCAGGCCGCCACCACCCAGCCGAGCAGGATCGCCCACGCCCGCCAGGCGCTGGACCGGTAGACGCAGCTCACCACGACCACGACCGCGACGACGATCCACGACAGGTACTCCGCGGCGGCCGGCGGGGCCGCCTGCGCGTAGCCCGATGCGGCCCATTGCCACGGGCCGCCGAGAAGGCCCGGCCCGAGCCCGGCGCCGAGCATGTTCCCGGCGAACTCATACAGGCTGGTGGCCTTGCCCGGGCCCGCGACGTGGACTCCCCAAACAACCAGCTGGACGAAGAACACGGCGCAGTACCCGGCCAGCAGCAGGGCATATGTGACCCACGCCCGGCGGTATCTGACCGCGGCCCGTCCGGCCGCGTCGCGGAGCCGGCCGGGTTCGAAGTACCCGACGGTGAGCGCGAACAACAGCAGGGGCACCAGCACCCCTTGGTCGGCCGAGGCCATGCCGATGACCAGCCAGACGGCGCTCGCGATCAGATGCCGCGTCCGCTCGTCACGCAGGTACCGGACATGCGCGTGCACGGCCATGAACATCGCGAGCTGAAGCGGCAGGACCCGCACCGCCACCGACAGCCACGCGACCGCCCCCACCGACAGGGGCGCGAACAGGTACACCGCGAGCGGGATCAGGATGCCCCGCGGGACGGCGCCAGCGGCGCCGCCGACACCAACGGCGCCGCTGGCGCCGTCGGCCGCGGCCGACGGCGCGCCATCAGAACGACCGAAGACGGTCACGAGCATCCGCAGCATGGCCAGCGACGCGGCCGCGACGAGGATCATGATGGCGGTGAAGGCCAGCGGCCAGCTGTACACCGAGGTCCGGGCAACCGCCCAGGTGATCGCCAGTCCGGCTGGCATCAGGTGGCCCGCGTCGACCCACATGAGATATTTCCAGCCGAAGCCCTCGCGGAGCGCTCGGTCCAGCATCAGGAAGTCGCTCTGGCGGAAGTAGGACCGTGACAGGACGAAGGCTGTCCAGCCGAGCTGCCCGGCGATGAGGGCCAGGCCGGCGAGGACGACTCCATGGGTTCTGGTCCATCGGGCAGCGCTCGACCATCCAGCGGGATGTCGGATTCGCGTGGCGAACCCCCTTGACGTCAATGTTCCGGGTTTGGCGATAATACCGTCGGGTAACCTGCCACGGGTAGCCGATTCCGGAGGGACCTCGCCGGTGCTTGGGGGGATCTCGCCGGTCAGCCGCGCCGCACACCAAAACTAGAACACGTTCTTGTTTCAGCCGACCGGATACAGCAAGCTGGTGGACATGGACCCAGTCGAAGCTCTCGAGGCCCTGGAAGAAATCCGTCAGGTGAAATACCGCTTTCTCCGTTGTGTCGACCTGAAGCTGTGGGACCAGATCGGCGACACACTGACCGAGGACGCCACCGTCGACTACGGGACGATCGCCTACGGCAAGCCGCTGGAGGTCAGCGGTCGCCCCAAAATCGCGGAGTTCTTCCGCACCAAGCTCGGCCCCGACGTCATCACCGTCCATTCCGCGAGCCAGCCGGAGATCGACGTGCAGGGCAACACCGCGAGCGGAGTATGGGCGCTCCAGGAGACGATGATCGCCATCAAGCACCGCATCATGATCACAGGCGCGGCGTTCTACCAGGACAGATACGAACGCGGCAGCGACGACCGCTGGCGGATCGCGCACACCGGATACGTCCGGACTTACGAGGCCATGGTGTCGCTGGACGATCTGCCCAGCTTCAAGATGCTGCAAAAACTTGCTACCGAGCAGTAGCATTCCCAGCATGCAGGGGAACGCAGGGCTGGCCCACAAGGCGGGCAACGCGGGGCTGGCCCGCTCGGCGCGGCTGCTGCGGCTGTTCCGGAGCGAGCAGACCGATCCCGAGCTGTACTACGCGACCTTGGCGCAGGACGCCGTGCAGCAGGTCAGCGAGTACTGCGAGCTGCCCGGCCGCACGGTGGTGGACATCGGCGGCGGGGGTGGCTGGTTCACCGCCGCCTTCCGGGAGCGCGGGGCGAACTGCTTCCTGTTCGAACCCGACCCCGCCGAACTCCGCAGCCGCAAGACCGTGCCGGCCGGCGCGGTCATCGCGGATGGATTCTGGCTGCCGGTCAGCGACGGCGCCGCGGACCTGGTGTTCTCCTCGAATGTGCTCGAGCATGTACCGGAACCGCTGAAGCTGATCGAGGAGATGATCCGGGTCACCCGGCCGGGCGGCCTGATCTACCTGGCCTACACCAACTGGTACTCCCCGTGGGGCGGCCACGAGCTGTCGCCGTGGCACTATGCCGGTCCGCGCTTCGCCGCGCGCCGCTACGTCAAGCGGTACCAGAAGAAGCCCAAGCACGAGGTCGGCACGAACCTGTTCCGGGTGCACATCGGGCCGACGCTGCGGGCGCTGCGGGCGCGGGCGGACATCGAGATCGTCGACGCGCGCCCCCGCTACTATCCCGCCTGGAGCCGCCCGATCGTCCGGCTTCCCGGGATACGCGAGGTCGCCACCTGGAACCTCCTGCTGATCATGAGGCGCACCGGATGACGGGCGCGTACGTCGGCATACCCCTGGCACTGCTGACCGCGGTGGCGTACAACCTCGGCCTGATCCTGGAGAAACGCGCGCTGAGCCGGATGCCGGCCATCAACCTGCGCAGGGTGGTGCACCTGGTCTTCAGCCTGCTGGGCAATCCGGCCTGGCTGGCCGGTTTCACGCTGATGATCACCGGACTCGCCCTCCAGGTCATCGTCTTGACGATGGAGCCGGTCAACGTCGCGCAGCCGGTGATGGCCTCCGGCATCGCGCTCACCGTGGTGCTGTCCCGGCTCATCTTGCGCGAACGCCTCGGCGGCGGCGAGTTCTGGTGCGTGGCGACGATGGGCGTCGCCGTGGTCCTGCTGGCCCTGTCCGCGGGCAGTCCCAGCACGAAGGCAGGGCATCATGCCGACCCCCGCTTGATGGCGGCGGTCATGGTCCCGTCGTTCGTGCTCGGCCTGCTCATCGGGGCCAGCTCGCTGCGGGCCGGCGCCCGCAAGCACCGCACCCCGGCCTCAGGTATCTGCTATGGCCTGGGGACCGGGTTGCTCTACGGCGTGTCCGGGCTCGCGATCAAGGGACTGTCCGCGGTGCTCGTCTCGCACCACACCCTGTCCAGCCTGGTGATCGCCATCGCCTTCTCGCCCTATGTGTACGTCCTGTTCGGCAGCGCGGCGATCGCGATGCTGCTGTACCAGGTGGCGCTGCAAGCGTGCCGCGCGTCCATCCTGATCCCGGTGTCGAGCGTCACGGGCAGTGTGTACGTCGTGGTCACCGGGACCTGGCTGTTCCACGAGCGGCTGCCGTCCAGCCCGGGTGAACTCGGCCTGCGCCTTGGCGGCATCGCGATGGCCGGGGTGGTCCTCGTCGCGCTGTCCAGGCAGCAGGCATCGCCACCGGCGCCCGCACAGCTGCCGATGACGACGGAGATGCCCAGCTACCTGGTCGACATGAGGGGACGATGATGGCTCTGGAGGAAGCGCTGCTGGACATCCTGGTGTGTCCCATCGACAAGGGCGAGTTGCTCTACTTCCCCAGCGAAGCGGCGCTGTACAACCCGCGGCTACGCCGGTTGTACCGGATCGAGGAAGGCATTCCGGTGATGCTGCCCGGCAAGTCCGCGCCGGCGTCCGACGAGGAGCACGAAAGGCTTACCCAGGCAACGAATACACGGTAAGCCCGGGCTGGCTGATCATCATCACCGCCCCCGGCAGCCGCTGGCTGACCGACGTGAGCGACTGACCCGTGTCCGCGTCGTCGACCACGAACCGCACCCCGGCGGCGCGTAGCGTCCCGGTCAGCGGCCCGGTCCCCTGGATCGGGCCGTCCAGCGCCCGCGCCCGCGGGTCATCGGGCACGAGCGCGACGTCGCCGACCTGGGTTCCGTCGTTCCAGATCACCGGCCGGGACAGCAGCCTGGGCCACGGGTCGAGCACCGGCTGGCCGTGGTTCCACGGCGGCCTGCGATAGGTCCCCCACGGCAGCAGCAGCACGTCGCCGCGTCCGGCACTGTCGTCGATCGCTCGTGCCGCGGCCAGCCAGCTCGCCGGATACCAGGTCGGCCGCAGGTGACCGCCGGCGCCCCACGCCAGGCCGGGAAGTAGCACCACTGGCACCACGAGAGCGACCGCCCCCAGCGTCCCTCCGGCAAAGTCAAACCCCTTTTCCACGAACGTACTGGGGTTCAACGCCCAGGCAACCACCAGCCCGAATCCACAGGCTTCGGCGAGGGCGAGGGGGGCCACGAACTGCTGCGCCTCGCGCAGCACGCCGGTCGCCGGCCATGCGCTGATCACCGATCGCAGTGCGTCCCGGCCGGGCGCGGTGAGGCCGATGCACGCGATTAGCAGGCCCAAGACGGCCGCGACGCCCAGACCCGGCCACCTTCGTTCCCGGGCTCCGAACACGATGTAGCCGGTCAGCGCGATCAGGACAATGACGAGCCACAGCGCCGACCACGCGCTGCCGTATCCCCTGGGCACCGTCTGCGCATTCCACATCCCGCCCAGCATCGCCACGCTGCCGAGGCTGCCGAACGGCGTGTCCGCTCGCGCCGCGAACACCGCCGCGCCCGCGGGGTCGGTGTACACCGCGTGCAGCAGGGATGGGATGAACCAGGGCAGGCAGCCGACCGCGAAGGTGATCAGCGCGACGGCGGCCCGGGCGGCATTCCGTGTCATCAGCGCGACCGGCACGATGACCAGCGCGGTGATCGTCATGGCCGTGTATCCGCCGATGACGGCGGGCAACAGGGCCAGGATCAGCCGCCCGGTACCGCGCGGCGACGCGAGGCCGGGGTTGAGCGTGGCTCGCAGCACCCAGGGCAGGCCGGCGTAGCCCAGCAGCAGGGCCCACTGCCCGATGATCAGCCGCTCGCCGACATAGGGGTTCCAGGTGTAGAACACCCCGGCGGCGAGCCCCGCTAGGACGGGCTCCCGGTCCAGCAGAGCGGCCGCACCGGAGCAGGCCAGCACGAAGATCGCGAGCAGCACGACCTTCTGCACGATGTCGGCCGGCAGTATCCGGGAGGCGACGGCCACCACCAGGTCGCTCGGCATGTTGCGCGGCGGGGCCAGACCCGGCAACGCGGTGGCGAACGATTCCCTGGGCACGAACACCATGTCGTAGCTGAGCAGGAAACCGCGGCGCAGCCCAGGCCCGAGGGCCAGCAATCCCAGGCACAGACCCACCAGCGGCGCCGCCACGTCCCGTCGCATACGGGACACTAACACCTCTGTGTTGGTGTCCCGTCAACTTAACCGACGAGTAACGTAGTCCTCATGGCCCTGGATCTTGACCACATCACCGCGGATCTGCGTACGCGAGCCCGGTCAGCCGTCGCCCGGGTGGTTCCGCAGCGCGCCTTTGCCGCGGCCATGCGGAGGATCTATCCCAGGTTCGAACCCGAGCTGGCCTGCGTAGCGAGCTGGGCGCCGCGTGGCGGCACGTCGGTAGACGTGGGCGCGTGGTACGGGCCGTGGACGGCCAGGCTTCTCAAGCTCGCGGACCGGGTGGTGACCATTGAGGCGAACCCGGCCATGGCCCGCATGCTGCGCGCCGGCCTGCCGGCCGCGGAAATCGTCGAAGCGGCCGCGTCCGACCAGCCGGGAACGGCTACTCTCTGGCTGCCCGGAGGCGGCCGCGGCGCCGAAGGCCTGGCCTCGCTCGAGCACCCTACGGAGCAGTCGGTCACCGTGCGGCGGCTGACCATCGACAGCCTGGGCCTGACCGACGTGCGTCTGATCAAGGTGGACGTCGAGGGCCACGAGGCCGCCGCCCTGCGCGGCGCCGAGCGGACGATCCGTCGCGACTCCCCGCTGCTGATGGTCGAGCTGGAGACGCGGCACCAGCGCATCGACGAGGTCACCGGCATGCTCGCCGGGTGGGGATATGCCGGCAGCGTGCTGGCCGGCCGGGACTGGGTTCCGCTCAGCGGCTTCGACCTGGCCGGTCACCAGCGGGCGAACGCGCACGTCGCGGAGCGGAGCCTGTTCGGACGGCTGATCAGGCCTCGCGAACGCTACGTCAACTCGGTGCTGTTCCGGCGTGAGGCCTAGCTCGTCACCTTGACGATCACGTCCTCGGCGTAGCGGCGCAGGTTGTCCACCTTGGCCGTTAGCGGCTCGGTGTCCGGGCCGGTGACGTACGGCCAGCGGAAGCCCACGATCACGTCGGTCACGCCTTGATCCGCCAGGCGCCGCACGCCGTCGACGCTGTAGGCGTCCATGGAGATCACATGGACCTCGAACGGGCGTGACTCCGTGCCCTCGGCGCGGCGGAACTCGGCCAGGCGGGCGAGCAGGCGGGGCAGTCCGGCCGGATCGCCGCCGCCGTGCATCCAGCCATCACCCAACCGGGCGGCACGCCGGAGCGCGGCGTCGGCGTGGCCGCCGATCAGCACCGGGATCGGCTCGGCGGGCACCGGCGCCATCTTGACCGGCGGCAGGTCGTAGGTCTTGCCGTGGAACTCGAAGTAGCCGCCGGCCGCCAGCCCGCGCAGCATCTCGATGTACTCGTCCATCCGGCGACCGCGGCTGGCCCAGAGCTGGTCTGCCCATCCAGGGGCCAGCACGTCGTAGTCCTCGCGCCAGGGGCTCGTGCCGACGCCCAGCACCAGCCGACCGCCGGTGAGCACCGCCGTCGAGGTCGCCTGCTTGGCCGTAAGCACCGGATTGCGCACCGGGAGCTTCAGCACGAACGTGATGAACTTCATCCGTTCCGTCACCGCACCGAGGGCGGGGATCAGCGAAAACGGCTCGATGAACGGCTTGTCCTCCAGGAACTCCCGGGTGCCGTCCGGGTTGAACGGGTACACGCTGTCGGAGTGCTCGGGATAGCAGATGCTGTCCGGGATGACCATCGAGTGGTATCCGGCGTCCTCCGCGGCTCGCGCCAGCGGAGCGTAGAAGGCCGGATCCGTCATCGACTCCGCATAAGTGAATCGCATTCCCCAAAACTAGAACACGTTCTAAGCTTGAGTCCATGGACCATGACACCCTGGAAGAGATCCGCCAGGTGAAATACCGCTACCTCCGCTGCGTGGACACCAAGCTGTGGGACGAGATCGGCGACACGTTCACCGAGGACGCCACCGTCGACTACGGCACCATGGCCTACGGCAAGCCGCTGAAGATGAACGGGCGGGAAGAGATCGTCGCGTTCTTCCGCGACAACCTCGGACCGGAGATCCTCACCGTGCACGCCGCCGGCCAGCCGGAAATCACCGTGGACGGCGACACGGCCACCGGCATCTGGTCGTTCACCGACACGGTGATCGCCACCAGGTACCGCATGGTGGTCACCGGCGCGGCGTTCTATCACGACCGGTACGAGCGCGGTACCGACGGCCGCTGGCGCATCGCGCACACCGGCTACGCGCGGACCTACGAGGCCATGATGTCGCTGGACGACCTGCCCAGCTACAAGCTGATCGCGAAGCTAGATGCTGACGCTGCCGTTCAATGACGCGGTAGCCGAGGCGGAGCAGCTCATCGCGAGCGCGCCGCACGTCAAGTCCGAGCAGGACCTTGCCGAAGGCTACGAATACCTGGCCGGCTCCATCCAGGCCTCGCTGCGGATGGCGTGGGCGTACGAGCGCGACTTTCCCGCCTTCATCTCCTCGACCGGGCCGTCCGCGAAGATGGGGCTGGACAACCCGGACACGCTGTACTTCCACGCCTACCTGCGCGACGACGCGGAGTACGTGGTGACCGGGCAGCGCGGCACCACCACGGATCTCAACTTCCAGATCGTCAACGGCGACTACTCCCCCGTCCAGGTGCCGGAAAGCATGACCGCGTTCGACGACAGGGAACTCGACATCGCCGCCGACGGCTCGTACGAGTTCCGGCTGAAGCCGCCGCCGGGCTCGGCGATGCTCATCGTTCGCGAGGTCTACAGCGACTGGACCACCGAGCGGCGCGGCACCATCCGCATCCGCCGCGCGGACCAGGTGGGCGGCGCGCCCGTCCCGGTGACCGACACCTCCCTGGCGGCCAGAAGGTACCGGACGGCGGGCAAGATCCTGCTGTCCCGGCTGCGGACGTTCCTTGCCTTTCCCGAATGGTTCTACCTGAACGAGCCGGTCAACACGCTGACAGCCCCCCGCCTGACCCCGGGCGGCCTGGCCACCCAGTTCTCCTCGATCGGCCATTACGACCTGGCCGATGACCAGGCGATGCTGGTGACCGTGCCCGACGCGGGCCCGGACGTGGCCCCCTACCAGGGCATCCAGCTTGGCAGCATGTGGTACGTATCGCTGGACTACATCAACCACCAGACCAGCCTCACCGCCGACCAGGCCCGGATCGACCCGGACGGCAGGCTGCGCTTCGTGATCAGCGAACAAGATCCCGGCGTCGTCAACTGGCTGGAACGGACCGGGCACAGCCACGGCTACATCCAGTTGCGCTGGCAGCGGCTCACCCGCGACCTCACCCCCGACGACGGGCCGACGGCCGAGGTGCTGCCGGTCGCTGACCTCCCTACCCGGCTGCCGTATTACGAGCAGGCCCGCGTGACAC
Organism: Streptosporangiaceae bacterium; assembly: GCA_019245115.1. GTDB lineage: Bacteria > Actinomycetota > Actinomycetes > Streptosporangiales > Streptosporangiaceae > JAFARZ01. The sequence goes on along the minus strand of JAFARZ010000303.1, from coordinate 32,652 downwards.
CCAGCGAATGGTCGGAACGGATCGCCGCACGGCAGGCCGCGTGCGCGGAAAGGATGCTCGGTTGATGCTTCAGGACAAGGTGGTCGTGGTGGCCGGGGTGGGCACCGGCGTGGGGCGGTCCCTGGCGCTGGCCAGTGCGCGCCAGGGCGCCGACGTGGTGCTGGCCGCGCGAACCGCGGCCCGGCTGGACGAGGTCGCCAAGGAGGTCGACACCCTGGGAAGGCGCGCGCTGGCCGTGCCCGCCGACCTGACCCAGGCCGACGACGCCGCCGCGCTGGCGCAGGCGGCAATCACCGCGTTCGGCCGGGTGGACGCCCTGGTGTACAACGCGCTGGCGATGCCCCCGATCAAGGACCTGATGGTCGTGGACCTGGACGCCACCCAGGACGCCTTCCAGGGGAACGTGATAGCGGCCCTGCGACTGATACGCCAATTCGTTCCCTATCTCGAGGAGAGTAAGGGAGCGGTGGTGATGATCAATTCCATGGTCGTGCGATTCTCGCAGCGCACCATGGGGCCGTACAAGATGGCCAAGTCCGCGCTGCTCGCGATGGCGCAATCGCTTGCGACCGAGCTGGGGCCGCGGGGCATCCGGGTCAATTCGATCGCGCCGGGGCACATCTGGGGTGACTCGCTGAAGTGGTACTTCTCGTACCTGGCCCACAAACGCCAGGTTGACCCGCAGGTCATATACGACGAGACCGCGGCCGGCAACGACCTGGGCCGGCTGGTGGATCCGGACGAGGTCGCCGACGCGGCCGTGTTCCTCGCCTCGCCGCTGGCCAGGGCCATCACCGGGCAGTGCCTGGACGTGAACTGCGGCGAGTACCACCATTGACCGGCCCTTTGACCGGCCCTTTGATCGGCACCGCCGCCGAGCTTCAGGCGAAGGCAGCGGGCATGACCGGGCTGTCGGATTTCGGCACCGACGATTACTCCGACGGCCTGGCCGTGCTGCTCGAGTCGTTCTCGCGAGAGGCCGGGCTGACCGAGGCCGGCCAGAAAGCGGCACGCGCGATGCTGCGCGGAGCGCTGGTGGCGCGGTTGCTCAGCGAGGCGGGCTTCGCGGCCCATCCGGAACACGCGTCCGTCCCGGTCGCGCGGCCGGTCTTCGTCACCGGACTGCCGCGCACCGGGACCACGTTCCTGCACCGGCTGCTGGCAGCCGATCCGGCGCACCAGGGCCTCGAGCTGTGGCTGGCCGAGGCGCCGCAGCCGAGGCCGCCGCGCGACCAGTGGGCGGACAACGTCGCCTACCAGTTCGTGGCCGCCGGGATCGCGCGGCATCAGGCCACGCACCCGTCCTTCGACGCGGTACACCAGATGGGCGCGGACCAGGTGGAGGAATGCTGGCAGCTGCTGCGCCAGTCGATGCGTTCGGTGTCGTTCCAGTGCCTGGCTCACCTGCCCGCGTACTCTTCCTGGCTGGCCGGGCAGGATTGGCTGCCTTCCTACCAGCGGCACCGGCGCAACCTCCAGCTCATCGGGCTGCGGGACGCCGGCCGGCGATGGGTGCTGAAGAATCCCTCTCACCTGTTCGCGCTGGACGCGCTGATGAGCGTGTACCCGGACGCGCTGGTGATCGTCACGCACCGGTCGCCGGAAGTGGCGATGGCGTCCATGTGCTCGCTGGCCGCCCATGCCTCGGCGGGATGGTCGGCCACCTTCCGCGGGCCGGTGATCGGCGCGGATCAGCTTTCGCTGTGGTCATCGGGCCTCGCGCGGTTCGCGGCGGCACGGGCCCGGTATTCACCCGCGCAGTTCTTCGATGTCGCCTACGACGACCTGGTCGCCGACCCCATGGGAACGATCAAGGGAGTGTACGAGGCGTTCGGGCTGCCGCTCAGCGCCCCGGCCGTGGACGCGATGCGAGCGGTGCTGCCATCCGGCGGCCCGGGTGAGGCGCGGCGGGAACACAAGTACACCCTGGCGGATTTCGGCTTGGACACTGCGGAAGTGGCCGCCGCGTTCGCGATGTTAAGGTTCTTTCTGTGTCTGATCTGACCGCCAGGACGGCCATCGACACCAGTCGGCCGCATCCCGCGAGGATCTGGAATTACTGGCTGGGCGGCAAGGACAACTACGCCGTCGACCGCGAGATCGGCGACGAATTGCTGGCCATCTTCCCCGGCATGGTCGACGTTGCCAGGCAGTCGAGGGCCTTCCTCGGCCGCGTCGTCCGCTTCCTGGCCGCCGACGCGGGGATCTGGCAGTTCCTCGACATCGGCACCGGCCTGCCCACGGCGGACAACACGCACGAAGTCGCCCAGCGGGTGACGCCGACGGCGCGGGTCGTGTACGTGGACAACGACCCTCTCGTACTGGTTCATGCCCGTGCCCTGCTCACCAGCGGCCCCAAGGGCGAATGCGCCTACATCGACTCCGACGTACGCAACCCGGACAAGATTCTCGCCGAGGCGGGCCAGACCCTGGATTTCACCCAGCCGATCGCGGTGATGATGCTCGGGGTCCTCGGCCACGTGCCGGATGAGGACGCGCCGGAGACCATCGTGGCTCGCCTGGTGAGCAGCATGCCATCCGGCAGTTATCTGGTCATCAACGACGGCACTAATGTCCTGCACGGTCAGGCACCGGGCGAGCCGGCCGAGGAGTCGGCGCGGGCTCGCGCGGTGGGCCGCTACGTCGCGGCGGGCGGAACCCCGTATCACCTGCGGACGCCCGAGCGGATCAAGGGTTATTTCGCGGACCTGGAACTGGTGGACCCGGGCATCGTCTCGACCTCGCAGTGGCGTGCCCGGTTGGACTCCTCCGACCCGCCGGCCGCGATCGACGCGTTCTGCGGGGTGGGGCGAAAGCCCTGATCGTTGATCGTCCGCTGACAGCGGATCTGCCCTGGGCAGTACAGGAGCGTCCGGAGTGCCCTGGTGGCGCAGCCTGAAGGCATGGCCCAAGACGAAAAGACACCACTGTTCGGCTGGCGATCGCGGGAGCAACTGCTTCAGCAGCGGATCCTCGTGCTCGACGGGGCGCTGGACGAGGACAACGGGACGCTGCTCACCACCCAGTTGCTGACGCTCGCCGCCGAGGATCAAGCCGCCGACATAGCGTTGTGGATCCACTCCCCCGGCGGATCGGTCCATTCGATGCTCGCCATCCGGGACGCGATGCGGCTCGTGCCATGCGACGTCGCCACGCTGGCGCTCGGGCTGGCGTGCAGCGCCGGCCAGTTCCTGCTGTCGGCGGGCGCCAAAGGCAAGCGCTTCGCGCTCGCGCATTCCCGCATCCTCATGCACCAGGGGTCGGCGGGCATCGGCGGCACCGCCGTGGAGATCGAGGTTCAGGCCGACGATCTGCGGCACATGCGGGACACCGTGCTCGGCATCATCGCCGAAGACACCGGCCAGCCGGTCGAGCGGATCTTCGAAGACTCCTTGCACGACCGCTGGTACACCGCTGAGCAGGCCAGGGATTACGGGTTCATCGACCAGATCGTCGGCGACTTCTACCAGGTCATGCCGTCGAGGAAGCACCAGATCGGACTGAAGGGCAGCGGCGCATGAGCAGCTACACGATTCCCAACGTCATCGCCCAGCATCCGCGCGGCGAGCGCATCATGGACGTCTACTCTCACCTGCTCACCGAGCGGATCGTGTACCTGGGCACCGCCATCGACCCCGGAGTGGCCAATACGCTCATCGCCCAGCTGCTGCACCTGGAGGCGGAAAGCCCCGAGCAGGAGATCAACCTTTACATCAACTGCGAAGGCGGTGATCTGCCGTCCATGCTCGCGGTCTACGACACCATGCAGTTCATCCAGGCACCCGTGGCGACATTCTGCGTCGGCCAGGCGATCGCCGTCGGCGCGGTGCTGCTGGCAGCGGGTACCCCCGGGCGACGGGCCGTGCTTCCCCACGCCCGGGTGGTCATCCATCAGCCTGGCGCCCGCGGCCAGGGACCGATTCCCGACCTCATCTTGCAGGCCGACGAGGTCGTCCGGATGCGGGCCGCCATCGAATCGATCCTGTCCCGGCACACCGGCCAGTCGGTGGAGACGCTGCGGCACGACACCGACCGCGATCGGGTGTTCACCGCCGCGGCGGCGCTCGAGTACGGCCTGGTCGACCAGGTGCTCGACCGCCGCACCATGGACGCGGCATCGCCCGGCGCTACGGCGGCGTTACGAAGTGGCGTAGCGCCGCCCCGCTACGCGGCGAGACGCGGCGAGACGCGGTGTTACGCGGCGAGGGAGAGCTGGGCGCGGGGCTGGCCGATGCCCGTCCGGCGCGGGATGGCGACCGCCTGGAGACGACGCAGGTCACCCGCGACCTGCTCGGTCAGGTCGATCAGCGTGATGCCGAGCGCTCCGGCCAGGGCGGCGATCATCTCGCTGGACGGCTCCTTGCGCCCACGCTCTACCTCGGAAAGGTATTGCGGTGATATGCCCGCCCGGCCGGCCGTCTCGGCGAGCGTCTCGCGCTGGTCCTGGCGGATCACCCGCAGCCTCCGGCCGAGGACCTCACGCCACAGTGGTTCCTGAGGCCGCGGTTCCTGGAGCCTGGGCTCCTGAGACCGGGTCTCTCGGTGCCGGGGTTCCCGCGCCTCACTGGGATCAGGGACCAGGTGGAGCCGGACGCTGTCAGCCATACCTCAGCTTTAGCACGACATACCCGGCGATACGCCCCGATTCTGCTCACGGCAGATCAGCCGACGCGGCGGTCAGCCGACGCGGCGGTCAGCCGGCCCGGGAGGCGCGCCACCCATGATCGTGGCCCGTTCGAGGCAATCGCGGAAGTCGAACGGCGGAGGTCTGCGCCGCGCCCCGGCCGGGGTCGATGGCCCTCGCTCCATGCAGCGTCCGCCTTTCCCTCCAACAGTGCGGAAATTTCGTGCTGACTGGAATTTACCCGTCGTATTGAGGCTGTCGCGTAACTACTCTCAGGCTGTCGGGAGGCATCGCATCCGCATTGGTACTACGACAGTGCTTTGTGATGATGACGGGCTCTGAGGTGTCCAGGGACCGTCGCGCCGCGGTTGACACCGGCGGGCGCGCTCCGGGAAACGGGCAGCTCCGGGCAGTTTCTCGCGGTTGATTCGGGCCTCGTGGTTACTTTGGTGTACCCCGCTGCACAAAAAGCACCACGAAGCCCGAAACAACCATGCGAGGACGCCGCCACCGCCCGGGAATACGGGACGAACCGGCTGTCCAGTAGCATGACTGCCCGGCGTCATCATGTGCGGCTGCAGCACTTGACACCCCACGGCTACGAGTTACGCGACAGCCTCTATTCGTACAGGAATTTTCCGTCTAGCATGGATGTTCCGTCTTAATCCAGATCCGTTTGGGTTTCGTCGGACATTCAGGTCAATCCGGTAACACCGCGGACCGCGACTTCGATTCGCTGGACGACGTGGAACAAAAGGGCTCTACGGAAGAATGGGCGCTGGTTTCCGGCGCCTTTTCTTCCAGATGGCTCTTATTTTCCGCAAATGGCTGGCCAGTGCGCCCGTTATGCGGTGATACGCGTTTCAGGAGGCGAGCACTTCTGGCGAGGTCGCGTCGTAGCCGGCGAGCCAGGCGGTGCCGCGTCCCTCCGGGTCGCGCCGGTTCATGTGCCGTCGCCACGTGATCGACAGATCCCGGCGCCATGCGGCCCACCGAGACGTCAGGTGATTACTCAGTCCTCGCTCCCGGGAGGCAAGCACCACCTGGCTTGCCCTCGGCCGGCGGGTGCGCTCATAGCGGGCCAGGCCCGTCAGCGGATCGGAGGCCTCCGCGGACAGCGCCGCCGCCAGGACCATGCCGTCCTCGATCGCCTGGCAGGCGCCCTGTCCCAGATAAGGGAGCATCGGATGCGCGGCGTCGCCCAAGACGGTGACCCGGCCGAGTGTCCACCGCGGGATCGGATCGCGGTCGTAAAGCGCCCACTTGTACCAGGTGTCCGCGGCGGCGAACAGGCGAAGCAGGGACTCGTGCCAGCCGGCGTAGCACTCGAGCACCTCAGCGCCGCCGCACTCAGCGATCCACGACTCGTGGCGGTAGCCGTCGTCATCGTAGTGGCAGACGATATTGATCAAGTCCTCGCCGCGCATCGGGTAGAGGACGATCGTGCCGTGCGGGCCAAGCCACTGGGCGAAGTTAGCGAAGAGCCGGGCGCCGCGGACAGCTTCCGCCGGGACGACACTGCGATAGCAGATCTTCCCGGTGAACCGGGGGGCGTCCGGGCCGAACAGCGAGGCGCGGACCGATGAGTGGATACCGTCAGCGCCAACGATGACGTCGGCCTCGATCTCGCCGCCGTCCGCAAAGCGCGCGACCGCGAGGTCACCGCCGGACCGCACCTCGGCGCATCGCCTGCCCAGGGTAACGATGCCGGCCGGCAGAGCGCCGGCGAGCACGTCGAGGAGATCGGCCCGGTGTACGGTCGCGCCCACCGTGCCGAACGAGGCCGCCTGCTCCTGCCGGTTGGTCTTGCTGATCACCCGGCCCGTCTTCCAGTTGCATGTGACCTGCCACTGCGACCGTCCCGCCACCTTGCGGACGTCGTCCTCTACGCCAATGGCGCGCAGCACCTTCATCGCGTTGGGATGCAGCGCGACACCGGCTCCGATCTCCTTGAGCTCGGCGGCTGCCTCGTAGACCGCCACCTCGATCCCCGCCCGCGACAGCGCGATCGCCGCGGTCAGTCCGCCAATGCCTCCCCCGATGATCGCGACACGTGTCATTGATCAGGGATTCCCCAGCATGATGCCGGCGGCGTGCTCGCCGATCATCATGGCCGGGGCGTTGGTGTTGCCGCCGGTGATGCTCGGCATGATCGAAGCGTCGGCGACCCGGAGACCCTCGATGCCTCGTACCCTGAGCTCGGGGTCGACGACGGCGCGCTCGTCCGAGCCCATCCGGCAGCTTCCCACCGCGTGATAGACCGACGTTGCCCGGTTCGGCAGCTCAGCGGCCAGCGCGGCACGATCCGCATAGGCGGTGCCGGGCGAGAGCTCCAGGTCCACGCCGCTCGCGATCAGCCTGCTGGACATCGCCTCGCGGATCATCTCCATTCCGTCCAGCAGCACGGTGGTGTCGTCGGGTTCGGACAGGTAACCAAAGTCGATGAGCGGGGCGGCCGAGGGGTCGGCGGAGGCGAGCCGGAGCGTGCCGCGGCTCTTCGGGTAGATCAGCGTCGGCATGATGGTCAGCGCGGAGCGCTTGTCCACCTTGTGCCTGATCGGCGCGTCCTGGTTGGGGAACGGGTACGACCAGGGCAGCACGTGGATCTGGATGTCGGGTATCCGATCGGCCTTGGAACTGCGCACGAACCCGGCGACCTCGAACACCGTCCGCCCCATCCAGGTGCCGCCGCGGATCGACTCCTTGATCATGCCGCCGAAGAAATAAGGTGCGGTCCCGCGGTTGCGAGCCGACCGCATGACGTAGGTCATCGGGACGAACATGTGGTCGTGCAGGTTGTCGCCCACCGGAAGGTCGGCGATCACATCGATGCCGTGCTGGCGCAGGTGGGCCGCGGGTCCGATGCCGGACAGCATCAGCAGCTGCGGTGAGCCGAACGCGCCCGCGGCCAGGATCACCTCGCGCTCGGCGCGGATCGTCTTGGTGGCGCCTTCCTTTGCCTGAACCTCGACGCCGGTCGCGCGATTGCCGTCGATGAGCACCTTGGTGATGACCACGCCGGTCTGGACCGTGAGGTTGGGCAGGCCATGGTCATCCAGGTAACCGACCGAGGAGCTATACCGCAGGCCGTCTCGCGCGCTCGCCTGGAAGACGGCGACGCCTTCCTGGGATTCGGCGTTGTAGTCGTCGATCTTCTTGATCCCGGCCGTCTCGGCCAGCGCCTCGATGAACGCCAGCGAGGCCGGAGTGAGGTCGCGCTGCCTGGTCACCTGGATCGGGCCGCCGGTGCCGCGCAGCGCGGTGGCGCCGTCCTCCCAGTTCTCCAGCCGCTTGAAGCTGGGAAGGACGTCCTGGAACGCCCAGCCCCGGCAGCCGTCCTCGGCCCAGTCGTCGTAATTCCTGGCGTTGCCGCGGACGAACAGCAGGCCGTTGATCGAGCCGGAACCGCCAAGCACTCGCCCGCGCGGCTGGGGGATCTTCCGGTTCAGCGCATGCGGCTGCGGGATCGTGTAGTAACCCCAGTCCAGGCGCTTCTTCAGCTGCGGGACATTGTGGAAGATGGCGATCATGCCCGGCTTACGCACCAGCCGGGTGCGGTCCGGTCCGCCGGCCTCCAGCAGAATGACGCTCGCGCCCGATTCGGCGAGACGCTTCGCCAGCACGCAGCCGGCGCTGCCGGCCCCGGCGACGACATAGTCGGCGGTGACATAGTCGGCAGTGACACCCATGGCCTGGACTCTACGCTTCCGCACCCCGGGGAACAAGAACACGTTCTAGTTCCGCGACCGGCGCGGGGCGCGGGGCACGCGGGCGCCGCTTGACAAGGTAGTGACTACTAACTATCTTTAACGGTATGACAGAGATTCAGGAAAAGCCGCGGGTGCGGATGCCGGCCGCGGAGCGGCGGGAGGTCGTGCTCAGGGCGGCGATGGCGGAATTCTCTGTGCACGGGTTCGCCGGAACCTCGACCGAGGATGTCGCCAAGCGGGCCGGCATCAGCCAGCCATACCTGTTCCGGCTGTTCCCGACCAAGAAGGCGCTGTTTCTCGCGCTGGTGGAGCGCTGTTTCCAGCGCGTGCAGGACACCTTCGCCGCCGCGGCGGACGGGCTGACCGGCGACGACGCGCTGGCGGCGATGGCCGACGCATACGAGTTGCTGCTCGAAGACCGGACGCTGCTGCTGCTCCAGATGCAGGCGTACGCGGCGTGCGAGGACCCGGAAACCCGCGACACGACCCGGACGGGGTTCAAGCGACTGTGGGAACTCGTCGAGCGGATCACCGGGCTGCCCTATCAGACCGTGGTGGACTTCTTCGCCGTCGGCATGCTGATGAACGTCGCCGCGGCCATGAACCTGCCCGCCGTGGACGAGCGGTGGACCAGGTGGTGCCCCAAAGAACCCAAGGCAACCGACTAGCGGGCGGCTGAAGCAAGGAGCCGGTCCGGCAACCACCGACGTTCTCAGTCCCAAAAAATTTTAGGTCTTGAAGGTAGTGAGTAATAACTACTAAGAAGGAGAGTCACCGAGATGACAACGGACAAGAGCCGCACGATGTGGACGTTCATCGTGACGTCCGCGGCGCTGTTCATGGCCTCACTCGACAACCTGGTGGTGACCACCGCGCTGCCGTCCATCCGCGCGCACCTGCATGCCGGGCTGGAAGGGCTGCAGTGGACGGTCAACGCGTACACGCTCACGTTCGCGGTGCTGTTGCTGACCGGCGCCACGCTGGGCGAACGATATGGCAGGCGGCGGCTGTTCACGATCGGGCTCGGGCTGTTCACCGCGGGATCCGCGGCGGCCGCGCTCGCGCCGGGGATCGGCTGGCTGATCGGCGCCCGCGCGGTGCAGGGGGTCGGCGCGGCGGTGCTTATCCCGCTGACGCTTACGCTGCTGTCCGCGGCGGTGCCGCCGCAACGGCGCGGGGTGGCGCTCGGGATCTGGGGCGCGATCGGCGGGCTGGCCGTCGCGATCGGGCCGCTGGTCGGCGGGGCGGTGGTCGAGGGCGCGTCGTGGCAGTGGATCTTCTGGCTGAACGTGCCGATCGGTGTCGCGCTGCTGCCCATCGCCCGGACGCGGCTGGCCGAGAGCCGCGGGCCATCCACCCGGCTCGACCTGCCCGGCGTGGTCCTGGCCAGCCTGGGACTGTTCGGCATCGTGCTCGGCGTGGTGCGCGGGAACGACCACGGCTGGACCGGCGCGACAGTGCTACCGCCCATGGTGATCGGGGCGATACTGGTCGCCGCCTTTATCGCCTGGGAGCTGCGAGGCGCGACCGAGCCGATGCTGCCGATGCGGCTGTTCCGCAGCCGCGGGTTCACGATGACCAACGCGGCGTCGCTGCTGATGTTCTTCGGGATGTTCGGGTCGATCTTCCTGCTGGCGCAGTTCCTCCAGGTCGTCCAGCACTACAACCCCCTGCAGGCCGGCGTCCGGATGCTGCCCTGGACCGCGATGCCGGTCCTGGTCACGCCGGTCGCCGGCGCGCTGTCGGACCGGATCGGCGGGCGGGTGCTGCTGGCCGCCGGGCTGGGGCTGCAGTCGATCGGCCTGGGCTGGCTGGCGCTGATCGCGTCTCCGTCCGTCGCATACCTGGCCCAGGTGCCCGCGTTCGTCGTGTCGGGCGTGGGGATGTCGCTGTTCTTCGCGCCGGTCGCCAACGTGGTGCTCAGCTCGGTGCGCCGTGAAGAGGAAGGCATCGCCTCCGGCGCCAGCAACGCGATACGGGAACTGGGCGGCGTGTTCGGCATCGCGGTGCTCGGGGCGGTGTTCGCGGCCCGCGGGGGTTACGGAAGCGGGGCCACCTTCGTGGCCGGCCTGGCGCCGGCCGTGTGGATCGGCGCGGCGGCGGTCGCCGCGGCCGCTGCGGCGGCCTTGCTGCTGCCTCGACTGCGGGCGGCACGCCCGGCGGCCGCGGCCGAGGCCGCTCAGCTAGCTCCGGAACTGGAACCGGTCGGCTGAGCACTCGGAGCGCACGGGGTGAATGTGCCATCGCGCCCTCTTGAGGGGGGACGATGGCACATTCACCACCGTCGTGAAGTGTTAGGCTCCTACCAAGCAAGCGTTTGGTACGGATAATACGAGACGGAGGACGCCGATGGGGCGGCTGGACGGGAAGGTCGCCCTGATCACGGGCGGGGCCCGGGGCATGGGTAAGTCGCACGTCCGGCACTTCGTTGCCGAAGGCGCGCGCGTGGTGTTCGGGGACGTGCGTGACGACAAGGGCAAGTACGTAGCGGACAAGCTCGGGGAAGCCAGCTGCCGGTATGTGCACCACGACGTGACCAGCGAGGAAGACTGGGCCGCGGCGGTCGCCACCGCCGTGGAGACGTTCGGCAAACTCGACGTGCTGGTCAACAACGCCGGGATATTGAAGATCACGCCCATAGCCGACATGCCCCTGGGTGACTTCAGGACGATCCTCGAGGTGAACGCGGTCGGCTGCTGGCTGGGCATGAAGTCGGTGATCGAGCCGATGAAGCAGTCCGGCGGCGGCTCCATCGTGAACATCTCCTCGATCGAGGGGTTCACCGGGGCGGCCGGGATGTCGGCCTACAGCGCCAGCAAGTTCGCGGTACGCGGCATGACCAAGGCAGCCGCCCAGGAACTCGCCCAGTTCGGCATCCGGGTGAACTCCGTGCATCCCGGCTCGGTGATGACTCGGATGGTCCTCGAGCAGGCGGACAGCGGCCGGGACGGTGAAGCGTTCATGAAGGCCGTGCCACTGGGCCGGTTCGCCGAACCGTCCGAGATCTCCCAGGTGGTCGCGTTCCTGGCCGCCGACGAGTCGTCCTACTGTACCGGCAGTGAGTTCCTCGCTGATGGCGGGCTCCTATCAGGACCGGGGTACTGAACCATGACCGTGACGCTCGAGGGCCGCGCGGCCATCGTGACCGGCGCGGGGCAGGGACTCGGCCGGGCCGAGGCGCTCGCGCTGGCGCGGGCCGGCGCGATGCTGGTGCTCAACGACCTGCCCGGTGAAGCGGTGCACAACGTAGCCGCCGAGATCCAGGCGGACGGCGGTCAGGCGGTGGTGGCCACGGGCGATATCGGCGAATGGCCGACCGGGGAAAACCTGCTGGCCACGGCGCTGAAGACGTACGGCCGGCTGGACATCCTGGTCAACAACGCCGGTGTGCTGCGCGACCGGATGATCTTCTCGATGACGCCGGACGAATGGGACCTGGTCATCCGCGTGCACCTGCGCGGGCACTTCGTCACCACGCGGGTGGCCACCGCGCACTGGCGGGAGGCGAGCAAGCAGACCGGCGGCCCGGTGTACGGGCGGATCGTGAACACGACCTCGGAGTCGTTCCTGCTCGGCTCCCCCGGGCAGCCCAACTACGCCGCCGCGAAGGCGGGCATCGCCACGCTGACGGTGGCCATCGCCCGGGGCTGCGCCCGTTACGGTGTCCGGTCCAACGCGATCTGCCCGCGGGCCAGGACCGCGATGACCGCGGCCCTGATGAGCGCCCCGCCGGAAACCGGCCCCGACCCGCTCGCCCCCGAATACGTCGCGCCGCTGGTGGTCTATCTGTGCGGTCCGGCGGCGGAGGGAATCAACGGCGAGGTGATCGTGGTGCACGGCGGCGTGGCGGCGGTGCTGAACCCGCCCAGCATCCGCGAGGTGTTCCACGCGGACTCGGCCGACGGCATGTGGACGCTGGAGTCGGTGGAGCGGGCTTTCGGGGCTGCCTTCCCCCTTGACGGACCGACGCCGGCTAAACGGCCCGGTTACGCCTGCGAGGAAACGATGGCCTTGGCCGAGGAGACAATCGGCTTCTGACTACATCCAGGACGTACCGGAGACGTCGACCCCGATCAGCCGGCGAGTTCCCCGCGACACCATGTCCGGAGGCTAGCGGACCAGGCTGTAGCGGCGGTCTTCACGGCGGATCGCCAGCGAGACCGTGGCTACCACACCGACAAGCGCGCCCACGAAGAACACCATAATGGCCGTGACGACGATCCATGCCAGCGACATGCGCCACCTCCGTACCAGACAGCACACCGCGCCGTTACCCGGCTAAGGACCATTTTCCCGAACGGCGCCGGTTCTACCCTCAACGACGCACCTTGTCGCGAGGGCCGACCAGTGCCGCGACGCATAGCGCCAGCCTGAGAACTGCGTGTATCACCATATAACGGACACGAAGGCGAGTCCTCTTGTGGAGGATAAGGGTCCTGGGGAATAAAAGGCGTCGGAAACCGGCGCCCTTTATTCCGCGAGGCGCTTTTCTTCCACGCTCTGGCCGGACAATTGGGTCACGTCATGAAATGTCGGGCGGCCCTCGGCGGGCGCGATTGGGACGGCGGTAGCCAGGAATGGGCGGTAGCCGGGAATGGGCGGTTACATCATCTCGTCGGTGAAGGGGAGGAGGACGGTCTTGACCTCGGTGTAGGACTCGATGGCCTCGCGGCCGCCCTCGCGGCCGAGGCCGGACTGGCGGAACCCGCCGAAGGCGGCGTGCGGCTCGACCTGGTAACCGTTGATGCCCACCGTGCCGGCCCGGATGGCCTTGGTCAGCCGCATGGCCCGCTTGAGGTCCGACGTCCACACCGTCGCCGACAGTCCGTACTCGGTGTCATTGGCGATCCGCACCGCCTCTTCCTCGTCGGTGAACGGAATCACCGACAGCACCGGGCCGAAGATCTCCTCCCGCGCGATCGCCATGTCGTTGGACACGCCGGTGAACAGCGTCGGCATGACGAAGTTGCCGTCCGCCAGGTCACCGGCGGCCCGGACGCCGCCGCTGACCAGCGTGGCTCCCTCTTCCTGTCCGCGCGCGATCAAACCCAGGACCCGGTCCAGCTGCTTGGCGTTGATCAGCGGCGAGGACGTCACATCCGGGTCGAACGGGTTGCCGTAGGCGACCATCGAGCCGATCATCTGGGCGGTGGCGACGAACTCCTCCTGGGCGTCGGCGTGCACCAGCGCCCGGGTCTGGGCCACGCACACCTGCCCGGACAGGCCGAGTGTGACCGTGCCCATGGTGACCGCCGCCGCGGCGCCGACCTCGGCGTCCGGGAAGACGAGCGCCGGGCTCTTGCCGCCGAGCTCCAGGCTGACCCGCTTGCACCCGGTCGCGGCCGCGTGCATGATGAGGCTGCCGACGGCCCGGCTGCCGGTGAACGAGAGCTTGTCCACCATCGGGTGGTTGATCAGCGCGTCCCCGGTCGGCTCCCCCGGGCCGGTGACCACGTTGAGCACCCCCGGCGGGAGGCCGGCCTCCTCGATCAGCCGGGCCAGGCGCAGCACCGCGAACGTCGCGTATTCCGACGCCTTCAGCACCACCGTGCACCCGGCCGCGAACGCCGGGGCCAGCTTCTGCGCGGCGAGCATCAGCGGCGCGTTCCACGGGATGATCGCGCCGACCACGCCGACCGGCTCGCGCAGCGTCATCATCAGGTGATCGCCGCCCTGGTAGGGCGGCAGCGTCTCCCCGGCCAGCTTGTCGGTCCAGCCCGCGTGATGGTCGAACGCGTCGGCGATGAAGTCCGCGGATGTCACGTAGATGGATCCGAACGAAAGCGGCACGCTGTTGTCCAGCGCCTGGAGCTTCAGCAGCTCATCGCCGTGCTGGCGGACCAGGTCGGCGATCTTCCGCAGCGTCCTGGCGCGCTCCCCGGCCCGGGTCCGCGGCCACGGGCCCTCGTCGAAGGCCGTGCGCGCGGCGCGCACCGCACGGTCCACGTCCTCCGGTCCGGCCACCGGGAACGAGGCGACGTGCTCCCCCGTCGCCGGGTGCATGTGGCTCCAGGTCTTCTCGTCCCGCGCGGCGACCCACTCGCCCCCGATCAGCATGAGCCCGTCGATCAGGCCGATCTCGTCCCGGTGCGGCTTGATGGATGCGACCATGGGCGTACCTCCCGTGCTGGCCTCGATGCCGTTAGACTCAATTAGAACACGTTCTAGTACGGTGTGGGTACCGTACAAGGAGGCGGCGGATGCATATCGCGTATACGCCTGAGCAGGAGCGGCTCCGGCAGGAGCTGCGCGCGTACTTCGCCGATCTGATGACGCCGGACGTCCGCGCCGCGCTCGCCGATGGCAGCACCGATTACGGTGACGGCCAGGCGTACCGCCAGGTCGTCCGGCAGCTCGGCAAGGACGGCTGGCTCACGCTGAGCTGGCCGGCCGAATACGGCGGCCGCGACGGCTCGGTGATGGACCAGCTCATCTTCTCCGACGAAGCCTCGGTCGCGCACGTGCCGGTGCCGTTCCTGACCATCAACACGGTGGGCCCGACCATCATGCGGTTCGGGACTCCCGAGCAGAAGGCGCGGTACCTGCCGGCCATCGCCGCGGGCGAGATCCACTTCTCGATCGGCTACTCCGAGCCGGAGGCCGGCACTGACCTGGCCGCGCTGCGCACCCGGGCGGTCCGTGACGGGGACGACTACGTCATCAACGGGCAGAAAATGTGGACCAGCCTGATCCAGTACGCGGACTACGTGTGGCTGGCCTGCCGCACCGACCCCGACCTGCCCCGGCACAAGGGCCTGTCCGTGCTGATCGTGCCGACGGACGCGCCCGGCTTCTCCTGGACACCGGTCCCCACGCTGGCCGGCCCGGTGACCAGCGCAACGTATTTCCAGGACGTACGCGTGCCGGTGTCCTCGCTGGTCGGCGACCAGAACAAGGGCTGGCCGCTGATCACTAACCAGCTCAATCACGAGCGGGTGGCGTTGACGTCGTCGGCCCCGGTGCGGTCGGCGCTGCACGACGTCACCGAGTGGGCGCGCGCCACCAGGCTGGCCGACGGCCGGCGTGTCATCGATCAGGAGTGGGTGCGGCTCAACCTGGCCCGGGTGCACGCCAAGGCCGAGTTCCTCAAGCTGATGAACTGGCGGATCGCGTCATCGTCCGAGCCGCTGGGACCGGCCGCCGCGTCGGCGACGAAGGTGTACGGCACCGAGTTCGCGCTCGAGGCGTACCGGCTGCTGATGGAGGTGCTGGGCGCTGGCGCCACCGTCCGCGACGGCTCCCCCGGTGCCGTGCTGGCCGGCCGCATCGAGCGCGCCCACCGGGCGGCGCTGATTCTCACCTTCGGCGGCGGGACGAACGAAGTGCAACGTGACATCATCGCCGCCACCGCGCTCCATCTCCCCACGCCGCCGAGGTATGTCCCGTGAACTTTGAACAGACCGATGAACAGAACGACTTCGCTGGCTTGGTCCGTAACATGATCTCCGGCCACGGCCACACCGAAGGCAGCGACCGCTTCGACACGGAACTGTGGCACGAGCTGGGAAAAGCCGGGGTGCTGTCCGCCGCCCTCCCCGAGTCGCTCGGCGGCGCCGGACTCGGGTTCGGTGAGCAGTGCGCGGCGCTCGTCGAGTTCGGCCGCGCGCTGGCTCCGGTACCGTACCTGCCTTCGATCGTGCTGGGCGCCGGCGCGATCGCCCGGTTCGGCACGCCTGAGCAGATAGCGCGCTGGGCCGAGCCCGCCGCGCGCGGTGAGCTGGTGCTGACCGCGGCGCTGGAAGACGACGCCGCGGTCAGCGGGGCGAAGACAACCGTGGACGCGGCGCCGTGGGCGGACGCGTTCCTGGTGCCGGCCGCCACTGGCGAGGGAGTGCGGGTATCCGTCGTCGAGCGTTCCGATCCTGGTGTGACGGTGGAGGCGCAGGAGCTCACGGACGGGGTGACCGCCGGACGGGTGGTGCTGGACGGCGTGCGCCCGGGCGCGGACCGGATGCTGGGCGGTCCTGAGGTTGCGGAATGGCTGACCGCACACGGGACTGTTGGATTGTGTGCGTTGCAGCTCGGGGTGATCGAGCGCGCGCTGGAGCTGACCGCCGAATACGCGCGGAACCGGGTGCAGTTCGCCCGGCCGATCGGCTCGTTCCAGGCCGTCGCGCAGCGGCTGGCGGACGCCTGGATCGATGTGGCGGGTGTCCGGCTCACAATGTGGCAGGCCGCGTGGCGTCTGGCGGGACATTTTCCGGCTACAGCCGACATCGCGACCGCGAAGTTCTGGGCCGCGGACGCCGGTCACCGCGTCGCCCACACCGCGGTGCACATCCACGGCGGCATGGGCATCGACACCTCCTACCACCTGCATCGTTACTTCGCGGCGGCCAAGCACTACGAGTTCGCGCTGGGCGGCGCGACGGAGCAACTGCGGCGTATCGGTGCCGAGCTTGCGAAAGCCTTACATCACACAAAAATCGCGTAAGGATCTTTTCCACTTTGTGCCGAAGAGTTACTCTCTCGTGGGGCGGGCACGCTCTGGCAGCAAAGGGAGACTGAATGCTACGACGATTCCCCCTACTCGTCGCATCGCTGATCCTCACAACTGGGTCAGCCCTGGCGGCCACCACCGCTACCGCGGCACAGGCCAGCACGCCATCCGTGAACCCGGGCGGCGTCATGCAACTGAGCGGCCAGAGCGGTGCCCTGGCGTCGCGTACCGCCGACCCCATTCACGCCACGCAGGCGCAGAGCACGAACTGGTCTGGATACGCCGCTACCAGCAGTACCTACACGAGCGTGTCCGCCAGCTGGACACAGCCGACCGCGCACTGCAGCAGCGGCCAGCAGTTCTCTTCGTTCTGGGTCGGCCTCGACGGATTCAACAGCCAGTCCGTGGAGCAGACCGGGAGCGAGGCGGATTGTTCCGGGAGCACCCCGCAGTACTTCGCCTGGTACGAGATGTTCCCCGCCTTCCCGGTGAACTACTCGAACACGGTACGGCCGGGCGACCACATGACCGCCTCTGTCACCTACCTGGGCAGCAACCGGTTCAGCCTGCACATCGCCGACACCACCCAGGGCTGGAGCCACACGGTCCCCAAGAGCCTGGCCGGTGCGGCACGCTCCTCGGCAGAGGTGATCGTCGAGGCACCGTCGTCGAGCAGCGGAGTCCTGCCGCTGGCCAACTTCGGCACGGTCAGCCTGTCCGGTTCGACCGACAACGGCGGCGCCATCGGGAACGACCCGGGCATCACCGAGATCACCATGGTGAACGGCTCAGGTCAGGACAAGGACACCGTCTCCTCGCTCAGCGGCGGTGAGAACTTCAGCGCCACCTGGCACCGGAGCAACTAGCAGTACGCGTGCGCTTACCCGCCGCTGTGGTTAAAACCTTGGCGGCGGGTAAATGTTATGTATGGGCAAGATAAGACGGTGGCTTAACAGTCGGCGGGAAGTCGTATGGTCTGAGCCCAAGCTACCGCCGTATGTGAAGATCAACCCCGATGCCGAGCCCGACCCCGAGATCAGTCTCGAGCCCGGCGATCTGTCGATGCGCGCGGTCACGGCGGAGTTCCTTGACATGGAGGAACCTGAGACGCAGACGTTACGGGTGTGAGGGACAAGCACCACCGCCGTTCGTTGTAAAGGTTTAAAAGCGCAGCCAGGCGGTCGTGTCCGGCGGAAGCTTGGCATCGCTCAGCGGGCTGCTGGCCAGCAGCACGGCGCGGTGTGCGGGCAGGTCCGCGGGTGTCCGCGACAGGTTGGCCACGCAGCATACCCCGTCTCCGCGATCGAAGGCCAGCACTCCGTCGGGAGCAAGACGCCAGGTGAGCGCCGCGGTCCGCCACGTGCGGCGGATGCGGAGCGCGGCGCGGTACAGCTCGAGCATCGACTCCGGGTCGGCGTCCTGCGCCTCGGTGGTCAGCTCGCGCCACTCCTTGGGCTGCGGAAGCCAGGGCGGCACGGTGGCGCTGGCCGGGGAGAAGCCGAACGGCGGCTCGACACCGCTCCACGGCAGCGGCACCCGGCTGCCGTCGCGGCCGGGATCCGTGCCGCCGGTCCGTTGCCAGATCGGGTCCTGCCGGC
Organism: Streptosporangiaceae bacterium; assembly: GCA_019245115.1. GTDB lineage: Bacteria > Actinomycetota > Actinomycetes > Streptosporangiales > Streptosporangiaceae > JAFARZ01. Next base: position 14,280 of record JAFARZ010000303.1, on the reverse strand, counting down.
GTTCGTCCGGGATGTCCTCCACCTCCCACAGCCCCAGCTCCTCGCCCTGGTACACGTACACCGAACCGGGCAGCGCCATCGTGAGCAGCGCGGCGGCGCGGGCCCGGCGGGTGCCGAGCTGGAGATCCACCGGCTGGCTGTGATCCCGGTTGTCCAGGTCGAACGAGGTGTCAGCGCGGCCGTACCTGGAGACGTGCCGGTCCACGTCGTGGTTGGACAGCACCCAGGTGGCGGGCCCGTGGCTGGCCAGCGTGCCGTCGATCACCTCGCGCAGCCGGCCGGCGTCCCAGGGGCAGGAGAGATACGGGAAGTTGAACACGGTGTGCAGTTCGTCCGGACGGGTGTACCGGGCCAGCCGTGCGGCGTCGGCCAGCCAGATCTCGCCGATCAGCACTCTCGACTTGTACCTGTCCGCGATGGCCCGCCAGGCGCGGTAGACCTCGTGCACGTCGTCGCGATCGACGTAGGGGTGCGGCGCGGGCGACGTCTCGTCGAGATCGGGCAGGGCCGGATCCTTGGTCAGCATCGCGGCGGTGTCGATCCTTATCCCATCGGCGCCGCGATCGAACCAGAAGCGCAGGATGTCCTCGAACTCCGCCCGCACTTCCGGATTGCCCCAGTTGAAGTCCGGCTGCTGCGGCGCGAATATGTGCAGGTACCACTCGCCATCTGGCTCGTTGACACGGGTCCACGCGGGACCACCGAACCGGGACTGCCAGTTGTTCGGCGGGAGGTCGCCGTCCGGTCCGCGGCCGGGCCGGAACCAGAAACGCTCGCGTTCCGCTGAGCCGGGGGGCGCATTGAGCGCGGCCTGGAACCACGCGTGCTGGTCCGAGCAGTGGTTCGGCACGACATCGATGATCGTCTTGATGCCATGCCGATGGGCCTGCGCGATCAGGGCGTCCGCCTCGGCCAGCGTGCCGAACCGCGGGGCGATGTCGCGGTAGTCGGCCACGTCGTAGCCGGCGTCGGCCAGCGGGGACGGGTACCACGGGGTGAACCAGATCGCGTCGATACCGAGCTCGGCCAGGTATGGAAGCCGGGCCCGGACGCCGGCCAGATCACCCAGCCCGTCGCCGTCGCTGTCGGCGAAGCTCTGCACGTAGAGCTCGTAGATAACGGCATTGCGCCACCATGCGCCACCCGTGTCGTCGTGCAATGGATACCTGCCCTTCGTCGGTGTGCTGTTGCCTGCGGTTCAGCCCTTGAGGCTGCCGGCGGTCAGGCCGGCCAGGATATTGCGCTGGAAGATGAGGAAGAACACGAGCGTGGGGATGGCCGCCATCGCCGACGCGGCGATGATCTCGTTCTGCGGCGTGGTCAGCGTGGCCTCCCAGATGCCGACGTTCAGCGTCTCCCGGCTGGGGTTGAACCCGCCTTCGACCAGGAGCGGCCACAGGAAGTCCTTCCACACTCCGACCAGGGCGAAAATCGACACTACCCCGAGAATGGGGCGGCTGATCGGGACGACGATCCTGCGCAAGACGCGCATCGGCGAGGCGCCGTCGATCGCCGCGGCCTCGATCAGCTCGCGCGGGATCGAGTCGAAGAAGCGCTTGAGCAGGAAGATGTTGAACGCGTTGGCCACCGACGGCAGCCAGATGGCCTCGGGGGAGCCGATCAGGTTCACGTGCAGGATGGGGAGATCGGACACCGTCACATACTGCGGCACGACCAGGACCGTGGCCGGGATCATCAGCGTGGCCAGCATCATCGCGAAGATCACGTTCCCCATGACGGGGCGCAGCTTCGACAGGGCGTATGCCGCTGACACGTCGAACACCAGCTGGCAGGCGAGCGCGCCGAACGCGTAGAACAGCGTGTTGAGCAGTAGCCGGCCCACGCCGACCCGGCCCCACGCGCTGGTGTACGTGCTGATGTGCACGTGGTGCGGGATGATGGTCGGCGGAGTCTGGATCGCTTCGGCCGCCGACTTCAGCCCGTCGCTGAACAGGAAGTACAGCGGGCCGATGAAGACCAGGGTGAAGACCACCACGGTGAGGGTGAGGACGATCCGGTAGATGATCTTGCCGTGCCCCCGCTGTAGCTGGGCATGCGAGATCAGGCCTCTTGTCTGCGCGTCAGCCACAGATACCCTCCGGAGAACACGGCGAGCACCACCATGAGCACCACGCCGAGCGCGGACGCGGTGTTGAAGTTGCTCGCGCTGCTCAGTGCGAACGCGTACTGGTAGATGAGAGTGACCACGGACAAGGTGGTGTTGTTCGGTCCCGCTCCCCCGTTGGTCAAGATGAACGCCTCGATGAACATCTGCATGGTGGCGACGATCTGGAGCAGGAGCAGCATGGACAGGATCAGCCGGGTCTGCGGGATGGTTACATGACGGATTTTTCGCCATATTCCGGCGCCGTCGAGCTCCGCCGCCTCGTACAGCTCACCGGGGATGTTCTGTAGCGCGGCGAGGTAGATCAGCGTCGCGCCACCCATGTTCATCCAGGTGGCGGCGATCACCACGGAGATCATCGCCATCGTCGGCATCGTGGTGCCGGGCGACTGGACCCATTGCGACGTCGGCAGGTGCAGCGTGTGCAGGATGTCGTTGAACACGCCGTAAGACGGGTCATAGAAATAGGCGAACAACAGCAGCGAGGAGGCCGGTGGCAGCATCACCGGCAGGTACACCAGGCAGCGCAGGTATCCCTTGGCGTGCCGCAGCTCGTTCAGCAGGATGGCCGTGCAGAACGGGACGGCGTAACCGAAGATGAGCGCCAGGACGGTGAACTCCAGCGTGTTGCGCCAGGCCGTCCAGAACGTCGGGTCACCGAAGATGCGGTCGTAATTCCGGAAGCCGACCCACCCGGTGACACCCAGATGCGTGCCCTGGAAACTCATGATGACCTCGCGGATCATCGGGTACCAGGAGAAGAAGGCGAAGCACAGCACCGCGCCGATCAGGAATCCGTGCGCGGTGGCGTTGCGTCGCAGTGCGGCCGCGGCTGCCGAGGCTGGCCGGCGCCTCCCGTCCCGTCCGCTTACGTGCACGGGACGGGGAGCGCGCTTCAGCGCGGTCAGTTCAACCACTGATCGCCAGGATCTGGTTCACTTGTCCGGCCGCGGTCGACAGCAGCTGGGAGATGTTCACGTTCGGCTCGGTGAGAACGGCGAGCATCACCGGGTCCAGCGTCTTGTAAATGGCCTGGGCGTCCGGCGGCTCGCCCATGCCGGACTCGTGCGCGCTCTCGAACGTGGAGTAATAGGACAGGTTGATCGTCGCGTACTTCCGCAGCAGCTTCTGCTGCGCGGCCCCGGTCGGGCCGGTGAACAGCTGTGGCTCGGGGAAGCCGACCGGGAACCCGTCGGTCCGCTGCCGCGCGTAGTTGAACTGCCCCTGGCCGGGGGTGAGATCTTCGAAGGCGACGAACTTGATGCCCGCCTCTATCTGGGCCGGGGTGTCGTGCTTGGCGAACATGTAGTCGTTACCGCCGGACAGTGAGCCGGCCGGCGTGCCGCTGGCGCTGGGCAGCGGGCCCATCCCGTAGTCGTTGGCGTTGCCGCCGTCTATCGGGACGATCACGTTGTAGATGTCGTCCGGCGCGGCGATGTACATGCCGAGCTTGCCTGACGCCATCTGCTTCTGCAGCGACCCCCAGGCGAGCTGCTGGGTGGGGCTCATGCTGTGGTCGACGAACCGCATCTGGTGCAGGGCCTGCAAGATGGCCTGGGCCTGCGGCGTGTCGAAGGCCGCTGAGCTGCCATCGGAGTTGACCATCTGGCCGCCCATCGCGTCCAGCTCGGAGGTGAAGTGCCACCCGCCGTTGTTGCCGGCGCTGTAGTCGCCGTACCCGTAGACGCCGTTGCCGAGCTTGGTGATCGCTTTGGCGTCCTGCTCGACCTGCGCCCAGGTCGTGGGTGGCTGGTCCGGGTTGAGACCGGCCTCGGTGAACAGCTTCCGGTTGATGACCAGGCCCTGGGTGTAGTTCTGGCTCGGCAGGCCGTAGACGGTGGAGCCCGCGGTCACTGCCTTCATCGCGGATGGGACGATGTCACGCAGTGCCGGGACGGTGGTGCTGTTCACGTACGGGGTGATGTCGGCGGCCTGCCCGGAGTCCAGCACCTGGTTCAGGTCGGTGAAGTAGGTGCCGAAGACATCCGGCTCGGTACCCGCTCTGAGCATGGCGGTGAACGTCGCGGGGACGATGCACTGGGCCGAGTAGATGCTGTGGACCGTGATGTTCGGGTTCTGGTGCTCAAAGGTGGTGACGTCCTCGTTCCACTCTTTGTACTGAGCCGGCGAACTGGCGGGCGGCGCGCAGTTGACGCTGATCGTCACGTGACCGCTGGTGGATGTTCCGGATCCGGATCCGGATCCTGAGGGCGAGGCGCTGCTCGAGCAGGCCGCGACGGCGGCGAGCCCGAGCACGGCGACGGTTATCCCCGTTAGCTTCGGACTGACGATGGCCTTGTGCTTCTTGTGCTTATTGTGCTTCTTGTGCTGCGTCACCGTGGATATTCTGGGGAGCCGTCTGCGCATGACCGATCCTTCCTACGGTGCCTGCGGTGGTTGCGGTGTTGCGGTGGTTGCGGTGGTTGCGGTGGTTGCGGTGGAAAATATCGATAGCTCAACATACGTTTCGCCACATCTATCTGCAATATGTCAACTTAAATTTGCAAGGACACAACTTAGCTACGATCGGCTTGCTTCGTCTTGCTGGCTGAGTTGCCGATTCTTGTCTTGTTCTTGTCTTGCCATTGCTTGCAAACGTCGTTGCGCAGGCCAGGGGTGGCTTGACGGCTCTGGTGCCGGCCAGCGGCGACTCGGATCGCGCAAGCACTTGCGGCAAGGATGTCGTATGTTTGCGGCATGACACGTGCACCCTCCCGGCGGCTCGCCGATGTCGCGAAGAAGGTCGGGGTCAGCGAGGCCACGGTGAGCCGTGTGCTGAACGCCAAGCCGGGCGTTTCCGAGTCGACCCGCGAGGCGGTACTCAGCGCGCTGGACGTCCTCGGCTATGAGCGGCCCACCCAGCTACGCGGCGAACGCGCCCGGCTGATCGGCCTGGTGCTGCCCGAACTGCAGAATCCGATCTTCCCCGCGCTGGCCGAGGTGATCGGCGGTGCGCTCGCGCAACGCGGGTTCACCCCCGTGCTGTGCACTCTGACCGGGGGCGGCCTGTCCGAGGCGGATTACGTCTCCATGCTGCTGGATCAGCAGGTTTCCGGCGTCGTGTTCGAGGGCGGTGGCTACCATGAGCAGGCCGCCCCGCATGACCACTACAAGCTGCTGCACGAACGCGGCATCCCGGTCGTGTTGTGCAACGCCGCTATCGAGCACCTTGAGTTCCCTTGCGTGGCGACCGATGACATGACGGCAACCCAGCAGGCGTTCACCCACCTCGCCTCACTCGGGCATCAGCGGATCGGGCTGGTGGTCGGGCCGGAGGACCATGTGCCTTCGCAGCGTAAGCTCGCGTCGTTCTCCTCGCTGGCGTCGGCGGCCGGCTTGGTGGTCGCGCCGGTCGAGCACACGCTGTTCTCACTGGAGGGCGGCCAGGCCGCCACCACCAGGCTGCTACGACACGGCGTCACCGGCGTGATCTGCGGCAGCGACGTGCTGGCCCTGGGCGCCGTCCGGGCGGCCCGCCGCGCCGGACTCCGGGTACCCGGTGAGATGTCGGTGGTCGGGTACGACGACTCCGCGTTCATGAACTGCACCGATCCGCCGCTGACCACGGTCCGTCAGCCCATCGAGTCGATGGGCAAGGCGGCGGTGGCGTTGCTGGTCAACCAGGTGGAGAACGTGGCCGTCTACCCCGAGGAGCTGTTGTTCGAGCCGGAACTGGTCGTCCGCGGCTCCACCGGCCCCGCCCCCACCGAGGAGTAGCTTGGTCGCGTGCGCCGTCGCTGCTTCCGTGCGACGGTGGCTCGCGTGCGCGCGGCGGCTCGCGTGCGCGCGGCGCTCTGCGCCCTGCCCGCAGCCGGGTGGATGGCGCCATCGATGCCGCTCCGCCAGGACATTTTGGACATCCACCCAAATGAATGGCGCCATCCATCCGATCGGCCTCTGCGGCTTCCATCTCCGTGAGTACAGCGGCCGCCCCGGCCGAGGCATTATCCAAGGGGTACGTTGCGCCAACGATCCCCACGGGAGGGGTACGTTGCGCCAACCATCCCCATGCGAGGGGCACATTGCGCCGTTGCGCCAACCAATCCCTGATCGGCGCAAATCGTGAAATGTCGGGATTTGTGCGCGCTGGATTAAGGAGCAGGCGCGGGGGAAGACTGGGCTGGACCGGGAACCGATGCTGCCTGCTCAGAGCCATGATGTCTACGTTGCGCGATCCTCGAACCAAGGCAGTGGCCGCACTCGCAGTGTGCGGGCTGCTCGTGTCGTCGTGCGCGATGTTCGAGCGGGATTCGCGGCGGCCCGCGGATCGGCCGACGAGATCCGGCAGCCCCGCGGCACCGGTCATGGGGGCGCCGTCGACGACGGCGCCGGCGATGGCGTTGGAGGTCATCCCGGCGCCGTACCAGCTTCCGGCCGCGATGTCCGGCGAGATCGTCGTTCCCGCTGCGGGCGGCCTGCTGCTGGCCGGCCCGTCCAGCACCACGGTGACCAGACTTGACCCGGCCGGCGGGACCACCGGGACGATGCCGATCCAGATGTTCTCGCCGTGGCTGGCCGAAGCCGTCAGCGGGAAGCTACCCGGCGGCAGATCTGGAGCCGCCCCTGTCGTCGCCGGATCGCAGGCCTACCTGGTCGGCGGCGCCGATGGGGCCGCCCTCGATCCCGCGGTGCTGGAGACGACGGACGGACAGCATTTCCGGACGGCGGCACGGCTGCCGGTACCGGTCACCCACGCAGGCGCGGCCGAGATCACGGCTCCAGGGCAGAGCACGGGCACGATCTGGGTATTCGGCGGGCAGGCGAGCAACGGCACCACGGACGACATCCAGCGGATCGACCTGGCGACCGGCGCGGCGACCGTGGCGGGACACCTGCCCCGGCCGGTGTCGGGTGCGGCGGCATTCGGCCTCGGCGGGTCGATCTTCGTCGCCGGAGGCTCAACCGCGGGCCAAACCGCGACCGCGGGCCAAACCGCGACCGCGGGCCAAACCGCACACGGGAGGCCCAGTACCGCCGGCGCTGACGCGATCAGCGGCGTGGTGTACCGGTTTGACCCGGCCACGGCCTCGGCCACAGCCTCCGTCACGGTAGCGGGCGAACTGCCGGTACCGGTCGCGAACGCGGCCGCGGCGGCGACCGGCGGGGTCGGATACCTTATCGGCGGCGACGACGGGTCGCGCGCCGTCCCGACGGTGACCACGTTCCGTCTCGTCCCGCCCGGGCAAGCGATGCCGGCCGGCAACCTGGCCCCGTGGCTCCAGCCCGCCACCGGCCCGGCACGGCTCAACCCGGGGTCGGATCCGTCGACGCTGCCCGCGGACGTGCTCATCGCCGATCACCGGAACAACCGGCTGCTGATCGTCGACCCGGCGGGCCGCGTGCGGTGGGAGTTCCCGCGGCCGGGCGACCTGGCGCCGGGGCAGACGTTCCTGTCGCCGGACGACGCGTTCTTCTCCCCCGACGGCAGGTACATCGTCGCGACGCAGGAAGACGACTACACCATCACCGTCATCTCGGTCGCCACCAGCAAGATCGTGTACCGGTACGGCGTGCCCGGCTCCGGTTCCAACCATCTGTTCAACCCCGACGACGCGATGATGCTCCCCGGCGGGATGATCCTCGCGGCGGACATCAAGAACTGCCGCGTGGTGCTGGTCACCCCGCCGGCGCACACCACGACACGAGTCATCGGCCAGACGACACAGCAGTGCGAGCATGCTCCGCCGACCCGGTTCGGCAGCCCCAATGGAGCGTTCCCGCTGACCGACGGCAACTATCTCGTGACGGAGATAAATGGCGACTGGGCGGACGAGATGTCACTGCGCGGGACCGTGTCGTGGTCGACACACCCGCCTGGGGTCCAGTACCCGTCGGACACCAACGAGGTATACCCGGGCCGGTACCTTACCGCTGACTACGCCGAGGCCGGCCAGATCGTGGAGTTCACCTCGGCCGGGCGCCTGCTGTGGCGGCTCGGCGGATTCAACCACCCATCGCTGGCGCTGCCGCTGCCCAACGGGGACATCCTGCTCAACGACGACTTCAACCATCGCGTGTGCGTGGTCGACCCCGCCACCAACCGCATCGTGTGGCAATACGGGCACACCGGGGTCGCCGGCAACGGCCCGGGTTACCTCGACGACCCGGACGGGGTCGACCTGGTCCCGCCCGGCTCCCTCCTGATCACCCACGCCCCCACGATGGGCGCCCCGTAACGCCACCAGCCCACATATGGGGCGGATGAATGTGGCATTCAACCGGTTATAACCGGGTCGCTGCCACATTCATCCGCCACCAGCCCCACATTCATCCGGCTGACAGGCCTGGAGTCCAGGATGGGTCGCGGCCGGCCATGGCGATGACCCGGTCGAGCGCCGGCGCGCCATCGGACACCGGCCGGGGCGGCCCGAACGTGACCGTGGGCCCCGAAGGCATGTCAGGCGAGACGAACGCTCCGAGGAATTCCCGCGCCGCCTCGACCAGCGCCGGTTCCGCGTCGTAGTCCTGCCCGATCGTCCTGGCGATGTCCCAGCGGTGGACGACGAGTTCGTCGGCGACGGTGATGCCCACCATCGCGGCCGGCGCGTCCTGGCCCGCGATCCTGGTCATGCCGGTCCAGGCCCCCGGCGCCCGCCAGGCCTGCGCCAGCAGGCCGAGGTCACGCGGAATCCGGGTTCGCCAGTCGTCGGTCAGCCGGGCCGCGTCACCGGACGGCCCCATGTTGACGTACCGGCCGGTCTCCTTCCGCCCCGCGGCGGCGAACGCCAGGGCCAGCCCCCCCACGTGATCGACGAGGTCGCCCAGCGTGTATGCGGGACACGGGGTCGCCATCCCCAGCTCGTCATCGCTGATGCTGGCGACCAGTTCGCCGAGGCGACGGGCCGCTGATCCAAGGTCTACGTCTGTCATGGTCAATACAACGGACGTAGCCGCCCGGACTCATCGGACCCCGGTCGCTTCCCAAAGCTCTCAGCGGGTCAGCGCGCTGTCGGCGGCGTTCCCGTACAGTTCGGCGGCACGCCAGCAGTACCACGCGACGACCGAACGATACGGCCGGTACGGGTCGCCGAGCGGCTCGAGCTGCTTCGGTGTGGGCATGGGAATCCCCCAGGCCAGGCCGAAGCCCTTGCGCACGCCGAGGTCGCCGGTGGGCCAGACGTCCAATCGTCGCAGCTGGAACATCAGGAACATCTCGGCCGTCCACCTGCCGATGCCGCGGACCGCTGACAGGCGGGCGACCACCTCCGCGTCACCCTCGTCTTTCAGGCCTGCCGGGTCGAGAATGACCGTCCCGTCCAGGACTTTGGCCGCCAGGTCACGCAAGGAGGCGGTCTTCGCGCCGGACAGGCCGGCCTTCCTCATGTCGTCATCCGACAGCGACAGCACGCTCTCCGGGGTGAGACCCCCCGGCACCGCGGCGACGAGGCGGCCGTGAATGGCGGACGCCGCGGCACCGGCCAGCTGCTGGTACACGATAGCCCGGACCAGCGCCCCGAAGTGCGACTCGTTCGGCGCCCTGACCTCGGGCGGGCCGGCCTGGTCGACCAGCCGGCGCAGCACCGGATCCGATTCGGCCAGGGTAACGGCGGCCGCCTTCCACTCGTCATCGCTCATAGTAGATATTTTCACCGAAGGACCCGGCCAGCCAGGCGAGCAGCCCGATGCAGCAGAACCCGGCGGCCGCCACGCACGCGCCGGTCCAGCCGTAGTGGTCGTAAGCCGCCGTGCCGACCGCGGTTCCGGCGGCCCCGCCGACGAAGTACGTCGTCATGTATGTCGTGGTGATCCGCGACCGCGCCTGGCCGACCAGGTCGTAGATCACCGCCTGGTTGGTGACGTGGACGACCTGGCAGGCCCCGTCCATGAGCAGTGCGCCGAGGACCAGCCAGCCGATACCGTGAGCGCCGGGAGCCAGCACGCCGAAGGACACCAGCAGCACGGCGAAGGCGATCCCGGTAACCGCCCACCGCCGGTCCGGGCGGCTGTCCAGCAGGCGGCCGCCGGCCAGCGCGCAGGCCGCCCCGGCCGCCCCGACCAGCGCGAACAACCCGATCTCGGCCTGCGTGTACTGATACGCCCGACCCGCCAGCACAAAGGTGACGGTCGTCCAGAAGCAGCTGAACGCGCCGAACTGGGCGGCGCCCATCACGGCCCGCCAGCGCAGCACCGGCTGGTGCAGCGCCAGTCGCACCACTTCACGCATCTGGGCCAGATATCCGATGCCGACCTCGCGACCGCCGGACGGCAGTACCCGGAACAGCACCACCGCCATAACCGTCATCAGTCCGGCAGCGGCCGCGTAAACCCCGCGCCACCCGGCGGCGCCGGCTACCAGCCCAGCAAATGTGCGTGACAACAGGACGCCGAGGAGCAGACCGCCCATCAGCGTCCCGATCGTCCTGGCCCGTTCCCCCGGGCTGGCTATCGTGGCGGCGTACGGAATCAGCATCTGAACGACTACCGTGCTTACTCCGACCAGCACGCCGAGCAGGGCCAGCACCTGGAGCGTCGGCGCCGCGGCGCATGCGCCCAGCGCCACCGCGTCGACCGCCAGCAACGTGGCGAGCAGGGGCCGACGGGAAACGATGTCGCCGAGCGGCACCACCAGCAGCAGACCAAGGGCGAACCCGGCCTGGGTGCCGGCTACCACCAGCCCGGCAGCCGACTGGCTGGTGCCGAGACCGCGGGCGATCGTGTGCAGCATAGGCTGCGCGTAGTAGATGTTGGCCACCGTGACGCCGCAGGTGAGTGCCAGCAGCCGCACAAGCCCCCGAGGCGTCATAAACCCCTATTATCGGGAACGACGGTGGTTTTACGAGCTGATCATCGACTCGGCCAGGGTGCCTTGCTGGACCCCGCTGGCGGAATCCGGACCGAGCATGCCGAATTGCAGCATGGCGGTGGCCTCGCGCTCAATACGCGTCCGGTCAACGGGGCCCTGCGGGAAATCGGGAAGTGCCATGAGCGCCGTAACGCCAGGTGCCAGGCCGTCGGATTTCGCCATGGCCGCTTCGACGGCGGCACGATTGCTTTGCGCGATGGCCTGTCCCTGTTGGATCGCGCGTTCGAAGGCGGTCGCTGTGCTCGGATGGGCCTGCACCCAATCGTGAGTGGCGACGTACCCGTCGATGGGGAAATTCAGCATGGCGCCCTGGTCCAGGTCGGCCAGCACCCGTTCGCCGTAGGTCTCCTCGGCCAGCGTGACATAGGGCTCGGCGAGAAACGCCGCGTCCCAGACGCCGGTTTCCAACGCCGAAGGCATCATCGGAAAACCACCCTGGTCCGTTATGAATTGCACCGCCTTCGATGACAATCCGTGATCGGCGAGCAGTTCGCTGATCAGCAGGGTGCCGATGCTGTTCGTTCCGTTGACTCCGACGCGCTTGCCCACCAGATCCGTGATGCTCGTAATGTGGGAATTCTTGGCGGTGAGCAGCAGTCGCGTTCCTGGAGCCAGAATGGAAGCTTCGGCAAGGATGTGGAATCTTGCGCCCTCCGCCTGGGCAGTGATATAGGGAATGTAACTGCCCGCGCTTATGTCGACCCGGCCCGCCAGCTGGGCGGCGATTACCGCCTGGCTGCTGGCTATCTTCTCGATCGTCACGCGCAGACCTTGTCTGGCGAAGAGCCCTTCATCCTCTGCGACATACAATCCGGCCAGGTCAGCCGAGGGTAGCGCGGCGACCCGGATTGTCGTCTTTTCTGGTCCGGAAAGCGATGAGAGGGCCGTTGTGCTCGACGGGCTTGAGCAGCCGGCGGCTACGATCACAACCATCGCCGCGACGGCGACGAACGCCGGTTCGCGGAAACTCCGAGTATTCATATGTATCCCCCACCTGGCACCTCGGCCGATTCCTCGACCGTATTGCTATCACCACTGAGCGTCGCCATTTCCAGGACTGGGTGGTGTTGAGGCGTCATACTAGCGATTGGTTTCGGCATTTGGCGAGAGGCACACTCCGGCCAGGCCAGCGCGGTGAGGCGGTTAGTGTGGGGTTGTGCCAACTTCGGACGATTCGGGCGAATTGCGGATACTGCACTGGAACGTGCATTCCTGGCGTGACGCGGCCGGCGCGCCGAACCCTGGCGGCGTAGCCGACCTGATCAGCGAGACCAAGCCGCATGTCGTCTCGCTGGTCGAGGTCAACGAGCCGCTGGGCGCCCCGGAGACCCTGGCCGACCTGGCCGACAAGTGCGGATATGCCTGGATATTCGTGCCCAGCATCGAGCTGAGCACGGATCCGGCCGCTCGCGGGTACGGCAACGCGTTGCTGACGAGCATCCCCGTCACCGCGGTCCAGCACGTGGGCATGTACTCACCCGAGCGCCGCTATGACGGCACAGAGCCGACCGAACCCCGCTCGGTGACGCTGGCCCGGGTGATGTTCTCCGGAGCTTCAGTGTGGGTGGGCGCCACGCACTTCCCGGCCACCCACCACGGCAGCCGCCAGACCGCCGCCCGGATGCTGCGGCGCCTCGTCGGTCAACTGGCGGCCCCCTGGATCGTCTGCGGCGACTTCAACGCCTCGTTCGCGACCCTGTTCCGCGGTGGTGACATCCGGGTGCATCCCGACCCACCACGGCCGACCTTCCCCGCCCGTCGGCCCGTCGCCGCCATCGACTACGCCGTCTCCTCTCCCGGCATCGTCACCACCACCCAGATCTTCCGTGTCCCCACCTCAGATCACCTCCCTCTGCTGGTGGCCGCCCGCTTCCCCTGACCCCTTTTCAGCGCCCAGTTTCGCGGGCGGGCGGTGTCTGTACCGGTGATGCCGACGACGAACGACGCGAGGACACGGGCATGAGCGCGGATCTGATCACGCGAGCCAGGGCCGGGGACCAGCAGGCATTCCGTGAGCTTGTCGAGCCCCATCAGCGCGAGCTTCAGGCGCACTGCTACCGGATGCTCGGCTCAGCGGCCGATGCCGAGGACGCCGTTCAGGAGACGCTCCTGGCGGCGTGGCGCGCGCTGGGCGGCTTCGAGCAACGGGCGTCGATGCGAACCTGGCTGTACCGGATCGCCACCAGCCGGTGCCTGACGGCACTGCGATCGGCCAGCCGACGCCCACCGGTAACCACCGGCTTCCAGTTCGATATCCCGGCGCCTACCCGGCTCGGCGAGGTGCCATGGCTGGAACCCTATCCTGACCTGCTGCTACAAGACCTGCCCGACACAGCCGCCGACCCGCAAGCCCACTACGAAGCCACCGAGGCCATCTCGCTCGCCTTCGTCAGGGCGCTGCAACTGCTGCCGCCCCGGCAGCGTGCCGTGCTCATCCTGCGCGACGTGCTCAGCTTTCACGCCCGCGAGGCGGCGAGCATCCTCGGGGTCAGCGAGCAGTCCGTGACCAGCGCGCTCAAGCGCGCCCGCACCACGCTGGCCTGCCGCCTTCCGCCGGACGGGACACAGCCTGCTCCGCCAGCCCGGGGTTCCGCCGCCGAGCAGCGGCTCGTCGCCGAGTTCGCACGGTCGTTCCAGGCCGGCGACGTGGACGGCGTCGTGGCTCTGCTCACCAAGGACGCCTGGATCACCATGCCGCCGGCGCCGCTGGAATACCAGGGCCGCGAGCTGGCCGCGGACTTCCTGACCGCCGTCTTCCGCAACGCGAGCCATCAGCGCCACGGCCGGAGCCCTAGGCCAATTGAGCGCCGTCTGGTGAGCACCAGTGCCAATGGCCAGCCCGCGTTCGGCCTGTACCTGCACGACCCGCACGCGGCGGTGCTGCACGCCAGCGGCCTCCTCGTCCTCACCCTGGCCGGGCATCAGATCGGCGCGATAACCCGCTTCGACAACGCGTCGCTGCCCTGGTTCGGCCTTCCGCGATCCCTGCCCAGCTAAATCCGCGCTCCGGGCTCTGGCTACGTGCCCGCCTCCCGGCTTATCACCCGTCCCGGCCAATGCCGGTGAATTAAGCCCGCCTGGCCAGCCGACACTGGCTCGCGATGCCACGGCTGGCGCGGTGGTTTTACGCTTCGTGGTGACTTTATGGTACTGGGTGCGCGTTCCGAAACAAATCGAGTTTGCGGCGTGTCGTGGCGGGTGCCGGTTTTGTCCTGATATGGCCGTTATGTGACGGCAGCTGCGGTGGACGACGTGGAAGAAAAGGGCTTCGCGGAGGATAGGGCGCTGGTTTCCGGCACCTTTTCTTCCAAAGGGCTCTTTTCTTCCCACTGAAGGATGCTCATGTGTCCGC
>JAFARZ010000108.1 GCA_019245115.1 Streptosporangiaceae bacterium | reverse complement strand
CGGGCCTGCGCTCGGCGTCCGGGCAGCTCGGCCGGAACCTGTCGGTGCACCCGAACGCGATGGTGACCGCGTTCTTCGACCAGGACGTGCGTGGCTGGCAGGGCGTTCACCAGGCCTTCCAGGTGCGCGAGTTCCTCACCGAGGGGCTGCTGCTGACCGCGACGAACCTTCCTCCCCCGATGCTGGCCGGGGTCATGCCGGCCTACGGCCGGGAACTCGGCGAGCTGATGGCGGACTACAACCGCATCGTCACCGCGGGGCCGCTGGTCTCCGACACGGGGACCGGCCGGATCCGGAACGTCCCCGGCCTCGGGCCGCAGGTCTTCTACCAGCTCACCGACCACGACGCCGCCCGGGTCGTGCGCGGCGTCGAGCTGACCGCCGAGGCGCTGTTCGCGGCCGGCGCCCGGCGGGTGCTGCTTCCCTTCGACGGCGCCCCCCAGGCCCGCGGTCCGGACGAGCTGCGCCGGCTGCTGGCCCGCCCGGTCCCCAAGCGGTCCCTGCAGCTGTTCTCCATCCACCTGATGGGTACCGCGCGGATGAGCGAGGACCCGCGCCGCGGCGTCACCGGCAGCTTCGGGGATTTCCATGGCGTGCCCGGGCTGATCGTGACCGACGCCAGCGTGTTCCCCGGCCCGATCGGCATCAACCCGATGGAGACGATCATCGCGCTGGCCATGCGTAACGCGCGGCGGCTGATCGAGCTGCGGGACCGCTGGGCTATCTAACCACGGGGGCAGTCTGAGGCTCAGCCCCAGGCCGCGACCGGCGCGCCCGGCGCGTAAAGGTACCCTGCGGCGCCCTTGTTCGCGTTCGGGTCCTTGGCCAGCGTGGAATAGTCGATGGAGAACTGGTATTCCTTACCCGTCGGGACGCGGTGATAGGCGGGGTTCGGCGGCTCAACGATGCCGACGTCGGTGAACGACCCGTCCTGGAAGAAAAACTGCTTCGGGTTGACCACGAATCCGTCCGCCCCGCCCACAATGACCCAGGCGACGATCGCTCCTCCGGTCTGATCGCCTTGAGTGCTCATCTCTGCTATCCGGGAACCTTCGGGCGTGGTGTACCAGGACAGTTGGTTCGGGTCGGTGCTGTCGGTGCCCTTGAGCCTGGCCTCCGGCGGGTTGATCCCTTTCACCGCATCGAGCCGGGCATTGCTCTCGTCCAGCAGGCAAGCCGCGGCGCTGATCCCGTCGATGGTCCCGCCGGTGTTGAAGGCCGCGGCGCACACCGGCCCGCGCGCGGCCAGCCAGGCGCTGTCCTGGGCCAGGATCGTGGCACGATCGGCCGCGGACGCGCTGGCGTACTTGGCGGATTGCGCGACGTCGACCTGGACGTCGATGTTCTCCGTCTTCGTCTGGAAGCACTGCTCGATGGCGATCGTGGTGGCCTGGCTGCCGCAGGTGGCCGGGGCGGGTTCGGTCCGGGCCGGGTGACCGGGATCGAACGGCTCCACGATGTTGACGAACGAGGCGGCGACCGCCGACGCGGAGGCCGGGCCGCCCGTCGCGGGAGGGCTCGACGAGGCGGGCGTGCTGCCGTTCGACCCGGACGAACTGCACGCGGTCAGCAGGGCGGCCAGGACGGTCAGGGCCAGCGGCTGGGCGATCGCCCGCGCTCTGTCCCCCTGTCTCACCGGCTCCGTCAGGCCCATGGGTCCGTCCCTTCCCGTCATCCTCGTTATGCGCAGTGATCGTAGCGGCGGTCGAGGGCGGCGAGCCACTGGATCACTGCCCTAGGCTCCAGGCATGACGGTGCGCATCGACGAATCGCTCGAGCAGTCGCAGCATGTTGCCATCGCCCGGGACGGCGACCGGGTGGTCGGCATGGCCCGGCTGCTCTCCGACGGCGTCTGCAACGCCTACCTGCTCGACGTCTGGACCACATCGGCCTACCGCAGGCAGGGCATCGGTGCGGCGATGGTCAGGCGGCTCATGGAACGCGTCCCGGGCCAGCACATCGGCTTGCAGACCGACGAGGCCGAGGAGTTCTACACCGCGCTCGGCTTCTCGCACCAGTCCGTCTTCATGTTCGTAATCTCCGGCACGTGGCTCGCCAACCAGGCCAACCAACCGTGATTGTGGTCAGGGATTGAATCCGCACTGTGGCAATTGGGGCCTGCGCTCACACCAGCATGATCGCGAAGGGTTCACTACGTTTCCTGATATAAAACCCTTCGCGATCATGGGAAACGTCTCCGTGGTACGGGGCAGATGGGGCTACAGCGGCGGGTGGGGCTGTCGACGCGCAGCGCAGCGGGTATGCCAGGATGGCGCTCATCCAGGACGGCGTCCGCCTCACGTGCAGCAGCACCTCCGATCAGCCCGCGGCGCATTACCCTACGGGGACCCCGATCCGGGGGTGACCTGGGCGGCCGGGTCCGGGTCGCGAAGGGGGAAGTGGCAGGCGGCCTGGTGGCCGGCCGAGTTGAAGGGGCGCAGGGGCGGTTCCGTGGTCGCGCACAGGTCCTGGGCCCGGGGGCAGCGAGTGCGGAACCGGCAGCCGGACGGGGGCGCGGCGGCCGAGGGCAGCTCACCGCCGACGCCCTGGTGTTCCCGGGCGCGCTCGCGGGCCGGGTCGGCGACTGGGACGGTATCGATGAGGCCCTTGGTGTAGGGGTGGACGGGACGCAGATAGACGTCGGCGGCGGGGCCGGTCTCGACGAGCTTGCCCAGGTACATCACCCCGATGCGGTCGGCCATGTAGCGGACCACCGACAGGTCGTGCGAGATGAACAGGTAGGTCAGGCCGTGGTCGGCCTGGAGCTCCCGCATCAGGTTGAGGATCTGGGCCTGGATGGAGACGTCCAGGGCGGAGACCGGCTCGTCGGCGACGATCATGGCGGGGCGCAGGATCAGGGCCCGGGCCAGGCCAAGACGCTGGCGCTGGCCGCCGGAGAACTCGTGCGGGTAGCGGCCGGCGGCGGAGGCGGGCAGGCCGACCTCCTCCAGGATGGCGGTGACGAGGCGCTGCTGGCTGGCGCGGCTGCCCTGGCGCTGGATGACCAGGGGCTCGCGCAAGATGGTGCCGACGCGCATGCGAGGGTCCATCGAGGCGTAGGAGTCCTGGAACATCAGCTGGATCCCGCTGCGGCGGCGCCGCTCGCGGCCGGACAGGCGGGTCAGGTCGTCGCCGCCGAACAGGATCCGTCCGCTGGTGGCCCGTTCCAGGCCGACGATAAGCCTGCCGATGGTGGTCTTGCCGCAGCCGGACTCGCCGACCAGGCCGAACGTCCGGCCGGCCGGCACCGCGAACGAGACGTCCGCCACGGCCGAGACCGTCCCGACCCGCCGTTGCAGCACCGCTCCCGCGGTGACGGTGAAGTCCTTGACCAGGTGAGTCAGCCGCAGCAGCTCGTCCCCGTCGGGAGCTGCCGCGGCGGGCGTTCCGTCCGCGGGGCCCGAGCTGGCCAGGGTCGCGGCGCGCTCGCCGACCGGGAAGAAGCAGCGGAAGTCGTGGCCGGCGCCGGTGCCGGCCAGGGCGGGCTCGGCCTCGCGGCAGCGGTCCCTGGCGTAGCGGCAGCGCGGGGCGAACCGGCAGCCGGGCGGTGGGGCGGTCAGGTCGGGGGGCTGGCCGGGGATGGTGTACAGACGGCGGGGCGCGGGGCCGGCTCCGGGGGTCGTGTCGGCGCCGGGAGCCCTGACGGCGTTTTCCGGCAGCGCCTCGAACAGCGCCTCGGTGTAGGGGTGGCGCGGGCGGGCGAACAGCGCCGCGGTGCTGGTGGTCTCCACCACGCGCCCGGCGTACATGACCGCGACCCGGTCCGTGCGGCCGGCGATCACGCCCAGGTCATGGGTGACCAGGATGACCGCCATGCCCAGGCGTCGGCGCAGGTCGTCGAGCAGTTCCAGGATCTGCTTGGCGATGGTGACGTCCAGCGCGGTGGTCGGCTCGTCGGCGATGAGCAGCTTCGGCTCGCAGGCCAGCGCCATCGCGATCATCACCCGCTGGCGCATGCCGCCGGACAGCTGATGCGGGTAGTGGCCGGCCCGCTCGGCGGGGCGGGGCATGCCGACAAGACCGAGCACCTCCACGGCCCGCGCCAGCGCGGCCGGCCGGGTGGCGGCCCGGTGCAGCCGGACCGCCTCGGCGATCTGGTCCCCGATCGTCATCGTCGGGTTCAGCGAGGTCAGCGGATCCTGGAACACCATGCCGGCCAGGTTCCCGCGCACGTCCCGCATCTTGTCCTCGGGCAGCGCGGTGACGTCCGTGCCGTCCACCACGATCCGGCCGCGGGTGATGTGGCCGCCGGCGGGCAGCAGGCGCATGACCGACAGCGCCGTCGTGGTCTTGCCGCAGCCGGACTCGCCCACGATGCCCAGGCACTCGCCGGCTCCGACGGTCAGGCTGACCCCGTCCACGGCGTGCACCACCGATCTACGCAGCTTGATCTCGGTGTGCAGGTCCTCGATGTCCAGCACCGGTGTCATCGCCGGCGCAGCCTGACCTCGAAGGCGTCGCGCATCGCGTCGCCGATGAAGTTGATCGCGATCACGACCAGGATGATGGCGATGCCTGCCGGGAAGATCTGCCACCAGTAGCCGTCGTAGACCGAGTTGAGGCCGCTGTTGAGCATGCCGCCCCAGTCGGTCTGCGGCGGCCGGATGCCCAGGCCCAGGTAGGACAGCGCGACCACCAGCAAGATCGCGTCGGCGATCTGGAAGGTAGCGTTGACCACGATGGTGCCCACCGCGTTGGGAGCGATGTGCCGGAACACCGCTCGCGCGCCGCCGCCGCCCATCACCCGCATCGCCTGCACGTACTCCCGGACCCGCAGCGACAGCGCCTCGCCGCGGATCAACCGGGACGTACTCAGCCACGAGGTCAGCGCGATGACCAGGATCAGCTCGGCCTCGGTGGGCGGGAACATGGCCACCACGACGAGCGTGAGGAACAGGACCGGGATGGCCAGCAGCGCGTCGACCAGGCGCATCATCACCGCGTCGGCGATGCCGCCGAAGTAGCCGGCGACCGCGCCCCACAGCGTGCCGAGCCCGGTGGCCAGCACCGCGGCGGCCAAACCCACCTCCAGCGACACCTGGCCGCCGACCATGAGCCGGCCCAGCACGTCGTAACCGTTGTTGTCGGTGCCCAGCGGACGGCCGGCGCCCGGCGCCTGGTTCTCGATGGCCAGGTTCACGTGGACCTGGTCGGTGTGGTAGAAGACCGGCCCCAGGAAGCAGAACGCGAACATCGCGGCCAGCAGCGCGACACCGGCGATGGCCAGCTTGTTCTCCAGGAATACCTCGAGGCCGCGGACGAACATGCCGCGGGTCCTGCCGGGCGGCGGCGCCCCCAGGTCCGGCCCGGCCTCGGCGACGACACCGCCCAGGCCGGGGACCAGAGGTCCCGATTCGGTCGGCGGGCTGGTCATGGGCGGGTGTACCTGACACGCGGGTCGAGCACCGCGTAGCCGATGTCGGCCAGCAGCGACCCGGCGACGACGGCGACCGCGACGACGATGACGAAGCCGAGCAGCGTGGGATAGTCCTGCTGCTGGGCGGCCTTGAAGAACAGGTAGCCCATGCCGGGGTAGTTGAACACCGATTCGGTGATCAGCGCGCCGGACATGATGGCCGGCAGCGAGAGCCCGAGCAGGGTGACGACCGGGATCAGTGAGTTGCGCAGCACGTGCCGCCACAGCACCCGGCGCTGCGAGGCGCCCTTGGCCCGCGCGGTGCGCACGTAGTCCTCGGTGATGTTGTCCAGCACCGCCGAGCGCATGTACCGGGCGAACAGCGCGATCGTCACCAGGGCCAGGGTGACCACCGGCAGCGTCATGTCGCGCCAGTCGGTCAGGTCGCTGCCCAGCCCGCCCTGCGGGCCCTCGGGGCCGACCAGGTGCAGGTTGACCGAGAACACCAGGATCAGCACGGTCCCGGTGAAGAACGTCGGCGCGGCGTAGAACAGGAACGAGAACCCGGTGAAGGTGTAATCCACCAGCCTGTTGCGCTGCACGGCCTGCCACAGCCCGATCGGCACCGCCACGATCAGCGCGAGGAGCGTGGCCAGCCCGACCAGGATGATCGTCTTGGGCAAGTGCTGGCCCAGCTCGGAGGAAACGCTCTGGTCCAGCGTCCAGGAGAAGCCGAGGTTGCCGTGCAGCAGGTGGCCCAGCCACAGCAGGTACTGGTCGAACCAGGGCTTGTCGAATCCGTACTCCCGGTTGAACGCGGCCAGCGTGGCGGGGTTGCGCAGGCCGCCCGGGCCCAGGATCGCCACCGCCACGTTGCCGGGGATGGCTCGCAGCAGGATGAACGTGATCACCGTGACCAGCAGCACCACCATCGCGGCCTGCGCGATCCGGCGGACCAGGAAGCCGGTCACTTGACGAAGTACCAGTCCTCGGGGTTCAGCTGACCCGTCGGGTTCTGCGGCAGCACGCCCCGCAGGTTGCCGGCGACCTCGCTCAGCTCGTACGCCGCGTTCGGCTGCCAGATGAAGGGCAGCTGGCTGGTCACGTAGTTCTGCCAGCTGTACAGCGGGGCCAGCGAGTTGGTGGTCAGCGTCTGGGTGATCAGCGAGTCGTTCTGCGCGTTGGTGTACCCTCCGGAGTTCACGCCCGAGCCGCTGGTGAACAGCGTCTCGCCGGAGGGGTAGTAGTCGGGCGAGAACGACCAGCCGCCGCCCCAGTTGGCCATGTCCCAGTTGCAGGACGTGCCCGCGACCTTGCAGTTCGGCGCGCCGATGGCGATCACCTGGTCGAACGGCTTAGGCTGCAGGTTCAGCTTGATGCCGGCCAGCGAGGCGTTGGACTGGAGCTGGGTCATCTCCGACGCGATCCAGTTGGTTCCGGTGGTGTACGGCAGGTTGAACACGAGCTGATGCCCCTTGGCGATGCCGGGGCCACACAGGCTCGGGTTCTGGCAGGTGGTAACGCCGTTCGGCACCACATTCCAGCCGTGGCTGGCCAGCAGCGACTTGGCCTTGGCCGGATCGAACGGGTACGGGTCACCCTGGTGGCCCTGCGGGGACAGGTAGCTGGTGGCCGGGTAGACCCCGACCGGACCGACCGTGTAGACGCCGTAGCCATGCAGCGGC
>JAFARZ010000074.1 GCA_019245115.1 Streptosporangiaceae bacterium | reverse complement strand
GTTTCCCGGAGCACACCCGCCGGTGTCAACCGCGGCCGCGACGGTCCCTGGACACCTCAAAGCCCGCCATCATCACAAAGCACTGTCGGAGTACTAATGCGGATGCGATGCCTCCCGAGAGCCTGACAGCAGTGACGCGACAGCCTCTATTCGTAGGTTTTATTTCCGTGCAGCATGGATGTTCCGCCTTAATCCGCATCCTGTTCGAGACTTACCGGACATTCAGGGCAATCCGGCAGCGGCGCGCAAACGGCGGCCACCCGAAACCGGCAGCCACGCGAAACCGGCAGCGGCGCGAAGCTGACAGCTGCGGGAAACCGGCAGCCACGCGGGAAACCGGCAGCCACGCGGGAAGCCGGCAGCCGCGCGGGAAGCCGCGAGTTCGATCCGCGAACTGGCCATGCGCCTTGCGCCTCTCGCGGGTGATAGACCCTAGCCCTTCAAGCTCAGCAACGATCTACGGCTGGATTGCTAACTAATGATCCGCTGACCACACGCTGACCGGTGCCATACGTAAGCGTTCGATCAGCCACATGTCAAGGATGGTTGGCATATTGAACCTCATGACGACCGAGGCTGAACTTGACGCGGCACGTGAGGTCACCGCGGCGACCCGTCAGATCGGAGAACGCTATGCGACTGCCCGCTCCACGAGGACCCGTCAGCACCACGCTGTTCGCCCGCCTGCTCGGCGAACCCGGACCGATGCCGTCACAGCTCACCGAGTTGGTCGACGCGCTCCCGGAGACCACTGTGGACGCCAGGTCCGATGAGGACGTCCAGATCAGCCTGTGGACCTGCTATGGGTTCAGCTACGAGGGCTTCGACGGCATCGACGCGCGGTGGGAGTGGGAGCCGTCGCTACTGACCGTGCGCAGCGCTTTGGAGGCCGTGTTCGAGCGGGACGTCCTCGCCGAGGTGCGGATGCCTGAGGACCTGACTCCGGAAGGGGTGCCCGCGTGGCTGATGGACCTCTGCGGCCCCTCGACCCCGGCTGGATTGCTGAAGTTCATGCACCAGAACGCGACCCTCGAGCAGTTCAAGGAAATGGCGATCCACCGGTCGATCGAGGGCCTACGCGAAGCCGACGCCCACGCGTGGGCCATCCCGCGGGTGGCCGGCCGCGCCAAGAGCGCGTTGATCGAGATCCAGGCCGACGAGTACGGCGGCGGAATGCCAGGCCGTAGCCACGCCGAACTGTACGCGATCCTGATGTCCGAACTGGACCTCGACCCGGAGTACGGCGCCTACATCGATCAGATCCCGGCCGCCTCGCTGAGCATCCACACCCTCCGGTCGATGTTCGGCCTGCAGCGCCGCTGGCGCGGGAGGATTCTCGGCAACCTCGCGGCGACCGAGATCGGCTCGTCGTTCATCAACCGCCACTTCAGCGAAGGCATGGCCCGGGTCGGCGGGTCGAAGAAGGCGCGCTGGTTCTACGACGAGCACATTGTCGCCGACGCCGTGCACGAGCAGTTGGCCGCCCACGACATGTGCGGCGGGTTCGTGGCCGACTACCCGGCCGAATGGGAGCACCTCGTCATCGGCGCATTGGCCACGCTCAACATCCGGGGTCTGTTCGCCCGCTCGATCGTCGAGGCATGGGCGGCGGATGGCACGTCGCTGCGCGAGCTCGCCGCGGCCTGAGAGAGGCGACCTGAGAGAGAAGGAGCAACTCATGCAGGACGAGCAGCCACCAGTCGAGATCACCGTCTACGAGAACGGACCGGTCGTCGTCCGGGGCGCCTACAAGCTCCAGAACAGAGACCGCAAGGAGATCGACCCCGGACGGGAGACCATCGCGCTGTGCCGGTGCGGCCTGTCCGCCCTCAAGCCGTTCTGCGACGGCAACCACGCGCTGCGCGGCGCCGCCCGCAGTGAGTTGCGCGCCGACCCAGAGGGCAGATTCCCCTTCCGGCAGGTCAGGGCCCCGAAGTTATCAACAATCTCAACATGGAGACCGGCACCGCGTGTGGCGGAGACGGTTCGAAGCAATCCGGATTTGCCGGACATGGGATCCGTAGATTTATACGGTTCTTTTCCGCTCTGTGGAAACTTTTCCGTACTACGGCAACATTTCAAAATAACGTGCGTTTGCGGCATGTCGGGCATGTCGTCTTTGCTAGAGGGCGCTAGCCAGCCTGTTGAACTGCGCGTATTGGCACATAGCGGGCACATGGACCGGCTATCATGCGGAAGGAAAGGGTCCTCTGGAAGAAAAGGTACCGGAAACCGGCGCCCAATCTTCCACGAAACCCCTTTCTTTCCGCGTTGCGCACCGCAGCCACCGCCACATAACGGTCATACCCGGCAAAACCGGCGCCCGTCCATGACACGCCGCAAACTCGATTTGTTTGAAATGTTGCCTACGGTGCGGAAAAGTTTCCACGAGGCGGAGATCTACCACGCCAATCGCGGCCTGACTGACGGTGCCGCTGGTCGGGCGGGCTTAATCCACCAGCATTGGCCAGGAAGGGGTTACCTGGGACAGGGCAGCCGGAGGTCGCGGGAACGCCGCGTGTGATATGTCCGGGAAAGCTATTACGTGCCCGGTACTGCCGTGTCTGACCGGCGCGACCCTTATAGGGTAAATAGCCAGCTAAGAGGTCGCACAGATCGGGGCTGCTGGGCTTGTCGTGCCAGCGGCGGTGGCGGGCCGCGATGGAGCGGAGATCGCGGCGGAGGCGCGGTTCTGAGCGGCGCGCCGGGCAGCACAGCCGGCGCCCTTTCCGCGCAGCTCTGAACGCTACTTCTTTGGCTTCGCGGACGTCGTGACCGTGCCAGAAAACGACAGTGCGGGCGTGCACCTGGCGGAACCGGTGTTGGCGCACGCCACCACGATTTCCAGGGGATGACTGGAGCTGAACTCGAGGGGCTGGACGAAGTGGTAGTCCAGATCCCGGAAATCCGCGAGCGCGAACTCGAACAGCGGCGAGGCGCCGGACTGGATGTTCATCGTGCCGTTGTCGCCGGCCGGGTTCTCCAGCAGCACGTCGCTCACGGTCAGTGCCTGATCGGCGGCCAGCTTGTACGGGTAGGTGCCGGTCTTGCCCGGCGCCACGTCGGACGCCATCAGGGTGGACACCGGGCTGGCCGCCGGGCTGGCCACTGACGTCGGGGCACCGCGGGACGACGGGCTCGGGCTGCCCCTGGCGCGGGCCCCCGAGCCAGATCCGCCCGAGCCGGATCCGCCCGAGCCGGATCCCCCCGAGCCAGATCCGCCCGGCGGGTTCGATCCGGCCGCGGAACCGGGTGCGGCCGCCGCGTCGGCCTTCGCTGCCGCCTGATCCGCCGCACCGGCGGCCTGGCTGGCCTTGGCGGCGGCGGAGGCCAGGCCGCGGGTCTGCGCGGCGACCGCCTGGACGGCGGCCGACTGAACCTCCGGCTTGAACACCAGCAGCCACAGCGCGACCAGCGCGGCGGCCGCGATGGTGGCGATCGCGAGCAATGGCAGCAGCCATTCGGGCATGATCTGGCGTTGCAGCACGGCTCCCTCGACGGTGACCGGCTCGGCCTGCCCGCTCGCGACGTACACCTGGAATGGCAAACTCTTACTCGGGCCCTTGAGGAACCGCCTGCGCGGCTCGGCCGCGAGCCGGACGAACGTGGCCGTGCCCGGCGGCACGAAGAAGCGATCAGGCCGGGTGCGGAACTCCAGCAAGTTGTCCGGGTCGGCGGCCGACGCCTGCAGATCGGTACCCGTGTTGCCCCTGTTCTCCACGATCAGCCGGTGACGGGCGCGCCGCCGGGCGTGCGAGGTCCTGGGTACCAGTTCGGCCCTGACGTCGATGAACGAGCCGAGCGTGACGGCGCCTTCCACGATGACCGAGCCTTCGGGGTCCTCCCGCGAGTACGCGCGCAGCGCGAACGGGAACTCACCGGCCCGGGGCCGGGACGCGCGCGGCGGGCAGAACACGACGCGCGCGGACTCACTGGTCCCGGGCATCAGGCTCAGCTCCGCTGGTTCGACCTTGGCCCAGCCGCTGGCGTCGCCCAGGACGTCGAGCAGGATCCGGTCTACCACCAGACCCGTGTTCCGCACCAGCACGTTGCACGCGGCCTGCTCCCCTGGCTGCGCCTCGATACTCGCGTTCTCCAGCGCGACGCTTACCGCCATGCGGCGAGGGTCGCACTACAGGGCCGCCGCGACATGCCCCGCCGCGAAGACCCCCGAGCAGAACATGCTGCCATCCCGCGCAGCAGATCATGCCTGTTTCCGCGCCGATAGCAACCAGCGCGGACCGCGACCCGGCCGGACAATCGTCAGATGCACGTCAGGACACGGGCCTGGCCGCTGGCCATGCTTATGGCGCTCATGCCGATGCTGGCCGGCGCGCCACCGGGCCCGAGCCATGCCGGGAACCCGCCGGAGCCAGCCGATTCCCCCACACTCGCGCTCACCTCGATAGGCACGAACGGCAGGCCCATGCGGGCGCCCAGCCCCCAGGCCGTGATCGCGCCCGGCGGCAGGTATGCCGCCTTCCAGGAGGGCTCGGGGATCTACGTCCGCGACCTCGCCGGCGGGACGACGACCCTGCTCAGCGATCCCGCTCACGGATCGGCGACCGCGCCGGACATCTCGGCGGACGGCCGGCTGGTCAGCTACGAGCAGGGCGGTCAGGTGTATGTCACCGACCGCCGGGCACGCCAGGAGCGCCAGGTGACCGGCACGGTCCGGGACCCGCGGGGCGCGCACGTGGTGCCGTGCCCGGCGGCGCTGGGCTCCGGCCGCGTCACGCCGTGTGGTCCGCGGCTGTCGGCCGACGGAACCACCCTGGTCTATCCCGCTGAGATCAGCCCGGTGTCACCCGAGCTGTCCATCACCGCGACGCTGGGCGAACCTACCGATGTGCTCACCGGGGACATGCTCGATTACGGGCCCGCGCGTGGAACAGCCGCCGTTCGTTTCGAGAACAACGGGAGCGAACCGGTGCGATTCACCAGCGTCACGGTCAGCGGGCAGCCATTTGAACTCGGACAGGGAAGCTGCGCCGACCCCATCGCGCCCGGTAGTTCCTGTACGGTGACGGTCAGCTTCGACCCGGCGGCGTGCGACGATACGTTCTTCGCGACCGGACGGCTGAGTACGGCTTCGCCGGATCCGGCTGGTCAGTCGACCGTCGAGCTGACCGGGATGTGTTTTTCCGGGGTAGAAGATGCCGCGTACCGGAGCTGTCCGGTGCCGTCGGGCGGGTTGACGGTGAGCCGAGCGCCGGCGTTGACCAGAGATATCGAGGGGGCGCCGGTCAGCGACGCGGGCGACGCCGAGGTCGGCAGGCCTCATGTGATCTGGCTGCCGGTCAGCGTCCCCGATGAGGCCTCGGGCTCCGTCGCGGTGCTCTTCGCCGGCGCGGACTGCGGCATCCAGCTCGTCGACCCGGCCGGGCTGAAGCTGGCCGGCCCGCTGCCGGCCGGCGCTCCCGCCCCGTGCAGCGAAGGCGAGCAGTTGTCCGGATCGTCTTCGTGCACCGCATACCTGCTCATCAACCCGGAAGCGACGACGCCGGACGCCGCTTTCCTCGGCACCTGTTCCGAGCAGCAGAACATCGCGCCCACCGCCTTCGTGACAGCCCGTGGCGTCCAGCACATCATTGTGGCCCGGCACGACCCGAGCGGCACGGGCGACTTCGCCGCCTCGGCCAGCACGATCGTGAGCGCGGGCATCCCGGACGCGATCGAGCCATCGGTCTCGGCTGACGGCCGTTACATCGGCTTCGCGGCTGACGGACAGGTGTGGCTGCATGACACCAGACGGGGCGGTCGCACGACACTGGTGGCCGCGGCGGGCGCCGGCTCCCCCTCGGTCAGCGGTGACGGGCAGCGGGTGGCCTTCGCGAGTAGCGGGCGGGTCTACGTCCGCTCGGTGACGGCCCGGACGACCGTGCTGGTCTCGGCGGCCGGGTATGCGCCGGTGATCTCGCTGAACGCGACCACCGTCGGCTACGTGTCGCGAGGGCGTCTGTACCTGGCCCTGGCCACGAACGGTCCGGGCGCCGCCGTGGCGGCCGGGACCGCGATCGGCATGCCGAGCCTGGACGCGATCGGCCGGCTGGCCACCTTTCCCGCCACGGGGCCGCTGCTGCCGGACTCGCCGCCGGGCATCGCCAGCGTCTACACCTTCGACCTGCGCCCCAGACTGTCGCCGTCCCCGGCTCACGCCGGCTTCGGCGCGGTCCTGATGGGGAGCGGCACGCGCGCGATCGCGGTGACGGTGACCGACAGCGGCCCGGGGCCCGGAACCGTGACGGGCGTGCGGACGACCGGGCCCTTCCTGGTGACCGGCAACCGGTGCACGGGCATGGTCCTGTACGCCGGCGGGCACTGCGCGGTGACGGTGACGTTCACGCCATCGGCCCCCAGCCGGGCCGGCGGCATGCTGACCGTGACCACGCAGGACGACGGGGAGCCGCCGGTCAGTGCCGCGGTGCCAGTCACCGCGAGCGTGCCCGCGCCGGCCGTGACCGCGACCCCCGGCGTCGCCTCGTCCGGCAACACCGTGCTGGCCAGCGGCACCGGCTTCCCGCCGGGGCAGCGGGTCACGCTGACCTGGCGGCCCGGGCTCGGGTCGGCGGTGGCGGCGGCGTCCGGGTCGGGGACGTTCGAGGCGTACCTGGTGATCTTTCCCGACGATGCCGCCGGCCCGAGGGCACTGATCGCCGCCGGCCCGGACGGCGCCCTGGCCCGTTCGGCGGTCCTGGTACAGCGAGGGCCGGTGGAGCCGCCGTTCACTCCTCGGTGATGTGCTGCTCAGGGCGGGGCGGTCTGCTGGCCGCGGCCCGCGCCGGGTCGTGGTCGTGGCCGCGCCGGACGCCGTACTCGACGCTGCGCACGCCGGGCGGCAGGCTGGTGGCCAGCGGCGGAACCACCGGCGCGACGACCGTCAGGTCGAGCGCCGTCCGGGCACAAATGCCCAGGCGCGGCCACAGCCACGCCGCGTCGCCGGCCCTGTCCGGGGCGGCGCAGGCGAGCAGCACCGGCTCGCCGGCCTGCGCCAGGACCCCGTGCAGGCATGGCTCCGGAATGGCCCGCACCCCGGCACAACCAGCGAGGACCGAACCAAGCAACTCATGTTCGTTCGTTCGGATGGAGCCGGTACCGGTCCACGCGGTCAGCAGATAGCAGGCCCGGTACCTGCGCACCGGCGGCTGCCACCCGGTAGCGTAGCCAGCCTTGTCCCGGGTCAGCACGCCGTCCGAGACCGGCGGCTGTGCCTCGCGCACGTCGTATAGGAACGCGTCGAGGAATGGCGCCTCGCCGGCCCGCAGGGCGGCCGGCGGGTCGAACCCGACCACCGCCCCGGCGGGGAGCAGGCGGCTCAGGAACGCCGCGACGCTCCGGTCCAGATCGTCGAGCATGCCTCGGCATCCTCGCGCACCGGGGCCGTGCCCGGGCGGGTGGGCGGCGCAGCGGGGAGGGCAGCGTGGCGTGCCGTTTCTGGCAGCCAGATGTGCGCGGTTCGCGGAACGAACGCACCCCCGCCTACCCGTCCGGCCCTGCGACGCTGGGCTGAGCAACGCGGTCGCATATGTGGAGGGCCGATGCCCAGCTATCTCTCCCCAGGGGTGTACGTCGAGGAGGTCCCGTCCGGGACGAAACCGCTCGAGGGAGTGGGCACGGCGTTGTGCGCGTTCGTCGGTTTCACCGAGAAGGGGCCGGTGAACCAGCCGGTGTTCGTGACGAACTGGACGCAGTACACGAACGCGTTCGGGGCGTTCAGCGAGGGGACGCTGCTGCCGCACGCGGTGTACGGCTACTTCCTGAACGGAGGCGGCGCGGCGTACGTCGTCCGGGTGGGGCGCGGCGCCGCGGCGGACGCGGTGGAGGAAAAGGCGCCGGTGGAGCGGCCCGCTGCGGAGCGGCCCGCGGCGGAGCGGCCCGCTGCGGAGCTGACCACCGGCGGCGCGACGCCCAAGCCGGCCTTCCGGGTCCGCGCCGTTGAGGGCGGCGCTGAACTTGCGGTGGAGGTCGCCGACTCGTCCGAGCCGGGCGAGGACACGTTCAAGCTGCTGGTTTTCTCCGCCGGCCAGGTCGCGGAGACCTTCGACAACGTCACCG
Organism: Streptosporangiaceae bacterium; assembly: GCA_019245115.1. Taxonomy (GTDB): domain Bacteria; phylum Actinomycetota; class Actinomycetes; order Streptosporangiales; family Streptosporangiaceae; genus JAFARZ01. The sequence continues at coordinate 18,039 of JAFARZ010000074.1, read as the reverse complement.
TCCGGCGAGGCACGAGCAATGTCGTCACCGCGGTGCGCCAGCGCTCGAAGCTCATCACGGTCGAGGAGGCCCTCGCCGTCCCGGAGAAGGGCGTCCGGGTCGCGCTGAGCGGCGGGGCGGGAGCGGGTCCTTCGGCGGCGGGTCCGGTGGCGGCGGGTCCGGCGGCAGCGGGTCCGGCGGCGGCCTCCGCCTCCGCCGTCCGCCCAGAGCACTACGTCGGGGACGCCGGCGACCGGACCGGCTTCGGCGGCCTGGAGGCGATCGACGACATCACCATGCTCTGCGTTCCCGACCTGATGACCGCCTACCAGTCGGGCATGCTCGACGGCGACGGGGTGAAGGCCGTGCAACTCGGAATGATCGCGCACTGCGAGCTGATGGGAGACCGGGTGGCGATCCTCGATCCGCCGCCGCGGCTCGGACCGCAGCAGGTCAAACAGTGGCGGGTCGACGTGGCCGGCTACGACTCCAGGTACGCGACGCTCTACTGGCCCTGGATCAAGGTCATGGACCCGCTCAACGGCAAGCCCATCATGCTGCCGCCGAGCGGTCACGTGGCGGGGGTCTGGGCGCGCAGCGACGAGAGCCGTGGCGTGCACAAGGCCCCGGCCAACGAGGTGGTGCGCGGCGTGATCGACCTGGAATGCGGGCTGACCAAGGCCGAGCACGACCAGCTCAACCCGATCGGCGTGAACTGCATCAGGGCCTTCCGCGGCCAGGGCATCAGGGTCTGGGGCGCACGGACGCTGAGCAGCGACCCGGAGTGGCGCTATGTCAACGTGCGGCGGCTGTTCAACTTTATCGAGAAATCGATCCTCAACGGCACGAACTGGGTTGTCTTCGAGCCAAACGACCCCCGGCTGTGGGGCACCGTGGAACGGACCATCACCATGTTCCTGCGCCGGGTCTGGCGCAGCGGGGCGCTGTTCGGTGCCACTCCCGACCAGGCATTTTTCGTCAAATGCGACGAGGAGAACAACCCTCCGGAAAACAGGGATGCCGGCGTGCTCACGGTCGACATCGGGCTGGCGCCGGTGAAACCCGCGGAATTCGTCGTCTTCCGGCTATCCCAGTTCAGCGAGGGCGGCGACCTCGAAGAATGACATCACTCCCGATAGGAGGTCACCATGCCGCAAACCGGAGCCAATCCGGTGATCCTCAGCGCCCCTCGGTTCTACTTTCAGCCGAGTGGCGGCGGAAAGCCCGCGTGGAATTTCTCGGAGATGAGCAATATCTCCACCGAAGTAGATATTTCGGAGTTCCTCTACTGCGACGCCGATGGCGCGATCCAGCACACCAAGCAATACGGCAAGACTGTTCCGCCCAGCGTCACGCTGGTAAAGCCGATGGACAACGACAGGGCGCTGTGGGCATGGCACATGTCCGTCCAGTATGGCAACCAGCTCGCGCGACTCGACTCCACGCTGAGCGTGTACCTGCCGGGTTCGCCGGACATGCCGCCGCAGGGACAGCCGATGTTCCAGTGGATCCTGGAGAAGGCCTGGCCCTCAAAGCTCGACGTGTCCAGCATGCGAGCGGGAGACACGGAGGTCGGCAAGCTGACGGTGACCTTCGCCTGCGACAAGATCACGGTGCTGGGCGCGAACGGGTCGGTCAGCGGTCCCGCGTTCTCCGCCTGACCAGCCTTTTCGGAAGGAGTGACCGGGGCCATGATCGGCAGCACGGCCAATGCACGCAGCCGGCAGCGCTCGGGCGACGAAGGCGGCGGGGTGCTGACCGAGTACCCCTTCGTCCTGCCTCGGGGATACGTCGACGAGTACGGCAAACTGCACCGCCAGGGGATCATGCGCCTGGCCACCGCGCGGGACGAGATCAGCAGCCAGGCCGATTCGAGGGCACGGCAGAACCCGGCGTACCTGACCGTGCTGCTGCTCGCCAGGACCGTGACGAGCCTGGGCCCGGTATCGCCGGTGGATGAGTTCGTGATCGAGAACCTGTTCGCCTCCGACCTGGCTTTCTTGCGGGATCTGTACCGCAGGATCAATGCCGAAGGTCACACGGAAGCGGACGTGACCTGCCCCTCCTGCGGGCACGAGTTCGCGGTTGACGTGGCCGGTGATGCGCCGGGGGAATCCTGAGGTACGCGGCCGGAAGGCTGTGGGAAGAGGCCGCGTACCTCGCCTACTACATGCACTGGTCGCTGGCCGAGATCCTCGACCTGGAGCATCCGGTGCGCGCCCGGATGATCGAAGAGGTCGGGAAGATCCACGAGCAGATCGCCGCCATGGAACCGGGTGAGCAGATGACTTGGGGTGGAATGTGATGCGCTGGCCGACGTGGCCGCCGCGCCGGACGCTACGCGGGCAGCGGGGACGGCGGGGACGGCGCGGCCCTGCCGCCTGGCGGAGCCTGCCTCCGCTATCGCCGCTGGCCGGGCGGCCGCCGATGCTCAACGACGGGGCCTCCGCCCTGCGCGAGCTCGGCGGCAGCCTGGTGGCTGTCGGCCTGCGGGTAACGCCGGGCGCTCCTGGGGGGCGGGTTCGGGGCCTGGTCACGCTGCCGCCGATCGGGCCGGTCGCGGCGCCGGCGCGTTCGTCCGGCCGGCGTCAGGCAGCCGGGCTGCGGCCTCCGGCCGCAGCCCGGCTGGTGCACGCCGCTCGGCGGCGTTTCCGGCCCGACCCGCCGGACGGGCTCGGCCCTGATTCCGTCGAGTCGCCGCTGCCGCCCGCGACTCCCCGCAGGCGGGCAGTATCCCCCACGGCGGCAGTGTCTCCCGCACCGGCAGGGCCCCCTACGCCAGCGGGGACCCGCACGCCGGCACGGACCCGCACGCCGGCAGGGATCCGCACGCCGGCAGGGACCCGCACGCCGGTCTCCCGCGGTCGCCGCGGGCCAGGGACCTTCACCAGGGCAAGGGACGAGTATGTAGGCGAGCCCAGGGTGGCCGAGCCGCCCTTCCAGGCGTCGGCGTGGGAACGGCAGATCACGCTGGTGCCGGGATCGCCGCCATGGCTGCCGGCCGAGCCGCGGCCGGAGGACGAACGCGCCGAGGCAACGCCACGGCCGGCGCTACGGCCGGCGCCACGGCCGGCGCCACGGTCGGCGTTCATGCCCGCGACGCTGCGCGGCGGACCGCGGCTGGCCGATACCCGGTTCAGCGCGCCCGCGACCGCGGGCGGCCCCGCGGCGGACGAGGCGCCGCGGCCGGAGGCCCAGGCCAATCCAACACCGCGGCCGGAGGCCCAGGCCGGGCTGGGCGCGGAGGCTTCCGCCCCCGCCACAGGATCGCGACGGCGTCGTCCGACCCTCGGAGAGAGCCGGCGCATGGGGCTGGGCCGCCCATCGCCGGCCACGAGCACGGCGAGACCGCCGGCCGAAGCGAGACCGCCGGCCGAAGCGAGGCCAGCCGCCGGGGCAGCACCAGCGGGCGAGGCGCGGTCAGGAAGCGCGGCAGAACCTGCCCGCGGCCGTGCGGCCGGCGCACCCAGGGACGTGCCGGAAACGACCCGGCCATCGACGCCCGCCCCCGGCCCAGCCGCACGGACTGGACTGGCCAGGCAGGCCGGGCAGGTCAGGCGGGACGGGCACCGGCTCGGCCTCGGACCGCCGGTTTCGTGTCCTCGTCCGCCGCCATCGGCGGCGGACGAGGACACGGCTGTGCCTTCGTCCGTTAACCCGGCCGAGATCAGCGCCGGCACCGGAGCCGGGAGCTGGGCGGGAGCCAGCGCAGCGGCCGAAGCCACGGCGGCCGCCACGGCATCGCGGGCGGCGACTGCGTTCGGAGCACTCACTGGAATCCCGCCACGCTGGACCCAGGCGATCGCCTCCCCCAGCCACCCCAGCGACATCCCCCGCGCCGAGAGCACACCGTCTCTACCGAGCGGCGGGGCGCCGTCTGCCGTAGCCGCCGGGCTAAACCGTGACGTTCTGGGCGAGTCTGCCCGGTCGTGGACGATCGTGGATCGATCATTGCGCGGAGCCCTTTCCGCACCGCTCAGGCTGGCGCACCTTCCGGTCGCTCTGCTTGTCGCGCAGCACGCCGCGCGGATCGTATCGACCCGCGGTGCCTCCCCCTCCGGCCCGTCCGGTCCGGGATGGGCACCGGTCCGCGCGACACCAGGATCAGCCCAAGGCCAGGGGCAGGCAATGGATCCCGCGGCGCCGGTCCAGGGCGCCTGGCCGGCGGCCGCACCCACCCAGACCACATGGCGGCCGGCCTGGCCAGGCCAGGCCGCACTGTTGCCGGGGCCTGCCGCTGCCGTGGCCGGAGGTACGCCCCTTCCCGATGCCGCGCCAGCGCCCGGCGCGGCCCGCACCGGAACGACGGAGGCAACCGCCGACCGCGTGGCCGAATCGCCAGCCACGCGCCCGGCCGACCTCGACGACCCGGTCTCGCTGGACGAATTGGCCGACAAGGTGTACCGGCGGTTCCGCCGACTGCTCCGCGGCGAACTGCTGGCCGACCATGAGCGTGCCGGGCTCCTCGGCGAACTCGGTTAGGAGACGAAATGACGGTCAGCACGGCCGAGGCATATGCCGAGGGCCTGTTCGGCATGTCGCACCGTTTTATGGTGGTAATCGACAACCCAACCTATGACCTTGGCTATTGGCAAAAGGCATCGGGTCTCACCGTCACATGGAAAACCTGTACGTACCGGGCCGGCGACCAGGGTAACGAGTTCTGGATATACCCGGGTATCACCGAATACGACAACATCAAGCTGACCAGGCCCGTATCGCCCACCTCCAATGTGACCCAAGCATGGCTGACGGCCACCTCGGCGCACATGATGCCGCTCAGCGGCGCGATCATGCTCTGCGCGTCGATGGGCGTCCCTATCATCACCTGGCGGCTATACCAGTTCTTTCCGGTGAAATGGCAGGTGAACGACTTCACAGCGGAGAACGGCACAGTGGTGACCGAAACTCTGGAACTCGCGCATACCGGCTTCCTCAACGACCAGGTGACCAAGGGCCCGCATGCCGCTATCAGGTAAAGGAGACGCAATGACCGTCATGATGGCGAGCGGGCAGACGCTACCGCACGAGGCGCCTGGCGGTGATCTCGGCAGCTACCCGAATTTCGGCATGTCTATGCGCTTCTTGGTCAACATAGAAGGCCCTGACGCGCCCCACGATCTCGGTTTGTGGCAGAGCTGCAGCAAGCTGGAACTCGATCTGCATTTGCAGAAGTTTACGCAAGGCGGCTCGAACCTGATCAATCAGTGGCTTCCGGGAAACATCGACTACTCGACGGTAACGCTTACGCGACCCATGGAGAAGAAGTCCTCGGAGAAGGTGCAGCAGTGGCTTCAGAAATTCATCAACGGCTGGGACTCATGCAGCGGCCCGCCATATGAAGAATCGAAAAAGTGCCAGGCGATCATCAGGCTACTCGACCATCAGCTCAACGAGGTGAAGAGCTGGACGCTGGGAAATGCACGACCATCCAAATGGATCGGACCAGAACTGACCTCTAATGGCACCGATGTAGCCATCGAGACGCTGGTCATCGAGCACGACGGGTTCCTCCGCCACGCCGAGGTCCGCAGCCAGGCCAAGTTGCACGAAAAATCGGATAAAGACAAATCGGTTGAGTTCCGTTTCAACCCAGCAACGGTGACGGTGAGCCACGCGTCGGAACTAAAATACTCATCAGACGCCTCTAAATTCAATTATCTGGAGAAAATAGGCCTCCTGTCACTAACAATCCCCGAGCTTAGGCTGGTCGGCCCTGATACACTGGCCAACTGTCACCAGTTGCTGGACTGGACGTATCCGGCGGTGAAGAAACCTTCAAACGGGGATCCCTACCTGTCACCGTTGATCTTTAAATGGGATGACTTCTCCATATTTAAAGAACCTGTCGACGTGGCACTGACTAAGGCGACTGTCAAGTACGAGCGATTCGATTCAGGCGGGAAGCCCATCGGGGCGCTGGTCGATATCGAACTGGTCTGCGGCCTACAGGACACGGCGGCGCAGCAGAATCCAACGTCAGGCGGGCTGCCGGGCCGGAGCGGGCACCTGATGGCCAACGGCGACACCATTCCGGGTATCGCACTCGGCGCGTACGGCGATCCGGGCAGGTGGCGCGCGGTGGCGGCGGCCAACCAGATCGACGATCCCCTCCGCGTCCGTCCCGGGTCGGTGCTCCTGCTGCCTAACCGCACCGAACTGGCCGAAGGCGGTGCGGCATGAGCAAGGCGGCCACCCCGTCCACCGCGACGATCATCGCTCCCACGATCCGCGTCGGGCCGGGCGAGGGAACGCCGCTCGGCGACCACGCCCGGAAGGCCTTGCTGCGTACCGTGATCGACACCCACCTGCACCTGCCCGGGACGTTCGAGATGACCTTTCGCGATGCCGACGGCGACCTGCTGGAGAAGAACGGGATCTCGGTCGGGACCAAGATGCGCCTTTCCGGCCGCGCAGTCGGCGGCGACAGCGACAGGCTCCTCATCGAGGGCGAGGTGACCTGCCTGGAGGCAGTGTGCCGCAACCTCACCAGCCATCTCGTCGTGCGGGGTTACGACCGGTGCCATCGTCTCCAGCGAGCGCGCCGGACACGGACCTTCCGCAACAGCTCCGACTCGGATATCGCCTCGCAACTGGCCGAAGCGGCGGGCCTTACTCGCATCGCGATCGAACGAAGCGAGGTCATCCACGACTTCGTCGGCCAGTGCAACCAGACCGACTGGGAGTTCCTCAGCCAGCGGGCCGGAGAGATCGGCTACGAGATGGGGATCTCCTGCGGAGTCTTCTACTTCCGCAAGGCGTCGTCGGTCGCCAACGCGACCGGCACGCCCGTCGAGTTGATCTTCCGGGAGAATCTCCGGCTATTCCTGCCCCGGGTGACCGCGGGGAACATGGCCCAGGGCGTCGAGGTGCGGGTGTGGGATCCGCTGCAAGCCAAGGTCGTCGTCCAGGACAAGAAGATGCGCGCCGGCTCGGCGCGCCTGGGCAAGAGCACCCCCGAGTCGCTGGCCGGGCAGTTCGCGGGCGACGTTCCGTCGGCGGGCATCATCCAGCCGGGAGCTCAGGCTGTGGGCGATCTCGGCCCAGCACCCAAGACCACCGCTCACGTGATCTGCAACCGGCCGGTGGCCGCCGGTTCGGCCATCGACTCCGCCGCCTCCACTGTGGCGGCCGGCCTCGCCGGCCACATCGCGAGCACGTTCGCCGAGGGCGAGGGGGAGGCCAGAGGCGATCCGCGCATCCAGCCGGGCGCGGTGGTGAAGGTCTCCGGAGTACCAGAGGTGTTCGGCGGCTCCTGGCTGGTCACCAACGCCCGGCACGTCTTCGATCTCAGCGAGGGAGGCTACGCCACGGAGTTCGTGGTCAGCGGCAGCCAGCAGCGCTCGCTGCTCGCGCTGACCTCGGCCGGACGCGCCCACTCGCGGGGAGTCACGATACCCGGCGTGTGCTGCGGCGTGGTCACCAACATCAAGGACGACGCGAAGAAGGGGCGCGTCCGGCTAGCGCTGCCGTGGCTGTCACCGGACTACGAGACTGACTGGGCACCGGTCATCCAGTTCGGCGCCGGGAAGCGCAGTGGGGCGCTGTTCCTGCCCGAGGTGGGCGACGAAGTCCTGGTGGGATTCGAATTCGGCGACCCGCGCCGCCCGTACGTGATCGGCGGCATCGTCAACAACGCCACCTCGTACAGCCTGGGCGGTCCAGCGGTCAAGCAGACTGGGCAGACCGCCGCCGTGGCGCTCCGGGGTTTCGTGTCCGCGGCGGGCAACCGGCTCGTCTTCGCCGACGAGATCGCCCCCGGCAACGGCCCGGCCGGCGGCACCGGCACACCGCCGACCACATCGGCCATCACGCTCGGCACCGGGGACGGGCAGCTGTCGCTGGCCATCGATCAGGTCGCGGGCACGGTGACGCTGAGCTGCCGCCCGGCGACGCCGGCCTGCAAGACCGAGGCGGGCACGATCAGCATCCAGTGCGGGCCCGCTGGGACGGTCAATGTCGCCGCGGGATCCGGCGGCACCGTGAACGTCGACGGCGGCGCCAGCCTCAACCTCAAGGCTCAGGCCTCCATCTCCATCCAGAGCCAGGGTTCGATCTCGATCCAGGGCTCCGGCCAGGTCGCGATCAAGGGAGCCCAGATCGCACTCAACTGAGAGGGCCGCTATGCAGCACGATTTCATCGGCGCGGGGTGGGCCTTTCCGGTGAGCGTGGACGCCCGGGGCGCCATTGCCCTGGCCCGCGGAACCGACGAACTGGAGCAGGCCATGCGGCTGATCCTTATGACGTACCCGGGCGAACGCCCCATGCGCCCGGAGTTCGGCAGCCGGCTGCGTGACTTCGTGTTCGACGGCACGACAGCCGAGAACGCGTCCGCGATAGGCAATGAGGTGCGGGCCGCCCTCCTGCGCTGGGAGCCCCGGGTGGACGTAAGCAGCGTCGACGTCACCCCCGACTACGACGCGGCGATGCTCTACGTCGACATCAAATACACGGTCAAGTCGACCAACGACCGCCGGAACCTGGTGTTCCCCTTCTACACGATCCCGCTGGATGGGGAGGAAGGCTGATGCCGCTCCCCGCGCCGAACCTCGACGACCGGCGTTTCCAGGACCTGGTCGACGACGCCAAGCGACTGGTGCAGCGCCGCTGCCCGGAGTGGACCGACCATAATGTCTCCGATCCGGGCGTGACGCTGATCGAGACGTTCGCCTACATGACCGACCAGTTGCTGTACCGGCTGAACCGCGTCCCCGACCGGCTGTACCTGAAGTTCCTCGACCTGATCGGGCTGCGCATGCTGCCGCCGACCCCGGCCAGCGTGCCGGTGACGTTCTGGCTCGCCGCGCCGGCCGTGACAGCGGTGACCATCGCCGCGGCTACCCGTGTCGCGACGCCTCGCACGCAATTGCAGGACCCGGTCGAGTTCGCCACTGCGGAGGACCTCCTGCTGCCGCCCCGCACGCTGAAGCTGGTCCGCACCGCTGCCGGAGGGGCGACCGCCGACCAGACGCCTCAGCTCATCGCCCGGGCGCCGTTTCCGATATTCGGTGACCCGCCGGCAGACGGGGACGCGCTGCTCATCGGCCTCGACGATCCGGCGCCGCGGTGCGCGATCAGGATCGACTTCGACGGGCAGATCGAGGGAATCGGCGTCAACCCCGAACGTCCGCCGCTGGCCTGGGAGGCGTGGACCGGACGCGAGTGGACGGCCTGCGAAGTCACGCTGGACGAGACCGGCGGGTTCAATCAGCGCGGCGCGGTGATCGTGCATGTAGCGCCCGGCCACGAGGTGAGCGTGGTCGACGGAGATCGCGCGGGCTGGCTGCGAGCCCGGGTCGTCGAGCCGGACGAGGGGCAGCCGGGCTATTCCCGCTCGCCGGTTGTCCAGGGGCTCAGCGCGTGCACGGTCGGCGGTACGGTCACCGCCGTGCACGGGGAGATCGTGGCGCAGGAGGAACTCGGCGTGTCCGAGGGCGTGCCGGGCCAGAGCTTGCCGCTGTCTCGGACCCCGGTGCTGGCCGGGGCGGCCAGGCCGGTCGTGGAGGTGAGCTCCGATGAAGGCTGGCGGGAGTGGACCCAGGTGGACGATTTCGCCGGCAGCGGTCCCGACGACCCGCACTTTGTGCTCGACGCCTGTTCCGGCCTGGTGATCTTCGGCCCCGCGGTCCGTGAGCCCGGCGGGACGCTGCGCCAGTACGGAGCGGTGCCGACGGCCGGGGCCGCGATCCGGATCCGCGGTTACGCCACCGGCGGCGGCCGGGCGGGCAATGTGATGGCGGGCGCGATCCGGGCGCTCAAGTCGTCCATCCCGTTCGTGGCCGCGGTCGAGAATCTGCATCCGGCCCAGGGCGGCGTGGACGGCGAGACCCTGGAGGAGGCCAAGGCCCGCGGCCCCGTGCTGCTCCGGAACCGGGGCCGGGCGGTCACCGCGGAGGATTACGAGGTGTTCGCCCGGCAGGCCGCTCCCGAGGTGGCCCGCGTCCACTGCGTTCCCGCCTCGGATGATGTCATGACAGCAGGCGCACTCCGGGTCCTGGTCGTTCCCGCCGCCGCGAGCGAAGAGGGACGCATCAGGTTCGAGAACCTGGTCCCCGCGGCCGCCACGCTGGCATGCATCGCCGACGCGCTCGACCGGGTGCGGCTGGTCGGGGTCCGGGTGAGCGTCGAGCCGCCGCTGTACCGGGGGATCACGGTCATCGCCCGGCTGGTGGCCCGGCCGAGCGTGGACACCGAGCGGGTTCGCACCGACGCGTTGCGCTCGCTGTATGAGTTCCTCAGCCCGCTGGCGGGCGGCGGATCCGAGGGCACCGGCTGGCCGTTCGGCCGCCCCGTCCAGGCGGGCGAGATATTCGGCCTGCTGCAACGGATACGGGGAGTCGACATCGTGGAAGACGTCCGGCTGTTCTCCGCCGATCCGGTCACCGGAAAGCGTGGCACCGAGGCGCGCCGCGTCGACCTGGCCGGCAACAGCCTGGTGTTCTCCTACGATCACCAGGTCCAGGTCGAGGAGCGCTGATGCGCGGCACGGTCGAAGCGCTGCGCATGCCGTATCCGCTCGAAACGCTGCTCCCGTCGGTGCTCCAGGAGGATCCCTTTACCCGCCGGTTCACTGCCGGCCTGGATGACGTGCTCGCCTGTGCCGTCTCGACGCTTGACTGCCTCGCGGCGTATGTCGATCCGCTGCTCGCGCCGGCCGACTTCCTCGAATGGCTGTCCTCCTGGTTCAGCGAGGTGCTCGACGAGAACTGGCCGCCGCAGCGCCGGCGCCGGTTCGTGACCCGTGCCGTCGAGATGTTCCGTACCCGCGGCACACCGGCCGGGCTGCGTGCGGAACTCGAGTTCAGCGCGGGCGGACACGTCGAGATCACCGAGTCAGGAGGTGTCGCCTGGTCACTGAGGCCGGGGGCCGAGCTTCCCGGTGAGCCCCTTCCCCGCCTAGTCGTGCGCATCTTGGTGGATGACGTCTCCGCCGCGAACCACGCGGCCCTCGAGGCCCTCATCAATACGGCGAAACCCGCCCACATCATGCACAGCCTGGAGGTGGCCAGCCGATGATCATCTGCCGCAAGTGCGGGTTCCGCAACGTGGACGCGGACGCGTTCTGCGGAGCCTGCGGGAGCTTTCTCGAGTTCACTGGCGAGAAGATCACGCCGAAGGTGTCTGAGGAATTCAGGCAGCGGGCCGAGGAGGAAGCCGCCGCCCCGACGCCGAAGCGCAGCCTGCTGGATCGCATCGAACGCACGGTCATGTCGGTGATCGCCTTCACGCCTGAAGAGGCAGCCGTCCCGAAGCCCAGGGAAGGCGGGGATGACACTTCCGGCGATCCGGTCACCGCCGACAGCCCGGCCGGCAGCCCGGCCGATCCATCCGAGCCCGGCGATCCGGTCACCGCCGCTTCGTCACCGCCGAGCGCCGGCGATCTGGTGGCGCCCGTTGAGGCGCCGTCCGGCGGCCAGCCACCGGACGCTGAGGCAAAGCCGCCGGAACGTACGCCCCAGGCCACGCGCCAGCTCGCGGTCGCCGTGACGAAAGCCAAGCCCACCCGGCGGCTCCGTCCGGGCGACCTGATATGCGGTCAGTGCGGCGAGGGTAATCCGCCGGTACGCAAGTTCTGCAGCCGATGCGGAAGCTCATTGCTGCAAGCCGAGCAGGTCAGGACACCGTGGTGGAGACGCATCGTCCGCCGCGGCCCGCGGCTGATCGAGATGCCGACCGAGGATGCCGCGGCCGGAACCGGCACGGACACCGGCAGCCGTCGTTCCGGCGCCCACGACTCTCAACTGCGGAAGGCACTCACTGGTCGCGATCCGCGGTACGCGCTGCGGAAGATATACCGCAGGGCGCGTCTCATCCTCGCGGCCGTCATCGCGATCGGCGTCATCCTGTACGGCAGCTACGGGCCGTTCCGGTACCTGATCGACAGCAGGGTGGATTCGGCCAAGAACAAGGTAACCGGCGCGATCGACATACATTACGTCCCGGTGCACGCCGTAGCGGTGTCCGCCAACCTTCAAGACAAAAGGAATCCCGGATACGACGCCGTAGACGGGTATCTCAACACCTACTGGCTGGCATCATATTCGACGGCCGATTACCCGACCCTGACATTGACGTTCGGAGCGCCAGTGACGCTGGGGCGGATGATCATCTACTCGGGCGCGAGCGGCGACTACCTCGCCCACGGCCGGCCTTCCCTTCTCGTGCTCGTCTTCTCCAACGACAAATCGGACACGCTCATCCCTCAGGACACGCCCAAGGAACAGGTTCTCGACATCCGCTATGCGGCGCAGGTCACGAGCGTGAAAATCCAGTTGGAGGGGACGTATCCGGGCACCGATCGCCCGGCCGATGTCGCGATCAGCGACATCGAGCTGTTCAAGCTGGAATAGCCGTCCCAGTTCACGCGGCGCTTACGGTCACGTTGGCGGTGATGAATTCGGCCGTTCCGATCTTCGCGACGACCGGGTCGGGCACTGGCCCGGCCACGGTGCTTTGAGTGGCGGGAACGTCCACCGTGAACAGCGCGAGAAATGGCTGTCCTCGGACGAGGATCGCTTTGCCGTTCTTTGTCTGCATGGTCTGGTTGGCGGGCAGCAAGGTAAGCGTCAGCTTCCCCGTTCCGGGATTGGTGAACGGCGGTGCGGTATAGGCCAGTGGCACCCGGAGGGCCACCGGTAGCTCATCGCCGACCAGGCAGGTAGGCGTCCCCGTGACCGTGAGGTTCTCGCTCGATCCGGTGAGCGGTTGGGGTGTCTCGAGAAAAGGAACGACGGCGGGGGGCGGAATCGTCACCTTGATCATGTCGCCGGTCCTGATAATGAACTCGGGCATACCGCGACCTCGCTCTACGTGATCAGCTCAATTGTATGCCGAGCTGGTGGGGACATGTTTTCCGCTCGCATTCCGGGGCTCCATGGCCCTTGATCGCCGCCGCCAAGGCTCGCATGCGGTCGAGTGACCATGTTGCGCGATAAGGCAGCATTCCGCGCAGCGTCGGGCGCGATGACGCGCAGCCCCTAAGTTCCTCTGGAAAGTATCAAACTGGATGCGGATTAAGACGGAACATCCATGCTGTCCGGAAATTTAACGTACGAATACGGCGGGTTTGTTCCACGTAGCACGGAATTTCCGCGCTGTATGGAGATGAAGGACAAAGGACTGGGCTGGCCTGCGCCGAACCGAGTCTCATGGGACCGTGGGGCGCGGCCGCGGCCTCGCGACTTCGCGACTTCGCGACTTCGCGACTTCGCGCATGAAACCGTCGCTCTCCCGCCCGCTTGATCCGCCTTTGGGGGATATGGGATGCCGGTTTCATGCGCGAAGTCGGAGCGTCCAGAGGAATCTCAGAAGAATACCGTTATAATACTAGAGTCGGGCTGGCATGGAAAACGTCGGCTTCCAGGAAATCTATCCTGCTAGAGTGAGTATATACAGCGCATCGCCGGAGCGTGATAGGTCGCACTGATACTGCGATGCCAGTCCCTGATTTATGTAGGATTGTCCCGCCTGAGTGCAAAGGTACTCCTCCTCTCCGGGCGCCGCACCACTATAAGTTGTGATGTATACCCATTTTTCGACTATGCCCCAAGTGGTGGCATTGCCGACGGTGGCTGCCTTGCTAACGGTGGCTGCCTTGCTGACGGTGGCTGCCTCGCTCGCGCCCGAGGCGCATACCGTAATTGCGATAGCGGCGAGGGCGACGGAAACCGTCTTTGCTGTCTTTCGCGGAAAGGATCTGAACATAGGTAAACTTTCCTCCATTCGTGTCCTTAGTTGTGGCAAGCATCATGGGACACGTCGCCAGACGTCAAGGGACAGTGTCGTACAGCGCGACTGCGAGATCAGGGCGGCTATACGCGGGTTTGGGCGGCAGGGCTTGTCCGTTCAACCAGGGAAATCCACACTCGAACCCAAAGACAGCGGAAACGTTCCAGCCCAAGACATACGTTGCGCCAACCATCCCCACCCAAGGGGTAGGTTGCGCCAACCATCCCCTAATGGGCATCCACCCCGCCCACCTTCTGAGCGCGCGCTAGTGATCCGGGGGCGGGGGGTCGCCGATGGTGATGCCGCCGGGGCCGATGGTGAACGGGTGCGTGGCGGGGTCATGGCTGCTGGCCCGTGTCTTGATAACGGCCAGGGAGCGGCTCATGGCACCGTTGTCACGGTAGTGGGCGAGCGCGATGGCGTTGTCGGCCAGGTGTGAGGTGCTGAACCCCGATAGCGGCCCGGCGGTCAGCAGGCCGGGTGTCTCGTAGGTGATGAGCAGGCTGATGCCCTGCCGGGAGAACCGCTGCACAAGGGAGTACATGAACTCGCGGAACCGGGTGTCGTCGATGGCCGCCGTCTGCAAGTCGGCCAGGCTGTCGATGACCACCCGCCGTGCCTGATGCTTCTCGGCGGCCTGCAGCAGGTCATGCACCCATTCGTCGATGTAGATGTCGACTGGCGAGCGGTACATGACCTCGACATCGGGGTGGTCAGATGGCCAGCCGAGGCCGCCGAGCATCCGGCGGAGCTGGGTGGGGTTTTCCTGCAGGGTGGCGATGATGCCACGCTCGCCGTGGCTGGCGCCGCCGTAGAGGAAATGCAGCCCCATGATCGTCTTGCCGGCGCCGGAGGGCCCGGCGATCATCGTGGCGGACCCGGGCCACAGGCCGCCGCCCAGCATCGAGTCCAGCGCCGGGATGCCGACGGTGATCCGGTCCTCGCCCAGCTGGTAGCCGCCAGGGATGGGAATGTCGGCCAGGCGGGGGAACAGGCGCAGGCCCTGCGGGGTGAGCCGGTAGCCGTGCTGGCCGGAGGAGAAGCCGCTGCCGCGGAGCTTCCTGATGTGCAGCGAGCGTAGTTCCCGCTGCCCGAACGGGACGGTGGTCAGTTGCAGGATCGCGTCGGCGACCGCGAATTCGGGAGATACGGCGATGTCGGCTGCCTCGTATTCGCCGATCCACAGCGACGCGACGGGGAAGGCGGTCAGCCGGCCGGCGAGCTGGTGCAGGAACCGCCGGAACTCCGGGTCCCCGCCGGGGAGGGCGTGCAGGGCCTTGAAACTGTCGATGATGATCAGGCCGGGCTGCCGTTCCCGCAGGACCCCGGCGACGCGCTCACCCACGCCGGTGAGCCCTTCCTGGCCTATGACCTGGCCCAGGTCCTCGTAGAACACGGACCTGCCGATCGCGGCGGCGTCGAAGAATTCCAGAGTCTGCCCGAAGCGGACGATCTTCTCCAGCGGCTCGGACAAGGTGGAGAAGTAGACGGCGGGCCGGTCCGGGCGGGCGTTGTGGAAGGTGTACTGCTGGGCGAGGATGGTCTTGCCGGTGCCGGGCAGCCCCATGATCACGGTGATCGCGTTGCCCGGCAGGCCGCCGCCCAGGATCTCATCCAGGGACCGGTGCCCGCTGCGCAGACGGCCGTCGTCCATCAGCGTTCCTGCCCGGCGAGCACGGCACTGGACCGGAGCAGGTCCCGGACCGTGGACACCAGCTGGAGGGGATCGAGCGGCTTGCGCAAGAACGCGTCCGCGCCGGCGTCGATCGCCGCGTCCATGACCTCTACCGCCGACACCACCACGATCGCCACGCTGGCTTGTTCGCGGAAGTAGCGGCACAGTTCCAGGCCGGCCCCGCCGGAAATGAGCACCTCGACGATCACCACCGCCGGATTGGCCACGGTGAATGCCTCCCGGGCGGCGGCCTCGGTCAGCGTCACCTCGACCTGGAATCCCTCGGTCTTGAGGAAGAACTCCGCGAATTCCGCGGCGTAGGCATCGGATTCGGCGAGCTGGATGAGCAGCCGGGGCGCTGGCCGCGCTGACACCGCCGACAACGGCTGCCCGGTCTCGGCCCGCTCAGCCAGCAGCCGGTGCGCGTCCGCCACGCTGGCGCCCTCGCTCATCTGCGCGCGGACGAACCGGAGCTGCTCGACCTGTCGCCTGCTGTACAGCCGGTGCCCGCTGGCATTACGGGCCGGCACCACCTGCTGGTACCTGTCCTCCCAGGTCCGCAGCGTGGCGACCGGGACGTCCAGCATCCTCGCCACCGCGCTGATGCTGTAGACCGGCCGGTCCCCCGTCGCCGGGCGGTCGGGCCAGGTCATGAGCACTCTCGCGACATCTCAGGGTCCGGCTCGGCGCTGAACAAGACTAACTCCTAGGGTGGCCGACTCCTCAACAAAACCTCTTCAGGGTGGTGCTAAAATCGCCACTGAAGCGTAGCATCCGGAGTGTATGCCCAGAACTTGAAGAGGATCTGGCGATGTTTGATGGCACTCAAAGGGTCTTCCGCATCATAACTGCATCCGGGGATCCCCACCGCGCCGGCCCGTGCCGCTGGCCCAGCACGGCCGGTTGCCCGCTGCGGACCTGCCGCCAGGAACGGTGCCGGGAACATGCTTGACATCTCCTTCGCCGACGGCGGATCGGGGCCGGTGCTGATACTGGCCGGCGAGGCTGACCTGACCACCCTCGCCCAGCTGAACAGCGCCCTGGACGAGCAAATAGAGCAAATAGAGCAAATAGAGCCCGGGCCCCGGCTCGTGACAGTGGACCTGTCCCGGCTCCGGTTCGCCGATTCCGCGACGGTCGCCGCCCTGGTAATAGCCGCCCGCTCCGTGCGAGACCGAGGCGGGCAGCTCGAAGTGCTGCACCCGCAGCCGACGGTTGCCCGGATCCTGGAACTGACGGGCGCTGACCAGACCCTGGCGGTGCGCGGCGAGCCCGCACCCGGACCATGGCCAGCACGGCAACCAGCTCAAGCCGGGAACGGGTCAGCGCAGTCGCGGCTGCGTGTCCTGCTGGCCAGCGCGGGCGAGGACGCGGTGCTGCGACTGGCCGGTGAGATCGACCTCACCACGATCAGCATCGCGGCCGCCGCGGTAGACCAGTGCATGCGGGATCGCCCCGTGCGGATGACTGTCGACCTGAGCGCGGTGACCTTCTGCGACTGTGCCGGGAGGCGCGTGCTACGGCACGCGCAGCAGCAGGCCACCGCCGCCGGGATCGGCTTCCGCCTCACCGGACTCACCGCGCCGGTCCGGCGTGCCCTGACCCTGATGCAGGCAACCCGCCTGCTCAGTGCCGCCGACTCAGCCGGGCACGATGAGCCTGGCCGCGATACGCGGACAGGTCGTGATGCCAGGCCGCTAGCACCGCCTGCCCCGCCGCCGGATGCCGTCTCCGCCGCCCGCAGGCAGCTGAACGAGCAATACGCCAGCGGAATAGAGCGGCTGCTGTGGGAGCTGGATAAACAGCCCATACCGGACATAGAGGCGATCAGGCGTGCGATCACGGCCACCGGCAACGGCGAGACAGACAGCGCCGGGCCGGCGCTGGTGCTGCTCCAGGCGGCGCGGCTTGGTCTGGACCGGCTGGAGGCCCAGGCATTCGATGCCGCGCGCGGGGCCGGGGTCAGCGATGAAGCTCTCGCCGCGTTGCTGGGGCTACCTGATGCCGCCGCGGCTGCCGCATGGAACCGGTGGCTGACGGCGCGGGAGGCGCTGCCATACGACGAGCCCCCGCCCGCACATCAGGTCGTGCCGGGCGGGGCGGCCGACGCCGCGGCCCGCGCCGGGCGGCGAGCCCACCAGGCAGCGGCCCGGGCCGCGGAGATCGCCCAGCGGCTGGAACAGCTCAGCGCAGCGGCCGGCGAGCCGCAGCCGACGGGCCGGGAACACGCCGAACGCTCGGCCGCGCATGCCGGGGAAGCCCGCATCCTGGCCGCCGAAGCAGCCGAACGGGCGACACTGGCCCTACTGCGCGCCGCCGAAGCCCTGGAACAGTGCGCCGTGGGTTACGAGCAACTCGCCAGCGCCGACCACATCGGCAAGGGCGAGTACCGGCAGGAAGCAGCCTGGTACTGGCACACCGCCCAGGAACACCGCCAGCTTGCCGGGCAGCAATACCACAGGCAGCCCCCGCTGGCCTAGTATGCCGCGCCTGAAATCTTCGCTATATATTTTGCCAGTGAGTCCAGGATCTGTTCGGCCGTCTTAGTCCAGGTGAAGGGCCGTGGATTCTGGTTCCAGCTGTTGATCCAGTCGCGGATGTCGGCTTCGAGGGCCTGCACGCTCTTGTGCACGCCGCGGCGGATCCTCTGGGCGGT
>JAFARZ010000382.1 GCA_019245115.1 Streptosporangiaceae bacterium | reverse complement strand
GGCAGGTGGCGGCGGTGATGTGCCCGGCCAGGGCGCACAGCTCCGCCTCCAGCCGCTCGGTGGGCAGCGGCGCCGCCTCCAGCGCCTCGAACGGATCGGGAGCACTGCTGGCTGACTCCAGGAGTTCTGTCATGTGTTCGATACTAGTGGCGACCACTGACATTCTCCCGGAACGGCATACGACTAAGGTCGCTGATGTTTTTGAGAAGTTCCCCAGAGGAAAACGCTTCCGCGGGAACGCCAGGCTCTCGAATAGCGCAGGTTTCCGCTCCAGCAGGGTCACGGTGTGCAGGCTATTGGCCACCGATTCGGCGAACGACTGCTGTTGGGCACGACGTGCCGTGTGGTCTGGAAAGACTGGAGCACGGATGCCGAGGCGCGGCGACCGAAGGGATGAGAGACGCCATCCTGGCCACAGGATCACGCTGGGGGTTTGGCCCTTCGGCGGTGGGCGGTGGCACAAGCCGCTGCCGGGCGCGCTTCCTAGGACCAGAAGTCCTCCCGGATCGCGGCGAGCTGGTCTTCTTGGCGGGCGCTGCGATCCCAGTTCTCGGCCATGCGCTGCAGCATCCGCCGGGTACGAGGCCACTGGGTTCCGGTGCGCTGCGCGTAGACATGGTACTTGTCCGCGAGCGCCCGTTCGGGCTGGCCTCCTGTGTCCATGCCGCGCCATGTAACGCCCCGGCCGTTGAAGATCGCAATGTCGATCCCCTGCTCGATGTCCTGGCTCCGGCTGGCCTCGATGATTTCGCGCACAGGCTGGCCCGGCCAGGTTCCGTCGGAATCCTCGGGTATCTGGCTCAGGATCTGGCCGATGAAACGGTCTCCAGAGCGGAGGAGGCCGCGCTGGGTGAGCAGGGCACGCGCGCTGCTGACCCACTGTGCCAGATCCGGGCTTTCGGAAGTTCCGGAGTCGCCGAGGGTACCGGGAACCGTGCGCCAGGACTGCAGGAGCTGGTAGCCCAGGATGGCCCGGTGGCGTTCCTCTTCGGTGACGTGCTGATCCTGGGCGTCTTGCTCCGGGCGGAAGACCATCCCGATGACTTCGGTGAAGAACTGCGGGTCCTGTGCAAGTTCCTGGTGCAGAACCCTGGCGGGCCGCTGCCGTGACTCCAGGACCGGCAGGTAACGCCACTCGATCATGGCCAGGCGATGCCGGTCGGCATCGGGCCGGCTCTCAAGATAGTCGAGCAGGCTGGTCACGTGGTACACAAACATCGTCAAGGCATTACCCCTCAGATCGGGGTCAGGATTGGCCTCCTCCAGGGCGTGGATGATGAGCTCGGGATCCGCCGGGCCCTGGCGGATGATCATCGTGAGTACGCCGAGGGCGCTGACCGCGTGACCAAATTCCACGAGCGTGCGAGCAGCACGCTCACGGTCAGCGTTGTCGCGGATAAGGAGCGGCTGGACGTTTTCCCAGTAGCGTTCCCGTACCACGGCTCCGAACTGATCGGCCCAGTCAAATGCCCGGCCGTCCGGGTGGATAGCAAGGAGGAAGCCCACGACCCGTGACGCGGGCCAAGTCCTGGCGGTCTCCAGGTACGGCGTTGCCCACGGCCAGCCCGCGGCGGCGAACCGGCCGGCAACCCATCCTCTGGCCGCTTGCCATCGTGCTCGATTGGCGGAGTCCAGCTCAGCGACCATACTGTCGGCCATGGCCGCCTCGACGTGGCCCGCTGTCCAGCCAAGCACGTCCGGTGCCTCGCAGTGCTCGGCCAGTTCCCAGAACGCGTCGAGTCCGCCGTTAGCCAGCAGAGTCCGGACGGTAGTCTCGCGGAGTTGCTCGATGGTCCGCTGCTCCGCCTCGATATCCTTCCATGGTCCGGGCAGTTCGACGTAGCGGGCGAATAGCCATGCTGCATCCGGGGCGTCATCTTCGTCTTCGAAGCGGCTCAGCTGCTCCGCTATCCGGTCGACCAAGTTGGCGGGCATCGCCCACCGGGCATCAGGGAAACGACGGTGATCACGCACGAGGGTGCGCAGTGCATCAGTCACCGCAGCGCGATCCGCGTCCGCGAACGAGGCCGGATCCAGGGCACGAAGGCGGTCGAGAATCAGCTCATGCTGAGCTAGCGGCAGGTACGGGAGCCAGGCCGCCAGGTCCGCCCAGCGCTGACCGTCCATCCCGGCGTCCTCCAGCAGCCGCCCCGTGATCGCCTCGGTATACCAGACCCATTCAGCCGCGCTCATCTGGGCGGGTTCATCGTCGGGCTGCCCTTCACGCCAGCGCGGCTTGTAGGAGAAATAGCTGACCGAATGCGGGGTCTGCAACAAGCCGCCCGTGAAGGGCCACGCGATGTCTGGCGTCTCACGGCGCAACATATCCACGACAGCGAGGCGTTCTTCGCGGGTGGCGGTGGTCTGCGGGCGCCAGGGCAGGAAGATCTGGTTAAGACTGCGGTCAGGGCGGTTGGTCCAGCGCCCGCCGGGATCTATCTGGGCAAGCCGCGCGAGCGCCAGGGCCGCCGACCCCAGGTATTCCGGTGACCAGGCAAGTGCCTCCAACGCCCATAGAAGGCCCGTGTGCGTGGGCGAGGCGAACGGGGTGCTCTCGGTTTCCGGGTCGAACACGGCCCTCAGACCGCCGCTGCCCAGCCCGGTATCGACGGCGTCGAGGAAGAACCAGGGGGAAGCCTCGGCGAGGGTGGGCAGCACGTCCGATAGCGACGACCACAGCTGTCCGGACCGGTCGGCGTTCGCCGCTTCCAGCACTTCCCGGACGATCCGGTCCGCTAGCTCCTGGCCAGTGCCTCCGCCGGCCAGTTCCCCGCTGCCCTGCGTGGCGACTACGGCGACCGTCTCGGCGATGCTGGTACGCAACTGCGCCGACCACGGCAGAGAAGGGCCGAACGCGCCCGCGGCCCAGCGGCGTGCAGGCTCCAACTCCAGGACTGGATCGGCTGTACCGAGCACTTCGGTGGCGATCTTGTGGAACCTGATGAAATGAGCGGACGTGGCCAGGCGGGAGAGCACGTCCCATGCATCTGGCTTGGAGACACAAAACCATACAAGGCCCTCGCGGCGGACGGGCATATCCTCCTCCGCAGCCCAGCGAGTGCACAGTGAGCTGACCTCGGCGTACGGCCGACTTGCCAGCCTGCTGAGGACTTGCTCGTCAGCTTCGTTGCCCTCCCGCCAAGCCCCGGCTAGGACAACCGGCACAAGCTCACCGCCGTTCGCGGGCTGCGCCCACTGCGGCAGCATTCTGCCGCTGGAGGCAAGCCGACGCCGCAGCATCAGCAGGCTGCGGCGTGCCACCCGTGCCAGCTCACCTGCCTTCTGCTCGGAAACCCCGGCAGCCACCAGCGCCTCGCGTGCGGGCTCGACGCGCAGTTGCGGAAGCGCAACCACCGTGCCAACGGTGCCGACATTACGGCTGACGGGCACGGCCACCCGGTGCCCGGCATCCGTCGCCTCAGGCGGCTCGGGATTCGGGAAGACCGGAATCAGCACGAGACTGCTGTCGGCGCCAGCCCGGGCGAGAACCTCGTCCCATGCCGCGGGCGTCCGCACGACCAGCGCTCTGGACAGCAACGCGGTACGCTCGTCCTCTCGCAGCCCCAGCAGGCACGCGGCGACAAACGCGAATGACTCATCCGCTGAGTCACCCACCACAGAGATGGCTGACGGCTCGCTGTGCAGCCACTCAAGGATCTCCTCAACTTGGTCGATGCGGCCTGCTGTCGCGAGGCCGACAGGAAGCGGCGGGACGGTTCCTGCAGCCCAGTCGTTCCACGCCCGTTCCACGTCCGCCGCCCCGTCGGGATCCCGCCCGAGCATTGCAGTGATCCGCACGTGCGCAGCCGGCGTCTCGTCCAGCCACAGCTCCAGGGAGTCCGCATCATAGGCCCGGACGTCCTTCCATTCACCCGCGGCGCGCTTGGCCGTGGCCCAGCTATCCCGATTGGGCCACCGGCGCGGAGTGACGAAGACAAAGACCGTCTCGGACTTGACCAAGCCCAGCGGATCCTCTGTACGCTCGGCGTAGTCCGAGTCCGCCTTCCTTGTGACGTCTTCGTTCGCGCCCATCTCCCACACCGACTTGCCTTCGGGTACCCAGCTGTTACCTCGGACGGCATCGACGATGCCGTCCCACCCGCGTGTCCCGGAGCCCTCCGCTGCACGGAATTCCACTGCGCGCAGATCCCGCACTGAACCAGCCACCAGAATGCGGACCAATTCAGGCAGCTCATACCTCGCGGGCATCCTGTCAGCCCACGCCTCGAGCTCAAGCGCATCCGCGAGCCAGCCCCTCGTCCCACGAAACCTTCCCGGCGGAGCCACCTCGGCCTTGCGGCGAAGGTTCAGCGCGGCACGGACCTCATCAATATCGAAGCGGTAATGGCCCCCCGGAGTGGTATCGAAGGGGATCCGGCCGTTTCGGGCGTACATCTGGACGGTCGCTGAGCGTAGCCCGAGAGCTTCGGCCACTTCCCCCGTCTTATGGGTGCGCTTCATATTCATGAAAATCATGTTATCACGGTTTTCACGACTTTGCCGTGCGAGTATGCCTATCTCCATACGATTGGCGGCCGCCGCATAACCCAACCGGGCGGCACTGCTTACGGGCATCCTGCCCAGGGATTCGTCAAAGTCACGGGGCATGTTTAGCCTGGTGAGAGGTCCAGCAGTTGGAGAGCGCGGCGGGGGTTCTGGGCGTTGCGGCGGGTTTCCTCCGTGTACTTGGTTACTCCTTGTATCCGGAACAGGGTGATGACGAGG
>JAFARZ010000323.1 GCA_019245115.1 Streptosporangiaceae bacterium | reverse complement strand
CGATACATAGCGGACACATGAGCATCCTTCAGTGGGAAGAAAAGAGCCCTTTGGAAGAAAAGGTGCCGGAAACCGGCGCCCTATCCTCCGCGAAGCCCTTTTCTTCCACGTCGTCCACCGCAGCCGCCGTCACATAACGGCCATATCCGGACAAAATCGGCACCCGCCACGACACGCCGCAGACTCGATTTGTTTCGGAACGTTCACATGGTGCTGAAAAGTCACCACGAGGCGTAAATTCACCACGCCAGTCGTGTCATCCCCGGACAGTGGCGGCTGGGCAGGAGACCTTGGCGTACGTCTATATTGACGTTCATCGATGTCTATGCCAGACTTGGCTGGCGATAGACATCGACGGTTATCTATATCTGGAGGTTCCCGTGCCTGGTCGCGTGCAGCTCGCCCTGAACGTCGATGACCTAGGCGAGTCCATCGTCTTCTACACCAAGCTGCTCGGTGCCGAGCCGACCAAGGTGCGGCCCGGCTACGCCAACTTCGCCATCGCCTCCCCGCCGCTGAAGCTGGTGCTGCTTGAGAATCCCGGCCAGGGCGGCACCCTGAACCACCTCGGCGTCGAGGTCGCCGATACGGACGCGGTGGAAGCCGAGCAGGGCCGGCTTGCCGCGGCGGGCCTGGCCGCTGTCGAGGAACGGGACACGACCTGCTGCTACGCCCGGCAGGACAAGTTCTGGGTGAAGGGCGCGCCCAGCGGCGAGCGGTGGGAGATTTACACCGTCGTTGAGGACAGCCAGACCTTCTGGGGCGACGGCGGCAGCCGGAGCTGGGACGCGGCGGCCGCCGAACTGGATTCTGCCCACGGCGCTTCAGCCTCCGGGCAGACCCAGCGGTGCTGCGGCGCTGACGCCGCTGATCAGCAGGCCGGGATCAAGATGACCCGGTGACCAGCGCACCCGTTCCGTTGCGCCGCCTGTCCCGCCGCCTCACGGCGGAGTTCCTGGGCAGCGCGTTCCTGGCCGCGATCGTGATCGGGTCAGGGATCGCCGCGCAGCGGCTGTCCCCGGGTGCTACCGGGCTGGAGTTGCTGGAGAACTCCGCTGCCACCGCGGCTGGGCTGTTCGCGATCATCTTGATGTTCGGGCCGGTGTCTGGCGCGCACTTCAACCCGGTCGTCTCATTCGCCGACGCGGCGCTCGGCGGGCTGTCGTGGCGGGATGCGGCAGCCTACCTGCCCGCCCAGGTGAGCGGGTGCCTGGCCGGGGCGGTCACCGCCAACCTGATGTTCGCCCAGGCCGCGGTGTCGATCTCGGTCAAGCACCGGGCGAGCGGGGCGCACGCGCTGTCGGAGGTGATCGCCACCGCCGGGCTGGTGCTGGTCATCTTCGCGCTGGCCCGCGCCGGGCGGGCAGCGAGTGCTCCGGCCGCGGTCGGCGCGTATATCGGCGCGGCGTACTGGTTCACCGCATCGACCAGCTTCGCCAACCCCGCGATCACCATCGGCCGCATGTTCTCGGACAGCTTCGCGGGGATCGCGCCGTCCTCGGCTCCGCTGTTCATCGCCGCCCAGATTGGCGGCGGCATCGCCGGGGTGGCCATCATCCGGTTCCTGTATCCCGCGCTAACCCCGGCCCAGGCCGCCGAGGTCGTCGTCCCGCACGAGAGCGCAAACGGCGCCGCAGCAGTACGGGCGGGCGCGGGTGCCGGGCGGGCCCGCCAGCTAGCCAGGAAAGGGAAGGTGACCGGACATGCACATGGTCGCCGTCGGGGGCAGTGACGCCGGGATCAGCGCCGCGCTGCGGGCACGCGAGGTGGACCCCGGCGCGGACGTGACGGTGGTGGCCGCCGACGCCTACCCGAACTTCTCCATCTGCGGCATTCCCTACTACGTCTCCGGCGAGGTCCCCCGCTGGCAGAACCTGGCCCACCGCACCATCACGGACCTGGAGATGGCCGGGATGCGGCTGCGACTGGACACCACCGCGCGGCGGATCGACGTGGCCGCCCGCAAGCTGCTGGTCACCGGCACCGCTGGTGATGACGGAGAGGAAGTGATCAGCTACGACAAGCTGGTCATAGGCACCGGCGCGGTCCCGGTTCGTCCGCGGTTTGCGGGGCTGGACACTCTCGGCCCGGCTGGCGGGGTGCACCTGCTGCACTCCATGGGGGACACCTTCGCCCTGATGCGCACCCTGGAGCGGGCCGCGCCCGCCAGCGCGGTCATCGTGGGCGCCGGGTACATCGGCCTGGAAATGGCCGACGCGCTGACCACCCGGGGCCTACGGGTCACCCAGATGGAGCAGCTGCCCGAGGTACTGCCCACTGTCGACCCGGAACTCGGCACCCTCGTGCATGCCGAACTGGCCGGCCGCGGGGTCGAGGTACTCACCGGCACTACGGTCCACGCGATCGAGAAGGCAGCGCCAGGTGAGCCGGAGCGGCTGCGCGTCGAGGCCGTGACGGCCGCCGGGGAGCCGGTCACCCGGGCCGCTGACCTGGTCCTGGTCGTGACCGGCGTCCGCCCCGAGGTCGAGCTGGCGGTCAGCGCCGGTGCCAGGGTCGGCGCCCGCGGCGCCATTGCCGTCGACCGGCAGATGCGCACCGGGCTGCCGGATATCTACGCTGCCGGGGACTGTGTCATCACCCACCACCGGCTGATCGGCGAGACCTACCTGCCGCTCGGGACCACCGCACACAAGCAGGGCCGGGTCGCCGGGGAGAACGCCTGCGGCGGCACCCGTGAGTTCGCCGGCAGCCTCGGCACCCAGGTCGTGAAGATCTTCGACGAGGCCGCCGCGCGCACCGGGCTGCGCGACCACGAAGCCCGCGCCGCCGGGTACGATCCCGTCACCGTCGCCTCCGGCGCCGATGATCACAAGGCCTACTATCCGGGCAGCCACCGCATCGCGATGCGGTTCACCGGTGACCGCGCGACCGGCCGGCTTCTCGGCGTGCAGCTGTTCGGTCACAAAGACGCGGAGATCGCCAAACGGATCGACATCGCCGCCACCGCCATCTTCCACGCCATGACCATCGACGCCCTCAGCGATCTGGACCTGTCCTACACCCCTCCCCTGGGCAGCCCGTGGGACGCCATCCAAGCCGGCGCCCAGGCGTGGACCCGCGAGGTCAGAGCCGCTGCGCGCGGCACCTGGTAACCGTTGACTGGCGCCGCACGACGCGACCGCCGATGATGACGCGACCGCCGAGGGTGTCATCGGCAGTGAGGTTGTGGGCAAGCCCACAACCTCACTGCACGACGCCATAGCAGCCGTCCTGCACTGACACCCCACGCCCGCGGCCCGTGCTCGCGGTTCAACTCGCGGCACGCCGTGTACCGCTCATATCCGGATTTGCCGGGCACAGATTCATAGGTTGCGCGGTTCCTTTCCACTCTGTGGAAACTTTTCGCACTATAGTGCGAAAGTTTCCATGAGGCGGAAATCTACCACGCCAATCGCGGCCTGACCGGACAGTGGCGGCTGCCCAGACGGCTTAATTCATCAGCATTGGCTGTAGCGGGTGACATGTGGGTGCTAAGTGCCACAGCGGGCCGACGGGGCGGTAGGAGGCGGCGGGCCGACGGGAGTCGGGAAGCGGGAAGCGGGAAGCGGCAAGCTGGCTGGCGGGAGGACAGGAAACGCCGAGCCACAGAGAGGCAGGAAGCGCCCGGGTGCAGCCGCAAACGTGTTCCGTCATTATCCGACACCAATCCTTGACTTTCGACAATTTTCGAAACTAATTTAGCCGCGTGCGTATTCGTGCCGATTTAAGAACGAGAAGAGGCCTGATGAGAGCGTCGAAACGTTTCAGCCTGCCAGCGGTCGCCATTGGCGTCGCCGCGCTAGCGGCGGCCTCGCTCGCCGGGACGGGCTCTTCCGCCGCGTCCACTGCGACACGTACCGCCGCGTCCACTGCGACACGTACCGGCTCCTCCGCGGCGTCCACGCTGGCACACGCCACCGCCTCGGCTACGCCGATATATCTGAACCCGGCCTACCCCCCGGCTGAGCGCGCCGCCGATCTGGTCTCCCGCATGACCACGGCGGAGAAGGCCCAGCAGATGGACAGCAATCAGGCCCCCGCCATCCCCCGCCTCGGCGTGGCCGCATGGGGCTGGTGGAATGAATCCAACCACGGCGTCAGCTTCCTGAGCACCAAACCGACCGGCAACGCCTCGATCTTGACCAACACGACGGTCTACCCGACAGACCTGGCCATGGGCAGCACCTGGAACCCGCAGCTCGTATATCAGGAGGCCCGTCAGATCGGTGCTGAGGCGCGCGAGGTCGCGCCGGGGAACACCGAGAACCTCGACTTCTATGCCCCCACCGTGAACCTTTCCCGTGATCCGCGCTGGGGACGCAACGACGAGACCTGGAGCGAGGACCCCACGCTCACCGCCGACCTGGCCTCCCAGTACGTCGACGGCGTCCAGGGTGAGACGCAGACAGGGCAGCTGCCGAAGTCGGCGAACGGCTACTACCAGGCCATCACCACCCTGAAGCACTACGCCGCCAACAACACCGAAAATACCCGGTTGACCGGCAGCTCCGACATGGACCAGCGGAACCTGCGCGAGTACTACACCGCGCAGTTCGCCAGCATCATCGCGCAGAGCCACCCGGGCTCGATCATGAGCTCCTACAACGAAGTCAACGGCACTCCGTCACCCGCGAACGTCCAGCTCAACCAGCAGATGGCACGGGAGACGTTCGGCTTCAACGGGTACTTCACGTCTGACTGCGACGCGATCTACGTCATGCAGCACTATCACAACTGGACCCCGCCGAACTCCACTGTCCCGGTGGACCAGTTCACACGGGCCGCGTACGCCAACTCGGCGGGCGAAGACCTAGACTGCAACGCCGGCTTCCACGACAGCTTCGGTTACGGCAACACCATCCCGACGGCTCTCACTCAGAACATCCATACGCTGACCGACACCTACAACATCGGCGACGTCGACACCTCCGTCGTCCGGCTGTTCACCGCCCGCATCGAGACCGGCGAGTTCGACTCCGAATCCATGGTGCCGTGGGTCGCGGCCGCGCGGAAGGCGCTCGGCGGAGTCACCTGGGTCAACAGCAACGCCAACAACGCGATCACCGAAACTCCGCAGCGACTGGAGCAGGCCCAGCAAAGCGCCGACCAGAGCCTGGTGCTGCTGAAGAACTCCGGACTGCTCCCGCTGAAGATCCCATCCTCAGGGCCGTACAAGCTCGCGGTCATCGGCTACTTCGCCCACCCGCAATCGCTGTTCCTCGGCGGATACGCCAGCCTCCAGGCGGCCGCCGGCGCGGCGAACAACGTCGATGCCTACACGGGCATCAAGGCCGCGGTGCAGGCGATCAACCCGAACGCGCAGGTGGACTTCTACCCGGGCGTCACCGGCGGCACGACCGCGGCGACGCTGACCACGGTGGACCCGGCCTCGGTGGCGGCGGCCAAGAATTACGACGCGGTGGTGGTCGTCGCGGCAACGGACAACACCACCGGCACCGAGGGCGTCGACCGCAGCACGCTGGCGCTGCCGGGCGCGCAGGCCGCCATGATCCAGCAGGTCGAGGCGGCCAACCCGCACACGATCGCCTACCTGGAGACGATGGGCGAGG
This sequence comes from Streptosporangiaceae bacterium, assembly GCA_019245115.1. Taxonomy (GTDB): domain Bacteria; phylum Actinomycetota; class Actinomycetes; order Streptosporangiales; family Streptosporangiaceae; genus JAFARZ01. The sequence goes on along the minus strand of JAFARZ010000323.1, from coordinate 5,228 downwards.
TGGACACCAGCCCGTTCCTGGCTACCACGCCGGCTCTGCTGTGGAGCTCCTACAACGGCCAGCGGCAGGGCGCCGCCCTGGCGGATGTCCTGCTCGGGAAGGTGAACCCCAGCGGCCACCTGCCATTCACCTGGTACGCGAACGTAAACCAGATCCCGCCCACCACCGACTACAACATCCGTCCGACGGCCACGACCGACGGCCGGACCTACATGTACTTCACCGGAGACGTGAGCTGGCCGTTCGGCTACGGGCAGAGCTACGCGGCCTTCAGGTACTCGCACCTGAGCGCGGACCGCACCGAGGTCGACGCCAACGGGTCGGTGACCGTCGGCGCGGAAGTCACTAACACCAGCCCGGTAGCGGGCGCCACCGTGGCGCAGCTGTACGCCTCAACGCCCGACGCTCCCGCGGCGCTGCAACGGCCGGCCAAACGGCTGGAGGGCTTCCAGAAGGTCTTCCTGGGCCCGGGCCAGACACGACACATCACGTTCACGGTCAAGGCTGCCGACCTGGCCTTCTTCAACGAGACCACGAACCGTTACCAGGTCGACGACGGCCGCTACGGGCTCCAGCTCGGCACGTCGAGCTCGGACATCGCGCAGCAGGTGATGATCAACGTCACCGGCGCGCTGCGGCCGGCGCCGCAAACCGTCACCGTCCAGCCGGTCATGCCCGGCGACGCGGCGAACGACGTCGCGCAGCGGGTCTTTTTCCCGGTCGGAGCCACGATCGTCCCGCAGGTAACCGTCTCGCTGAGCGACCAGAGCCTTTACGGCTACATCACGAAGGGACAGAGCACCCCGCTGCCCGCGGGGATGATCGTGCGCTATGCCAGCGACCGCCCCGACGTGGTTCAGATCACCCACGACGGCGAGGTCATCCGCGCCGTCGGCGCCGGGCCGGCGACCGTCAGGGCCACCGTGATCTATCACGGCAGGATCGCCACCGGCAGCTTTATCGTCGACGTGGGCTGAGAGCGTTTCCGCTCTGCCGCCAGGGGCGGTGGCCCCCTGCCCCCGAAAGAACGGGGGCAGGGGGCCACCGCCCCGCAAGGCCCGTCAGGATGAGGTCACCACACTGCTGACGGCAGGCGGCGTCGAGTCGAAACTACAGCTGACCGGGATGGTGATCCCGAAGGCCACGATGTTGAACGAGAAGTCGCCAAGGGTGAACGTCGCGGTGCCGGCCTGGTCGGGGGTCCAGGTCCCGGATTCGGTGACCGTGACGGAGGAGCCGTTCGGGACGGCGCCCTGTGAGCCGGCCGTCACCGTGACCGGGTTCTCGGCGGTGCCGGTGGTCGCGATCGCCTGAGTGAAGCTGTTGGCGTCGCTGAGGTCATAACCGGAATTGTTGGTGAACACGAACGAGACCGTCACGTCCACCGTGTTCCCGACGACGGCGGTCGACGGGATCTCGACATCGAAGGACGAAGGCCCCGCCTGCGCGGCGGTGTACGGGTTGGTGCAGGTGGTGGTGGCGGTGATCGTGTCGGCGTGGGCCGGCGCCGAACCTATCACGGCGACTGCGCCGACCGTGGCCACGGCCGCAAACCCGGACAGAAGCCGCCGGATTCCGGTATTGATCATGTGCCATGCTCCCTTTCGCCTTGGTTGCTGGCCCGCTCGCTGAACAAACTAGAACACGTTCTATCTACTCTGAGCAAGCCCTAACTCGCTCGATGTACCACATGCTGAGACGATTCAGCTTCATTGAGGGCTCCCGATTTAGAACGAGTTCTCGCTCACCATCACGACCAAGGACCGACCCGCGCGGCGGCGCGACAAGAGGGGCCGGGGCAGGGAAGCCGTTATCCCATTAACCACTCAAACAACACTGGTAACACTACAGGTGTCTTCGTGTGGCGGAGCGCCCATCTCCCGTCCGTTACGTACCTTTTGTGGGGCGGTCCGCCACACGAACATCTGTAGCGTTAAGCGTCTCGGGGACGTGTCATGAAATGTCGGCTTATGGGCCGACCGGGCAGGGGTAGGGGGCGCGGGGCGACGGGTCGGACGGGGGACGGACGGGGCGCGGACTTGCCGAGCGAGGCAGGCCGGCGAACGAGGTACCGGACGGGCGCGGGGGGCTGCCGGACGGGGTAGGGACAGGCCGGCGGACGGGAGTGCCGGACGGGGCAGGGACAGCACGGCGGACGGGAGTACCGGACGGGGCAGGGACAGGCCGACGGACGAGAGCGCCGGACGGGGCGGGGACAGGCCGGCGGACGGGAGCGGGGCTGCCGGACAGGGCGGGGACAGGCGAGCGGACGAGGCTGGGTTAGTACTTGTCTAGGAAGGACTTGACTTCGGGGCCCGCGAACTGGGCGCCGTATCCGGCGTTGACGACCAGGCAGCCCACGGCGACGTCCTTGGTCGGGTCGAAGGCGATGAGCCAGCTGTTGGGCTGCTCCTGGCCCTGGATGTCGGCGGTTCCGGTCTTGGCGTAGACGTTCGGCCCGAAGCCGATCCCGGCGGCGGTCCCGCTGGTGACGACGGCCCGCATCATCTGCTTCAGCTGGGAGTCGGTGCTGCCCGGTAGCGGGGTGGCGGTCACCTGCTTGATTCCGGGTATCAGCACCGGCTGCTTGAACGAACCGCTGTCGACGGTGGCCGCCACCGAAGCCATCGCCAGCGGCGACGCGACGAGCGACCCTTCGCCGAACGCCTCCTGCGCCAGTTCCGAGCCGCTGGCACTGGCCGGGGCGTTGAAGTAGCTGGCCGACAGGCTGCCGATGCCGATGTTCCAGTTCTGGTTGAGGCCGTAGTACTGCTTGGCGGTGCGAGCCAGCATCCCGGACAGGTGCGGCCACTGCGTGGTGAACGCGTTGTTGCAGGACTGGGCGAAGTCGGTGAGGAACGGGGTGCCGGCCGGCAATGTCTCGTTGTTGTCGTTGTGGTAGGTGATGCCCTGCACGGTGTACGCCGCGGGGCAGGCGACGCCGCTGGACGCGGAGAGCACTCCGGAGCTGATCAGTGCCGTCGAGGTGATGACCTTCATCGTCGAGCCGGGCGCGACCTGGGCGGTGAGCGCGAAGTCGTTGAAGCCCGCGTTGTTGGCGATGGCGAGGATCTTGCCGCTGGACGGCTGGATGACGACCATGGCGCTGTTGTGGCGCATGGCGACGGCGCTGCGCGCGGCGGACTCGGCGTTCGGGTCGATCGTGGTGGTGAGGCTCGGGATATTGTTCGGCGCGATGACCACCGCCTGGCTGTTCTGCACCAGCTGGCCCTTGGCGGTCTGGATCTCGACGTAGAGGCCGGGCGTGCCCTTTCCGGGGGGCGCCTGCTTCATCATGTCGCTCGCGATGTTGGTGAGCCCGGCGTCCTTATACGAAGTGAGGTCGTTTCCGTTCGCGTCGGATACGCCGACGACCTGAGGAGCCACGGACACGGCCGCCAGATGGGTGGTGGCGGTGAGGTTCGGCGCCATCACGTCGGGCGCCCAGGCGATGTACCACACCTGTGAGTTCTTCTGCTGGTAGGCGACCAGCGATGAGGTGTACTTCCAGGTACCGGACATCGCCGTGGCGGCGTCCGACGTCGCCACCTTGGCGTTGAGCGAGTACTGGACCGACTCGCGGGTCCCGCTGCCCGACGCCGCGGTGGCGCTCTGCGTGGCGCCGGTCAGCTTCCGCAGGTGCAGGTACTTCTGGTAGCCGGCCAGCGCGGTCTGTGCGGCGGCGGGGTGATCGGTGTAGCGGGCGGCCTGGGCGAGGTCACCGGCCGTCCATGCCGTCAGGAACGCGCTGGTGATCTGCTGGGCGTCCTGGTCAGGTGAACTCCCGGTCGGCACGAAGCCGGTGGTGTTCGTGCTGCCGCCGGGCAGCACCACGACGACGATGACCGCCGCGATCGCCGCCACGACGGCGACGGCCGCCGCGATCAGGGCGATCATGCCCTTGCGCTGCCTGCGCCGCCTCTGCTGCCGCCTCGGCCGGCCGTACCTCGGCGGCTCGGAGCCAACCGCCGGGAAGGGCGAGGTCGAGGGGTCGGACGCGTACCACGGGCCGGACGACCGGGTGTCACCTGAATCGCTGGTCACCCAAGTGACGGTACCCACCCCGGCTGTTGAGGGACAAATAAACCCGTAATAAAGACCATCATCACGAACGTACTGTGGTGCTTCCCCCCTGGGCGTGACGCGCCAGGCCGTCGGCGAAGATGTCGATGAGCAGATCGAAGCGCTCGTCGGCATCGGAGAACGCGAACTCATCGGCGAGGCCGGTCATGGTGGGAAAGGACCCGGCCGGGAGGGACGCGATGTAGTCGCGGGCCATGTTGGCGGCCTCCTGACGGCCGGCCGCGTCGTCCGCTCGATGATCGCCGGCCGGCTCGTCATCCACGCCGGTTTCGTCCACTGTGAAGCCGTTCACGGTGGACATGAGGAGCAGGTATCCCTGCACCGCCAGCCGCGGCGGCAGGCCGCCGGCCCGGAGGATCGCGAGCACGCGCTCCGAGTAGCGGAGCGCGTTCGGCCCCATCGGAATACGGCCGAGCGATATTCGCACCACGTACGGATGAAGCAGCGAGACGCGACGGTGCTCCCGCGCGACCTCCTTCAACTGCTCCTGCCACCGGGGCGGATCGGGATCCGGTATCCGCCCTTCGCCGATGATCTGGTCGAGCACCAGGTCCAGCAGGCCATCCTTACTGCCCACATGCCAGTACAGCGACGCCGCGCCGGTGCCCAGTTCCTCGGCGAGCCGCCGCATGCTCAGCGCGGCCAGGCCCTCGCTGTCGAGCAACTTGATCGCGGCCGCCACGATCGCCTCCCGGCTGATCGGCTCACGGCGGCGCCTGGATCCCCGGTCGGGCAGCCGCTGCCACGGCGGCGCCGGGATTTCCGTGTCAGCCATCGGGGCTCTCCTCCACATTTCTCGAACACGGTACCACTATCGAACGGCGTTGACTCGATCGATGGTCCATGATAGAACGACGTTCGTTAGACGAACACTGTTCAAGGAGTGGACAAGATGACCAGTCAGGCTGTCGTTACCGACCGTCCGGCCGGGCCCGCGGGTTACCCCTGGCGCTGGCTCGCCGCGATCGTCATGATCATCGGGGCACTCATGGACATGATCGACACCATGTGTCGTTCGTAGCATCCGGGGTATGACCAGTACAAATACCCTTGCACGAAGGGCTCCGAGGAGCCGAGGAACCTACCCCATGGCGACGATCCCGAATGCTGATCTTACGGCTATCTACTGCCGTAAGTCGAGGAAA
>JAFARZ010000147.1 GCA_019245115.1 Streptosporangiaceae bacterium | reverse complement strand
CTTCGACCACGTGTTCAACTTCGGCAACTCCGATAGCGGGTTCCCGCTGTTCGTCTTCGTGTTCCTCGTCGCACTGGGCATCGACTACAACATCTTCCTGATGACCAGGGTGCGCGAGGAAACCCAGCGGCACGGCCCCAGGATCGGGGCGCTGACCGGCCTGTCCGCCACCGGCGGCGTGATCACCTCGGCCGGCGCGGTGCTGGCCGGCACGTTCGCGGTGCTCGGCACGCTGCCGGTCACGTTCCTCACCGAACTCGGCTTCGCCGTCGCGTTCGGCGTCCTGCTGGACACCCTGGTGGTCCGCTCGGTCCTGGTCACCGCGCTGAACCTGGACCTCGGCCGCCACGTCTGGTGGCCGAGCAGGCTAGCCCGCCAGCCCGAACCCGACATCGACCCGACCGGCGAACCGCTGGCCGTCTAAGCCGGCCAGCCGCCATCACCTCGGAGGCCCGATCCAGACGGACTTGATGTTGCAGAACTCGCGGATGCCATGGACGGAGAGCTCGCGGCCGTGGCCGGAGGCCTTGACGCCGCCGAACGGCAGCTCGGGGTAGGAAGTCACGTTGCCGTTGACGAAGACCATGCCCGCCGCGAGATCGCGGATGAACCGGGCCTGTTCGGCCTCGTCGCTGACCCAGACGTTAGCGCCGAGGCCGAACATGGTGCCGTTGGCAAGCTCGATCGCCGCGTCGGTGTCCGGGACGCGGTAGAGGGTAGCCACCGGGCCGAAGACTTCCTCGGTGTGCACGCGCATCTGTCCGGTGATACCGGCCAGCACGGTCGGCGGGTAGTAGAAGCCGGGTCCCTCCGGCGCGGCGCCACCGCACAGCGCCCGGGCGCCGTTGGCCACCGCGTCGGCGACCAGGTGCTCGATATCGTCGCGCTGCTGCTCGGAGGCGAGCGGGCCGACATCGGTCCCATCCAGCATCGGGTCGCCGAGGACCTTGCCCGACATCTGTGCCACGAACAGGTGCTCGAACTCCTCGTAGACCGCGTCGTGGACGATGAAGCGCTTGGCCGCGATGCAGGACTGGCCGTTGTTCAGGCAGCGCGCCACAGCGGCCACCTCGGCCGCCTTGGCCAGGTCGGCTGACGGCATGACCACGAACGGATCGCTGCCGCCGAGTTCGAGCACGATCTTCTTGATCTCGCTCCCGGCGATGGCGGCCACCGAGGATCCGGCGGCCCCGGACCCGGTGAGCGTGGCGGCCACCACCCGGGGGTCGCGCAGGATCGCCTCGATCCGGGCAGAGCCGACCAGGAGGGTCTGGAAGGTCCCGGCGGGGAACCCGGCCCTGGCGAAGAGGTCCTGCATGAACAGCGCCGTCTGCGGCACGTTCGAGGCATGCTTGAGCAGCCCGGTGTTGCCAGCCAGCAAGGCGGGAGCGGCAAACCGCATCGCCTGCCACAGCGGGAAGTTCCACGGCATGATGGCCAGCACCGGGCCCAGCGGCTGATAGCTGACGTAGGCGCGGCGCGCGCCGACGGCGTCGGCGTCCGCGGCTTCGTCGGCCAGGAACCGCTCAGCGTGCTCGGCGTAGTACCGGCAGGCGGTGGCGCACTTGGCCACTTCCTGTTTCGCGGCGGCCAGGGTCTTGCCCATCTCGGTGGTCAGCATGACCGCGACCTGGTCCTGCTCGGCGTCCAGGATCGCGGCCGCGTTCCGCATCCACTCCGAACGTTCGGCGAAGCTGGTCAGCCGGTACCCCGCGTGCGCCGCCGCCGCGGCGGCCAGGCAGCGCTCGACGTCCGCCTCGCTCATCTCGTCGTATGTCTTAACGGTCTCCCCGGTGGCGGGGTTGACGGTCGCGATCGCCACAGTGTTCTCCTTCCGCCGCCTGGCGGCGTGCAGAACTCCTGCCCGGATCGTGCGGGCCCACACCTGACGGGGGCGGATGGACCCTAACCGCTGCACCGCCGACCAGCCTTCATCGTGATCACCGCATTCCCCGCTTGGATACCCCGCCGGTTTAGCCAGTGCTCTCCCACACCCTGAGTACCTTAGGGTGTGACAGCCGGGTGGGGACTATGTACTCGCGGGCGGGTGCGCCATGGCTCGCCGCCCACAGGTTCAGTTTCCCCGCTAGCGGATACGCGAAGCCAGCCAGGTAATACGGCTTCCCGCACGCGATCTCGGCCAGGACGGGCACGCTGATCTGCATTCCGCCGATGCCACCGGGATCGATCCAGACCTGTCCCGGGCCAGTGCGCTGGACCAGCCCGACGCCAACCCCGGGGGACCCGGTGCCGAGCGCGATGAACGCGAGATCGCCGGCGGGGGTGCGCAGCGCCGGGCGGGCGGGTAGCGGGTACGCGTCCGTGCCGTCCAGCAGCACTTCGGCCACGCAGCGATGGCCAGGTCCAGCGATGCCCCGTACCGTCAGGTCCCAGCCCCTGTTTCCGGCCACGCCGCCCGCGAACATCGTGCTGAGTGATCCCGTGGTGGATCCGGGCATCGGCCAGTTGGCGATGTCCAGCGAGACAACCCACGCCTGGGACGGCATGACGACGGGCACCGCGGGCGCGGGAATGGACGGGCTGCCGGGCGCCCGGGGAGCCGCGGCATGGTGCCCATGCGACGACACGGCTGTCGCGGCAATGATCCCGGTCAGCGCGAGCACGCCGCCGGCGGCCAGGTACCGCGGCCAGCGCCTGCGGCCCTGGCCCGTGCCGGCGGTTCCGATGACGTCCGGCTCGGGGCTGTTCTGCGGGTCGAAAGGGAACATTCCGCATCACCTGAGCGAACTCTAACTTGCCTGGGCAGAGGTTGAGCCACCGTACGTTCGGTCAAAATGGGTTTCAGGTTTTCAGGGGCTACACATATTTCGTGATGTCCGCCACGGTGAAGCCCTGAGCCTGGATGTGCCGGAAGAGACGGATCATCATCTGTACCATCGTCTCACCGTGGAGCTGCGCGGGACCGCGGAAGTGCGTCAGGATGATGTCCCCGGGTCGCAGTGCGCGCCTGCGCGTCTGGTACTCCATGTCGCTGATCTCCATGGTCTCGCGCCACAGCATCATGCCTTTGAGGCCGGCGCGGCCGACCGCATTGATGGTCGTCGCGTCGTAGCTGCCGCCCGGGGGCCGGAAGATATAGGGCGTCGTGCCGTACTCTCGCCGGAGCTTTTCCTGCTGGCCGGCGATCTCGTCGAGCTGTCGCGCGGCCGGCAAGCGCGGCATGTCCAGCGGATGGGTCACGGTGTGGTTCTGGATTGAGACATAACCGGTCTCATACAGCTTGGCGAAATAGGCGTAATCGTCCCGGATCAGCACATCGGCCAGGCTTATCAGGAGCGGAACCTGGAAGTCCTTAACCATCTGGATGAAGGCCGGCTCCTTCTCGATGCCGTCATCGATGGTGACGAACACTACCTTGTCGCTGACCGGGACCCGCGAGAAGACCCCCGGACGCGACGAGCTGAGGTGGACCGGCTTGACCTCTGGCGGCGCCGGCGGCGGCGCGAAGGGCCGCAGGCCCTCGTACCGCCGGGCGATCAGCTCCGCGTCCACGCCGCTCCCGGTCCTCGCGCCGCTTCCCGCACTGCCTGGCGACTGGCCTTGCTGGCCTGACTGGCCTGGTCGGCCTGGCTGGCCTGGTTGGCCGGTGCACGCCGCCGCGAACGAGCCAAGCGAGGCCAGGGCCGCCACCCCGCCCATGAAACGGCGCCGTGACCACGCTCGCGCACTGGCTTCATCGTTCATCGTGATGCCTCCCGTCCGGTGCAGTTATACCGGACG
>JAFARZ010000139.1 GCA_019245115.1 Streptosporangiaceae bacterium | reverse complement strand
GAGGGGACGCCGGGGCGGCTCCGAGGTCCGTTCGGGGCTCATGGTCATGGGCAGCCTCCGCGGCCGGTTCCGAGGTCGCGGCGTCCGGCCCCGGTACCGCCGTCACCCGTTCGCCGCCCGCCGCCATGGTCAGATGGTTCCGGCCTTGATGGCCGCCTCGATCCACGGGATGACCTCGTCCAGCATGGTGTCCAGCGAGGTGGTCGCCTCGAAGCCGAGGACCTTCTTGGCCTTCTCGGTGTCCGGGACGCGACGCTGGACGTCGTAGTCGAACGGGTCGTCGTGGACCAGCCGGAGCGGGATCCCGTCGCCCTTGACCTTCCGCCAGATGACCTCGGCCAGCTGGCGGACCGTGGTGCTCTCGGCGGTGGAGAGGTTGAAGTCCTCGTTGAGGGCGTCCGGGTGCTCCATCGCGGTGACCACGCCGACGGCGAGGTCACCGCCATAGGTGTAGTGCCGCACCTGCTCGCCCGAACCGAGGATGTGCAGCGGATCCTGGCCCTTGAGGACCTTCTGCACCAGGTCGGGAACCACGTGACTCATCGCCAGCTTGACGTTCCCCGACAGGATCTCCTCGTCGCCCAGCGCCCGGCTCTCGCCGATGCCCACGCAGTTGAACGGCCGCACCAGCGTGTAGGGAAGCTGGTACTGATCCCAGGCGGCCCGGGCGAAGTACTCCACGGCCAGCTTCTGGAAGCCGTAGGACGACAGCGGCGGCGGTATCTGACGCTGCTGGCCCTCGTAGGAGGGCCACTCGTCGGCGTTCTCGAAGACCATCGACGAAGACAGGTAGGTAACCTTACGCAGGCGGCCGCCCCGGCGCGCGGCGATCGCCGCGTCGCAGGACGCCGCGATGATGCGCTCGTTGGTGGCAAGCAGGTCGTAGGCATAGGTGTGAAAATAGGAAATGCCGCCGATCATGGCCGCGCCCGCGATGAAATGATCGCAGTCGACCAGCAGCTCGGTCATCAGCGCGACGTCCTTGGCCTCGCCCTCGACGAGCCGGTAGTGCGGGTGGTCGTCGTATGATTTCCTGACTTTCCCGTACTTGGAAAAGTTATCAAGCCCTATTACCGCGTAGCCGCGCCTCAGCAGTTCCTCTACCACGTACCCGCCGATGAAGCCCGCGGACCCGCTGACCAGAACCTGCTCCACTAATCCTCCTGCCGTTTCTGCTCCCGTTGATGACCCCGGTCTTGATGGGCACTGTCGCCCGACCCGCGCTGGCGGACCTGCTCGGCGGTAAGGCGCGGCCCGAACGCGAAACGATACCAGCGGACGTAGCTGGGCACCCATTTGGCGACCTTGAAGTTCGACACTCCCGCCTGCCGGTCCAGCCATATGGTCGGGATCTCCGCCACCGGCCGCCGCAGCCGCTTGGCCTTGGCGGTCAGCTCGATGCCGATCTCGAACCCGTCCCGTGAGTCGATGCCCACCTCCCTGACGAACTCCGTCGAGTACGCCTTGAACGAGTTCGTCGCGTCCCTGGTGCCGACGTGGGCCAGCATGCGCAGGGACCGGCCGGCCAGCCGGGACATGGTGCCCTTGAGGATCGGGCCGCCGACCTGCTGGCCGCCCGGCATGTAACGGGACGCGGCCGCCACCGCCACGCCGCGCTCCACCAGGCGCACGAGTTCGTCGATCTGCCTGGCGTCGTCGCATCCGTCCGCCATGGTCACCACGACCACCGGGGCGGTCGCGGCGTCGATACCGAACCTGATCGCGTTGGCGGGTCCGCGTCCGTAGATGTTGACCAGGCACTTCAGCCGTGGTTCCTTCTGCGCGTACTCCTCGGCCACCGGCACCGTGGTGTCGTCGGGCGAATCGACGACCACCAGCACCTCGCAGGGCAGGCGCACCGACTCGAACAGCCGGTCAAGCACGCCGAGCACCTGCTCACCCTCGTTGTACGCGGGCACCACCACCGAGACGCGGGGCCGTTCGGTCATATCTGCACACCGCGGCCGAGGATGTCCCAGATGTCGGCGGCCGGCTTATCGGTGACCAGGCCCTGGTACTCCGGGTGCGGCGCCCCGACCACGAGCAGGTCCGACCGCGTGATGACCTCGTCCAGGGGCAGCAGGCCCGGGTCGACGGTCACGTAGGGGTCGGTGCAGAGGACCGCCGCGGCCTTGAACTGCAGGATCCGCTTGAGCTTGTAGGACAGGCTCGACCTGATGTCGTCCGAGCCTCCCTTGAAGGCCATCCCGAGGATTCCGACGGTCATCGACGAGAGGTCGAAGCGCTGCTCGAGCCGGTGCACCACGTACAGGGGCAGGCCCTCGTTGACCGCCATGGCCGTGTGGCCGAGCGGGAAGTTGTTGTTGTTGTAGGCCGCGAGCTGCATCGTGTCCTTGAACAGG
>JAFARZ010000031.1 GCA_019245115.1 Streptosporangiaceae bacterium | reverse complement strand
TTTTTCGGTGTGCACACGGGCCTGGCGATGGGCAGCATCCTGACGTGCGGGTCGGAGGAGCAGAAGCGGCGGTGGCTGCCGGCGATGAGCCGCTTCGAGAAGCTCGGCGCTTTCGCGTTGACCGAGCCGCACGGCGGCTCTGATGTGGCCGGTGGCTTGGAGACGACCGCGCGTCGCGACGGCGACGAATGGGTCCTGGACGGAGCGAAGCGGTGGATCGGCAACGCGACCTTCGCTGATCTGGTCGTGGTGTGGGCCCGTGATGTCGAGACGCATCAGGTGCTGGGCTTCGTCGTGGAGAAGGACACCCCGGGCTTCACCGCGACGAAGATCGAGAACAAGATCGCGCTGCGGATTGTGCAGAATGCCGACATCGTGCTCGAGGGCTGCCGGGTTCCGGAAGCCAACCGCCTGCAGAACGCGAACTCGTTCAAGGACACCGCCAAGATCCTGCGCCAGACGCGCAGCGGCGTGGCGTGGGAGTCGGTGGGTGTGACGTTGGCTGCCTACGAGATCGCGCTGGGGTACGCCAAGGAGCGCCAGCAGTTCGGGCGCCCGATCGGGAAGTTCCAGCTCGTTCAGGACCTGCTGGTGAAGATGCTCGGCAACGCCACGGCATGTTTGGGGATGATCGTCCGCCTGGCCCAGCTGCAGGACGCCGGGGTGTACCGCGACGAGCACTCCGCGCTGGCGAAGGCCTATTGCACCGTACGGATGCGCGAAGCCGTGGGCTGGGCGCGGGAGCTGTTGGCCGGCAACGGCATCGTCCTGGACTACAACATTGGCCGCTTCGTCGCTGACGCGGAGGCCCTCTACTCCTATGAGGGGACGCGGGAGATCCAGACGCTCATCGTCGGGCGCGCGGTGACCGGCGGCCTCGGCGCGTTCGTGTGAGGTGATGATGATGGCAACCGAATCCGTTTTCGCGGGTCTGAAGGTCCTCGACGTCGCGAGCTTCATTGCGGCGCCGGCCGCAGCGGCTGTGCTCTCCGACTTCGGAGCAGATGTGATCAAGATTGAGCCGCCGGGAAAGGGCGATCTTCAGCGGATGCTGGGTTCCGTGCCGCCGAGTCCCCGCGCGCACGCCAACTACAACTGGCACCTGGCCAATCGCAACAAGCGCGGAATGGTGATCGACCTGAAGTCACCGGGGGGGACCGCGATCCTCCAGCGCCTCGTGGAGTGGGCAGACGTGGTGATTACGAACTTCCCGCACGGTACGCGCGAGAAGCTGCACCTCGGTTATGAGGAGGTCTCGGGCTGGAATCCGCGGGTCATCTACGCCGACATCACCGGTTTCGGGGACGCCGGCCCTGATGCCATGCTGCCGGGGTTTGATCTGACCGCGTACTGGTCGCGCAGCGGGCTGTTGGCCTCGACCCGGGATGCGGGGGCGCCGCCGACGGTGCCGGTGTCCGGTAGCGGCGATTACATGGCGGCGATTGGCCTCTACGCGGCGATCGTGACCGCCCTGTACCAGCGCGAGCGGACCGGGGCGGGGGCCAGTGTCGGGACCTCGCTGTTGGCCGCGGGTGTGTGGGCCACGGGAACGCTCGTGGCTGGTGCGCTCGCTGGCGGCACGTCGTTCGGGCTGCATGACCGGACGGCACCGGTGAACCCATTGATCAACCCCTATCAGTCTGCGGATGGCCAGTGGTTCCTGCTGGTGGCTTCACCCCCGCATTGGCCGGGGTTGGCGAGGGCCGTCGGGCACCCGGAGCTTCTCACCGATCCGCGTTTCGCGGACATTGAGGGCTTCGTGACGAACTCCGCGGTGCTGACCGGGCTGCTCGACGCCGAGTTCCGCTCGCGGCCGCTTGCTCAGTGGAAAGAGGTCCTGGACCGGGAGCGCATCACCTACAGCGTCATTCAGACCCCGGAGGAGACCGCCAAGGATCCGCAGCTACGCGCCAACGACATCATCGTGCCCGTGGCGGGAGTCAGCGAGCTGGACTACACCATCAACAGCCCGATCAACCTCCGAGGGATGTCCAAGGTGCCGGCCACGCGAGCACCGGAGCTGGGTGAGCACACCGACGAGATCCTCGCTGATCTGGGATTCAGCACCGAGGAGATCGAAGAACTTCGCGCCGCAGGAGCGATTCCCGGCGCCACGGAACGGGAGGCAGCGCGATGAGCACGACAACCGAAACGACCAACCTGGTGCTGCACGAGCGCCGGAAGGGCGTGCTGACGATCACGATCAACCGCCCAGCACAAAAGAACGCAATCAACCACGAGGTCGCACTCCAGCTGGCCTCAGCGGTGGATCTGCTCGATGCGGACCCGGAGCTGTCGGTGGGCGTTCTTACCGGCGCAGGCGGGGTGTTCAGCGCGGGCATGGACCTGAAGGCATTCGCCACCGGTGAGCTGCCGGTGCTGCCTGGTCGGGGGTTCGGTGGGCTCACCCGCGCGGTGGTGCGTAAGCCGTTGATCGCCGCGGTCGAGGGCTGGGCGCTGGGCGGCGGCTTCGAGCTGGTGCTGGCCTGCGACCTGATCGTCGCGGCGCAGGATGCACAGTTCGGGTGTCCCGAAGTCACCTGGGGTATCGCCCCGCTGGAGGGAGGCCTGGTCCGGCTACCGCACCGACTCCCCTACCACCTCGCCGTCCGGCTGCTGCTCACCGGCGAGCGGCTGCCCGCCACCGAAGCCCAGCAGTACGGGCTGGTCAACGAGCTGACCGCCCCCGGCGCCGCGCTAGACGGGGCGCACAAGCTAGCCGGGCGCGTCGCCAGAAACGCGCCCCTAGCGATAGCGGCCGTCAAAGAGGTCCTGCGCGCCACACCGGGCCTGGACGATAGCGACGCGTTCCAGCGCCAGGATGCGCTCACGGCCGGGCTGGTGTCGAGCGAGGACGCGCGGGAAGGCGCGCGGGCGTTCGCCGAGAAGCGCGCACCCATCTGGCACGGCCGCTGAGGCCTGCCCCTCCAGACGCCTCCCCCCACACACAGCCTGTGCCCACCTCCCAGCAGGAGTGACCAGTCATGTCTTCGCATCACCCCGTCCATCGCGTCGCGATCGTCGGCACCGGCACCATCGGTGCCAGTTGGGCGACGCACTATCTCGCTCGAGGCTTTGACGTCACGGCAACCGACCCGGCCCCCCATGCGGAGGCCGCCCTGCGCTCCTACGTAGCCGCAGCATGGGATGCAGCCACCACGCTCGGGCTCTCGCCAGGAGCCTCACCCGATCGCCTGAGGTTCACCGCCGAGATGCGCCACGCCGTTGCGGACGCTGATTTCGTGCAGGAAAACGCACCCGAGCGCCCGGAGCTGAAGGTCAAGCTGTTCGCTGACATCGACGACGCGACGCCACCGGAGGTGATCATCGCGTCGAGCTCGTCGGGTATCACGATGAGTGTCATGCAGGCCGGGTGCCGGCATCCGGAGCGAACCGTCATCGGCCATCCCTTCAACCCACCGCACCTCATCCCGCTGGTCGAGGTTGTCGGTGGGAGGAAGACCGCCCTGGAGACGATCCACGACGCGATGTCGTTCTACGCCTCCATCGGCAAGAAACCAGTTCACCTCAAAAAGGAGCTTCCCGGGCACGTCGCCAACCGTCTCCAGGCCGCGCTGTATCGCGAGGTCGTCTACCTGATCGAGCAGGGAGTGCTGGATGTCGCGGATGCCGACGATGCGGTGTCCTGGGGTCCGGGGCTGCGGTGGGGTGTCATGGGACCCAACCTGCTGTGGCATCTCGGTGGAGGCGAGGGCGGCATCCGGCATTTCATGGACACCCTCATGCCGCCGATGGCCGCCTCCTTGTGGCCGGCACTGGGCAACCCACAGCTCACCCCCGACCTCCAGGAGAAGATCGTCCACGGTGTCCTGGAAGAAGCGGACGGCCACTCGATCGAGGAGCTGGCCGCCCAACGCGACGCGATGCTGCTCGGCCTGCTCACGGTGCGCGCCAAGTATGCGGCATCTGGCCCACCGATCGCCGCAGCCAGTCAGTCCACGTAAGGCGACACCTATTGTCCCCACGACAGCGCGTGGTGCCTGCTCTTCGGCGCGAAAGGAGCGACAGTGACACAGCGGCAAGAAAGATTATTCGTGCTCGAGGCCAGCGGTGGCGGTCGCGTGTTCTCGGTGAACCCTGATGGCTCCGACAAGAAGGTCATCGTCACCGGATGCAGGGTCCCCGACGGGGTCGCCGTCGACGTCGCAGCTGGGCACCTCTACTGGACCAACATGGGGATCCCGCCGGTCAACGACGGCTCGATCGAACGCGTGGAGCTGGATGGAAGCAACCGGACGACGATCGTGCCCCCCGGCGGCACCTACACCCCCAAGCAGCTGCATTTCGAGGCCGTGAACCTGAAGCTGTACTGGGGCGATCGCGAGGGGATGCGCATCATGCGCTGCGACCTCGACGGCTCCAACGTCGAGACGCTCGTGCAGACCGGGCAAGGAGACGACGACCGCCGCGACCAAACCAGGTGGTGTGTGGGAGTTGCCGTCGACCCCGCCAGCGGACACCTTTACTGGACCCAGAAGGGCCCGAGTCATGCGGGACTTGGGAAGATCTTGCGGGCGGGAGTCGACCTGCCCGCCGGCGATACCCCGGCCGACCGGAGCGACATCGAGGTGCTGTTCAAGGGGTTGCCGGAGCCGATCGATCTCGAGCTTGACCTTGCAGCCCGCATGCTGTACTGGACCGACCGCGGGGACCCGCCGCGCGGCAACACCGTCAATCGCGCACCGATCGACGCCACGAACGGGCGGGCGGAGCCCGAGATCCTCTCGACGCACCTGATGGAGGGCATCGGCATCGCTCTCGATCTGGGCGGCGGCCGCATGTTCGTGACCGACCTGGGTGGGACCGTCTACGAAGCTGATCTCGACGGCTCGAACCGCAGGGAGATCCTCCTCGCGCAGGGCAACCTCACCGGGATCGCCTATGCCGAGCTTCCCACCGAGGAGTCGCAGACATGACCGCTACCACCGC
>JAFARZ010000010.1 GCA_019245115.1 Streptosporangiaceae bacterium | reverse complement strand
TGCCTGTTAGACGGCGCAACCAGCCACGCCAGTAACACCGGATCGTGGCGCACACCCCCTAGGGGTATACGCCACGATCACGGATCCACCTCAAACTGCCGAAACGGGCACCACACCCCCGCACCCCGCACCCGCGTAACAGCCTCTCTGACCCCATGAACGTCACATTCAAGGGGGGTGGCTCCCTTAAAGTGACAGCCAGCCAGGTGCTGCTCCCTGGCCAGCGGCACCGATGGCACCATCGGGCACGCTCTAATAGCGCTACTGATCGGTTTGAGCGGCACCGATGGCACCACCGGCATGTTGCCCACTCTGGAGGAGCCGCACCCAAGTCACATTCATGGGCACCTGACACCGTGGTTGTGACATCCATGGGGTTGGAATCTTCTCGCCGGATGCGACCGCCCAAGGCGGCGGAGGCTTCGTGGGGTGAACCGCCCCATAAATGGGACATTTCAGGCATGAATGGGCCCACGCGAACATCTGCAGCCTTAACCGGTCCCGAGGCGCGCGTCCGACATTTCGGATATGTCCAGCCGCGCGGGCACGCGGGCGGGGGAGTGGAGCGGGCGGGAGCGGGCGGGGGAGTGGATCGGGGACGGGCCCTAGTCCGATATCCGGAGGGCGCGGGAGGGGCAGGATCGCACGGCTTCTTCGATTTTGCCGCGTAGATTCTCGCCGGGGGACGCCATCCGGACCACTACCTTGGCGGTGTCGTCGTCGATGTCGAACACCTCCGGAGCGGCCATCAGGCAGCATACGTAACCCTGGCAGGCCTCCAGGTCGGCCTCGACTTTCAATGCGAACTCCCTTCCAGATGCGACAGCGCCGCCGGAACAACGACCTGCCGGGCGGCTAGTGGGGTATTGCGGCTGGTCAGCGACCGGACCACGCCGTCGGTGACGACGGCGGCGATGCCGGGGATGTCTCCCCGGTCCAGAGCGCCGACGGCGTCCGTAGCCACCGAGCCCCAGGGCGCGTCCAGCACTACCAGGTCCGCCGCCCGGCCCGGCGCGATCAGGCCGGCCGGCAGCGACCAGGTACGCGCGACGTTACCGGTGGCGAGCGCCCACGCTTGCGCGGCCGGCAGGCCGCCGAGCGAAGCCAGCTCGGCCACGGTCTTGATCATCCCGAGTGGCATCACCCCGGTGCCGGTCGGCGTGTCCGAACCGATCACCACCCGGTGCAGGTTCCCGGTCTCCCGGGCCAGCGCCAGCACCAGCAGCGACGACCGGAGGTTGCCCGCCTGGACGAGCTGGAGCGCCATCGGCGTCTCGCGCACGATCACCTCCAGGCCGTCCTCGCGCAGCGAAGTCGGGCCGCCGTTGATATGACCGCACACGTCCGGGCGCAGCAGCATCAGGTGCTCGGGGGTGATCGGCACCGAACCTGGCACGCTGGCCCCGCCGGAATGGCACATCACGGTGATCCCGTGCTGCTGGGCCCAGCGGACCTGGTCGACGCCGTCAGCGGGGTCCGCGTAGCGGCCGAAGCCGAACTTGGCCAGCCGGACGCCCGCCGCGGCCAGGTCCGCGAAGTCATGCTCGCCGAGCACCGGCTCGAGCACGACCGCTCCGGCGTGCACCCGCATGCCGCCGGGCCGGAAGTTCTCGAAGCAGGCCCGGGCCGCGATCGCCAGCGCCTTGACACCGGCCGCGTCATGCGGTCGTCCGGGGGCATGGATCTCCCCCGGGGAGACGCAGCGGGTGATGCCGCCGTGCACGTAACTGGCCAGGAAACCGACCGTCTGCTGCCGCGGCGTGTAGTCGCCGAGGACCACGTGGCAGTGCGAGTCGATCAGGCCCGGGGCGATCGTCGCGCCCTGGACGTCCACGGTCAGCTCCGCGTCCGGTAGTTCCGAGCGCGGCCCCACGAACGTGATCACACCGCCGGAGCACCGTACTGTGTCGGCGCCCTCGGCGACCGGACGGTCCAGCTCGCCGGTAAGCACCGTTCCCGCGTTGACCAGCGCGAGCGACGGGCTCATACCATCCTCCCGGCAGCCCGGCGGACATCGGCGACCGACATGCCGCCGAGCCTGGCGTTCAGCCGCCCCCGGCTGGCCACGGCCGCGATCACCACGATTTCGCGCGGCAGCGGCGCGTCCGGGACGCGGACCTCCAGCGCGTCGTAGTGGCTGCGCACCCAGATCTCGTCCTTGTAGGCGAGCGGCACGTCGATCACCGCACCGGCGCAGGCCACCTTGGTCGCCGAACTGATCCACGCCGCGCCGCCGCCGATGGCGGCCCGGAACGCGTCACCGAAAGCCGAGGTCAGCATGCCGTTGCCGTGCTCTTGCTCCCCGTCCACGCCGACGATAGCCGCCTTGCCGTAGCTCTCCACCGGTCCGCACAGCTCCCGCGCCATCCCGCCGAGCAGTGTGCCGAGGGCGGACGACGCGGTCACGAGCTGTGACAAGTCAGCCGCGAATCCGCCGCCGGCGAGCGGGTTCGTCACCACCGCGCACGCCGCGACCTTGCGCAGCGGTCCGCCGTCGTCCGGACGCCCGGCCGCGGTACGGATCTCTTCCACCTGGGTCCAGATCTTGCGGATCGGCAAGTCCGCGTCAGCCATGCACGACTCCTCACGCTCCCTGGCCGGAAACTAGAGGCTACGCGGATAGGACTGCTGGGCTCGCGGCGCCCAGGCTGCCCCCGGCGGCGTTGTCGTCGGTCGCCAGCCAAACCAGGCTGGCTCCCTCCTCCGCCTTGCCAGGGATTGCCTGGATCGCCGCTCCCTGATCCAGCGCCCTATCCGCGCTGCCTCTTAGCGTGCTGTAACGATCTCCATTAGAGATCGTTACCACACGCCTACCTGCGGGGAACAATACGGCGGGCCACTATAACGACATATCACCCGAAGGGGTAATATCCGCAAGCATGCCCTGTGTGGGCATGGGGGGAACGGCAGTATGGAACCCGGAGAGCCGCCAGGCCTCCGGGCTGAGCGCAAGAGGAGTGCACAGGGCATACGCTGCCACCGCCGCATGAGCATGAGCATGAGCATCAGTGTGTGCGCGGTTCAGCCCGATACACCATAACGACTCAGCGACCGAATCCACCGTTCCATCCCACCTGGACGTCCCCACCCCCCCGAAGGCAAGGTGACCATGCGCCCTGAACTGCGGCTTATCGAGCTGTTCCCGCAGAATGAGGATTGGTCCCTCCAGACTTTCCGGCTGCTGGCCGAAGTCGCCGTGGGCGGGGCTGACCTGTTCGAATGCGCCCGCACCGCGGCCAGGATCGGTGACTCGGCCGACGTCGGGGTCTGGCACCGGGAGTGGAGCCGCACGGCCCGCGAGGTCGCCGGGTATGGCCGCGCCGAGGCCGCCGAAGGCCACACCTACACCGCCAGCCGTGCGCTGTTCCGCGCGTTGAGCTACTGGCGGCACAGCGAGTTCTTCTTCGACTCCTCGGATCCGCGCCGCGCCGAGGCCTACACCGAGGGTGTCAGGGCCTTCCGGGAGGCCGCGCGGCTGCAGGGCGGGTACATCGAGCAGATCGGCGTGCCCTTCGAAGGCGTGACCCTGGACGGGTACATCGTCCGGCCCGACAGAACCGGTAAGAAACGCGCCACCGTGCTGTTCCTCGGCGGCGCCGACTCCTGGGCCGAGGAACTCGTCTTCCTGGGCGGAAACCAGTTCCCGGCGCGCGGCATGAACCTGGTGGTGGTCGACACCCCGGGTCGCGGCGGCACGCTGCGGTTCAAGAAGATCTACAGCAGGCCGGACTACGAGGTACCGGTGGCCGCCGTCCTGGACTACCTCACCACGCGAGACGATGTCGACGAGAACAGGATCGGCCTGGCCGGGGTGAGCCTGGGCGGCTACTACGCGCCCCGGGCCGCCGCGATGGAGCCCCGGGTCAAGGCGGTCGCCGCGTGGTGCGGTACCTGGCAGGTGCTGACCGACTTCTACGAGTTCTATCCACCGCTGCGCAAGCAGCTGCAATGGCTGCTGGGCGCCGCCGGTGACGCGGAAGCCCGCGCGAAGCTCGCGGACTTCAGCCTGGACGGCTACGCGCAGCGGATCAACGTCCCGGTGTACGTGCTGCACGGCACGGACGACGTGATCATGGACCTGGCAGGCGCGAAGACGTTCGTCAGCAAGCTGACCACCGAGGACGTCACATTCCGGATCTATGACGGTCCTGGCGCACTGCACTGTAGCTATGACTACGCCACGACGGCGGTGGGCGCGCTGACCGATTGGTTCGCCGACCGGCTGGGAGTCAGCCTCGAATCACACCCGGTAATTTGATGAGGAGATCGCTCGTGAACATAAGAAAGGGTGCGCTGGCAACACTCGTAGTCGGCGCGTCGGTCACGGTTGCGGCGTGCACGTCCGCGTCCTCCACCAATGCCTCAGGGGGCGGAAGCAGCCCGTCCACGTCGGCCAGCGGCAGCGCGTCCGCCAGCGCGCAGTCGACGAGCCAGAGCCATATCACCATCGGGTTCGCCAACCCGCAGGACACCCAGCCGGTGCTCCAGTCCTTCCAGGCCGCGCTCATCGCCGCGGCCGGCCGGGTGGGCGACAAGGTCATCGCGCTGAACGCCGGCCTGTCCGTCAACCAGCAGGTTTCCGATATCCAGACGTTCATCACCGACAAGGTGAACGTGATCATCGTGTTCCCGCTGGCCGTGCCGCCGCTGCAGTCCGTCCTCAATCAGGCCCACAGCGCCGGCATCAAGCTGATCGGCTACAACGCCGTCCTGCCCGGGGCGTCGTCCGCGGCGCCCTTCGACACCGACCTGGACCAGGGCATCATCGTCAACGGCGCCAAGGACGCCGCCAGTTATGTGTCCGGCGCTCTCAAGGGCAAGGGCAACGTGCTCGGCATCAACATCGGCGCGCCGGTGCCCTCGCTGATCGCCATGGTGAACAACTACAAGTCCGACGTCACATCCGGCAACCCAGGCATCAAGTGGCTGGAGACCGCCACCGACGCCACCGACTCCCTGTCCGGCGGCCAGGTCGCCGCGCAGGATGCGATCACCCGCTACCACGGCAACATCCAGGCGGTGATGTCCTACACCGACGAGGCCGCCATCGGCGCCTACAACGCGCTGAAGGCCGCGGGGGTCAAGAACACCGTGATCATCGGCCAGCAGGGGAACCAGGACGGGATAAACGCCATCAAGGCGGGCCAGATCCAGGGTGACATCGACACCCAGCCATGGAAGGAGGCCCTGTACGCGCTGAAGATGGCGCAGGACCTCATCGCCGGCCAGAGTCTTCCGGCCATCGTGGAGTACCCGGCGGTGTTCATCACCAAGGACAACCTGTCCAGCTACGTGCCCTGGGACCAGGCCGTCAGCCAGATCAAGAGCGGCGCCATGTCGCTGGACGTCTCGCTCGGATAGCGCTCGGACACCATGACACAGCCGCGCCTGGCCGTCCGCGGGATCGGCAAGCGATTCGGGCAGACCTGGGTGCTGCGCGACGTGAGCCTGGTCGTGGACCCGGGTCAGGTGCACGCCGTGGTGGGCCTGAACGGCTCGGGTAAGTCGACGCTGATGCGCGCCGTCTATGGCGCGCATCAGCCGACCGAGGGGGAGATCCTCCTCAACGGCGTGCCCTGCCGGTTCCGCGGTCCGCGCGACGCCCTGGCCAAGGGCGTCGCCGCGGTACCGCAGGAACTCCCGGTGGTGCCCGATCTGAGCGTCACCGAGAACGTCTTCCTCGGTATGCTGCCCGCCACCGGCGGGATGATCAGGCTACGCGAGGCCCACCAGGAGGCCGAGCGCGTTCTCCGGCACCTGCATGCCGAGAGCGACGTACCCGATGTGCGCAAGTCCGTCGGGGATCTCGATCTGGCCGGACAGCAGCTGGTCACCGTGGCCCGGGCCCTGGTCCGGCACGCGGGCGTGATCGTCTTCGACGAGCCGACCAGCGCGCTGTCCGGATCCGCCGCCGCCCGTCTGCGCGACGTCATCCGGACGCTGCGCGCGGACGGAGAAGCGATCTTGTTCATCTCGCAGCGCCTCGACGACGTGCTCGGCATCGCCGACGAGCTGACCGTGCTGCGCGACGGCCTGGCGGTCACCCAGGGGCCGGTGAGCGGCTTCACCGCCGAGGCGATCGTGCACTGGATGGTGCACGGCCGTGCGCCCGCGGAAACCGTGCCTGCGGAAACAGTGCCCGCGGAAACCGTGGCCACACAGACCGCTGCCGAACAGACCGTGGCGGGGAAGACCGCCTCGAGGGCGGTGCTGGACGTACGGCACCTGGACGCGGTCAAGCTGCACGACATCAACCTCGACCTTCGAGCTGGCGAGCTCGTCGGGCTGTTCGGCCTGCCGGGCTCGGGCGCCAGCGACATCCTGCGCGCCATCTACGGGGCCGACCCCAGCGCCACCGGCACGGTCACGCTCAACGGCACCGCTCTCCCGAAGACAGTCCGCCGCCGTATCGCCAGCGGCCTCGCCTTCGTCACCGGCGATCGCCAGGCAGCCCTGGTCGCCGACCTCAGCGTGGCGGCCAACATGGCGCTGCCGGGGTCGAGCCGCCTGGCCCGCGCGATCGCCCCCGGACGCGAGCGCCGCACCGCCACACAGCAGATCACGGCGCTGAACATCCAGCCGCCCGCCCCCGGCGTCCCGGTGTCGAAGCTCAGCGGCGGCAACCAGCAGAAGGTCATCCTGGCCCGCTGGCTCGCCCGCCACCCAGCCGTGTGGCTGCTCGACGATCCGACCCGCGGCGTCGACGCGCAGGCCCAGGCCGATATCCACAAGATCATCCGCGATCGGGTGCGGAACGGCGCCTGCGGCCTGATCTACTCCTCCGACCCGCGGGAACTGCACCGGATCTGCGATCGGGGCCTGCTGGTCGCCCGCGGCCGGATCACCGCGGAGATCGACCCGAGGCAGCTCGATCCCGACGAGCTCGGCGGCCTGCTCGAAGGGAGCGCCACCTCATGACCGCACCGACCAGGAAACCGCGGCTGACCGGCCTCAAGAGCGCCGGCGCGTGGCTCGCCCTCATCGTCATCATCGCTGTGCTCGGCGGCACCCATCACGACTTCTTCGAGGTGTCCAACATCCGCAACGTGCTCAGCACGAACGCGGAACTGCTGGTGGTAGCGGCGGGCATGACGGTCGTGGTCATCAGCGGCGGAATCGACCTGTCGGTCGGGGCCATGATGGCGGCGGCGCAGCTACTGCTGATGGAGTTGCACGGCCTGCCGGCCGCGCTGGCGATCGTCATCGTCCTGGCCTTCGGCTTCGCGGTCGGCGCGCTGGTCAACGGCGTGCTCATCGGCATCGCCAAGCTCAACTTCTTCGTCGTGACGCTGGCCAGCATGACGTTCGGCTACGGGATCGTCCTGGTGATCACCAACGGGACCACCACCACGCTGAGCTCGAACGTGCTGAACCAGCTCGGCAACAGCCTGGTGCTGGGCATTCCGACGCCAGCCGTGATCTTTCTCGTGCTGCTCGCCATCCTGGCGCTGCTGCTGCACCGTACGACCTTCGGCC
Organism: Streptosporangiaceae bacterium; assembly: GCA_019245115.1. Taxonomy (GTDB): domain Bacteria; phylum Actinomycetota; class Actinomycetes; order Streptosporangiales; family Streptosporangiaceae; genus JAFARZ01. Next base: position 15,848 of record JAFARZ010000010.1, on the reverse strand, counting down.
GGGCCGTCTACAGCATTGGCGGTAACGCCGAAGCGTCGCGGCTGGCAGGCATCCCGATACCAGCCGTCACCGTACTCGTCTACGGAATCAGCGGATTCTGCGGCGCGCTCGGCGGGGTCATCGACGCCGGGCGCTTCCTGGCCGCCACGCCGACCACCGGCAACAACGGTGAAATCGCGCTGACCTGCATGGCGGCGGTCCTGCTGGGCGGCACCGCGCTCAAGGGCGGTAGTGGCGGCCAGGCCGGAACGGTGGCCGGCGTGCTGGTCATCGGCGTCCTCGCCAATGGCGTCGACCTGCTCGGCCTCAGCTCCTACTGGCAGCAGGCCGTAACCGGTGTGGTGCTGGTCGCGGCCGTGTCGCTTGACCGGTTCCGCGCCATACGTCCGTTCCGGAATCGACGTATGGTAGGGGCGAGATTGGCGGTGAGCACGGATGGCGAGTCGGGATGGCCAGCTCCGGTTGGCGGCCAGCCTGCAGGGAGCACTTACCGAAGCGGAAGTGACCAAGGCTTACCTGCGGGTCGTGCCGGACCGCACACCGCTGTGGGACATTCTCTCGCCGCGGGAACAGGAGATAACTGAGTGGGTGGCTCAGGGCCTTACTACCAAGCAGATCTCCGAACGGGCGGTGGTTACACAGAACACGGTAAAGCAGCACCTCAAGCGGATTCGCGGTCCGAGCGATAATTAATCACCCAGAAGCTGCCTGACGTCGAAGTCCGAGGGAACCGGGAACACATTGAACTGCTTCATGACGTTCAGGACCCGCTGCAGCCTGGTCACGTCGACCTGGCCCAGTGGATACGATTCGAACTGGAGCAACGTCGCGATCTGATTGGCGAACTTCAGCGGCGTGGTCTTTGGCATGCTGGGCAGGAGGCCGTACTGCACCGTGGCCTTTTCCGCGACGCCCCGGTTGGTGCCGGCGATCTGCTGCCCCTGCTGCAAGGCGGCCTCGAACGCGGCCAGCGTATTCGGGTGGGTTTTCGCCCAGGTCTTCGTCGCCGCGTAACCCTGGATCGGGAAGCCGGTGGTCGCCCCCTCGTCCAGGTTGGTCACTTCGGTGACGCCGGCGGTCTCTTCCGAGATGCTGACGAACGGCTCAGCGAGAAAGGCCACATCGACGTTACCCTGCATCAGGTTCTGTTCCATGTTCGGGAACGGAATTATCCTGATGAGGTTCGCCGGCGTCGGCGCCAGGCCGTTCGCCTCCTCCCAGGAGGCGAGAAGCAGGTAAGCGACATTGTTCGGCGCATTGATGCCGATCGTCTTTCCCTTGAGCTGTGAGATGTTCCTGATCTTCGAGCCGGGCTTGGTGAAAAGGCCGACGAAGCCGGGCTGCATCACCGACGCCTCGGCGAAGATGTCCAGGTTGGCGGAGATCTGATTGTCGTTGGGGCCGGGCGGGAACTTCACGTTGGCTGGCTGGACGCCGTGGTCGTAATTGATCTGCGCTTCCAGGAAGGAAACGTAGTTCCCGGTCAGGATCTGGATCTGGTTGAACGCGAGCTGGTTGACCGACTGCTCGGCGCTGATGGCGGGCTCGATATTGACGTGCAGGCCGTACTTGGCGAACAGGCCCTCGTACTCGGCCACATACAGGCCGGTCGAGTCGGTGGTCGGCACGGCGGCGACATTGATGGTGGTCGTTTCCAGCGGGCCGATCTTGGCCGCCGTGACGCCGCTACTGGTGCTGGTGCTGCTGCCGCTTGAGCAGCCGACCGCCGCCAGCAGCGTGAACGCGGTCGCGAGCATGGCGAATTTAGCGGGCCGCCTGAGTGACATCGAGACCCTTCCTGCCGTCTGCATATAACTGGATGATCAACTGGGCCTGTCAGCACCAGCGCGCTGACGACTGCGACCCGCCCGCCCCGAGCCCACTCTCGAATGGGCCTTTAAGATCATAAATCAGGACACGTGACTGACGCAGGAGATCACGGGAGACCCCTCACCTGGGCAGTGCCGAAGGCGGGGCGATCTCACCGGAACCGCGGGCTATCAGCCGGGTGAGCAGCACCACTTCGCGCGGCGCGGACGTGTCGCCGTTGATCCTGGCGAACAGCAGTTGCGCCGCGGTCGCGCCGATCGCGGCCGGGTCCTGGGCCACCACGGTCACCGGAGGGTTGAGCTTGTCGGCCAGCGCGAATTCGTCGAAGCCCACCAGGGCCACCGGCGAGATTCCGGACCGTCCGTGCATGCTGTCCAGCGCGCCCATGGTGACCAGATCGTTGCTGGTGAACAGCGCGGTGGGTGGATCCGGGTGGGTGAGCACGGCCACCGTGGCGTCGGCGGCCTCGGCCCGGCCGCGCAAGCCGTGCCGGATCAGGGCCTGATCGGGGGTGACCTCGTCCTCGGCGAGCGCCTCGACGAACCCGGCGAACCGCTCCCGGACCGCCCAGATGTCCTCCCGATCGCCCAGGTAGCCGATCCGCCGGTGGCCGTGCTGCATCAGGTGGCGGATCGCCTGGTACGCGCCGCGCCGGTTGTCCACCACGACGGTGTCGGCGTCCAGGTGGTCCGCCGGGCGGTCCACGCAGACAACTTTGACGCCGAGTTCCTGCTGGGCGCGCAGGAAGCGGTGGCTGCCGGCCGAGGGCACCAGGATGACCCCGTCCACCCGGCGCGCCGAGAACGCCGAGATGACCTCGCGCTCGCGCTCCAGGCTGTCGTTGGAGCTGCCGATGAGGACGACAAACGAGTGCACCCGGGCGGCGTCCTCGACGGCCCTGGCCAGCGTGGCGAAGAACGGGTTGGCGATGTCATCCACCAGCAGCCCGATCGTCTGCGTCGGTTTGCCCTTCCGCCGGAGCTGGCGAGCCGCGTCGTTGCGCTGGTAACCCAGGCGCCGGATGGCGCGCTCCACCCGCGCCGCGGTTTCCGGCTGAACGCCAGGCTCGCCGTTGACCACGCGAGAGACCGTCATCAGGCTCACACCGGCGGCCTTCGCGACGTCTCGCATGGTCGCCCGCTTCAGCACCATGGCTCATCCTCATCCGCAACAACCATGGCCCCGGTCCCATCCCCGATCGAGTCAATTGGGAACGTTATCACCCAGGCCGTTTGTCAAGCATCCATATCAAATGCCGTTCCATCCGGCAAGACCCCTTGACATGCCCGCTGGCCCACTCAAGAATCTGGCGAAAGGATGTGAACGTTACCAACAATGAGGGCTGATGTCATCACCACCCGCTGGACCGGCGCTGCTTGAGGCCCGGGGCATTACCAAGCGCTACGGTCATGTCCAGGCGCTTGACGGAGCGGGCTTCACCGCCTACCCGGGCGAGGTCGTGGCGCTCATCGGCGACAACGGCGCGGGCAAGAGCACTCTGGTGAAGGTGCTGTCCGGCGTGATCCGCCCGGACGGCGGCCAGCTCCTGGTCAACGGCGAGCAGGTGCAGCTGTCCAGCCCGGTGGACGCACGCAAGCACGGCATCGAGACCGTGTACCAGGACCTCGCGCTGGCCCCCGACCTGGACGCGGCGGCCAACCTGTACCTGGGCCGGGAGCTGTACCTGATCCCGGCGCTGAAGGTGCTGAACCGGGCCGAGATGCGCCGCCGCTCGGTGACCGCGTTCGCCGCTCTCGGCATCGAGTTGCCCGACGTGGCGGCGCCGGTCGGCACGCTGTCCGGCGGCCAGCGCCAGTCGGTCGCGGTGGCCAGGGCGGTCGCCTTCGCCAGCAAGGTCATCTTCATGGACGAGCCCACCGCCGCGCTCGGGGTCGTACAGCGCGAGCGGGTGCTCGACACCATCAAACGGGTCCGCGACCAAGGGATTTCCGTGGTCTTGATCAGCCACAACATGCCAGAGGTGCTCGCTGTGTCCGATCGCGTCGAAGTGCTGAGACTGGGTCGCCGGGTGGCCAGGTACCGCGCCTCGGAAACCTCCATCGAGGAACTGGTCGGGGCCATGACCGGAGCGCTCACCACCGAGGACGCGGCGTGAGCGAGGACGTCCGCCAGCCGGAGGAGACCCACCCGGCCGCGGGGACCGGCGGTGACGAGACGCCGCCCAGCCGGTCCTACGGCATGGTCGCCCGGCAGATTTTGCGACGGCTGGGTACCGCCAACGAGACCTGGACCATCGTCGCCCTGATCATCGTGATGGTGTTCTTCACGGTCAAGGCGCCGGGGAAGTTCCTTACCCTCACCGACCTCGGTTTCATCGCGACCAACTCGGCCACCCTGCTGGTCCTGGCGGTCGGCCAGACGTTCGTCATCCTGACCGCGGGCATCGACCTGTCGGTCGGCCTGGTGCTGGTCCTGTCGGGGGTTGTGGCCGGCGAGTACTACCAGCACAACGGGGGCACGACCGCCGGGCTCGGCGTCGTCTGGATCGGAGTGCTGATCGGCCTGGCGACCGGTGCGGCGTGGGGCGTCATGCAAGGCTTCCTGGTCGCCAAGGCGAAGGTCCCGCCGCTGATCGTGACGTTGGGCGGTCTGGGCGCGGCCGAAGGGCTCAGCTACCTCATCACCGGCGGCGCCGACCTGCGGTCGGTACCGGCCAAGCTGGAGAGTTCCGTGGGCTTCGGCACGCTGGGCGGGGTCCGCTGGATGATCATCCTGGGATTCCTCATCGCCATCGTCTTCGGCCTGATCCTCGCCTACACGAGGTTCGGCCGGTACACGTACGCGATCGGCTCCAACCCCGAGGCCGCCCGGCGCGCCGGCGTCAACGTGGACCGCCACCTGATGAAGGTCTACGGACTTCAGGGGCTGCTCGCCGGAGCGGCCGGCATCATGTCGCTCGGTTACTTCGAGACGACCGGTATCGCCAGCCACTCCACGGACAACCTGACGGTGATCACCGCGGTGGTGCTGGGCGGCGCCAGCCTGTTCGGCGGCCGGGGTTCCATGCTCGGCACGGTGATCGGCCTGTTCATCCCGGCCATGCTGGCCACTGGCCTGGTGATCATCGCGGTGAACCAGTTCTGGCAGTACATCCTCATCGGCGCGGTGCTCGTTGCCGCCGTCTATCTCGACCAGGTGCGGCGACGTCTCCGTTCTCGCGCCTTAGGTCCGCCCGCCCAGGGGGCGCGGGGGCCCCCGCTCGAAACATGATCCCGAAATCGAGGAGAAGAGAATGTCACGAAGAGTCACCGCCGCCGCTGCCTTCGCGCTCATAGCTCTGGGCGCAAGCGCGTGCAGCAGTAGCAGCAGTACCACCGGAGCCGGAAGCGGTGCCAGCGGGGGGAGTTCCAGCAGTTCCGGCAGTTCCGCCGCCGCGAAGAAATACAACCTCGAGCTCATCGTGGGGACGAAGGACGACAACTTCTACGTGACGATGGAGTGCGGCGCCCAGGCCGAGGCCAAGAAGCTCGGCATGGGCATCACGGTCAACGGTCCGGCGGACTTCACCGTCTCCGAGCAGAAGCCGCTGATCGACGACGCGATGACCACCAAGCCGGACGCGCTTCTCGTGGCGCCGACCGACACCAGCGCCCTCGATCCGGACCTTCAGCAGGTGCAGTCCAACGGCACGAAGCTCGTGTTCGTGGACACCTCGTCAAGCAACACATCGCTGGGCGTCTCCCGCATCACCTCGGACAACGCCGCGGGCGGCAAGATGGCCGCCGACAACCTCGGCTCGGCGATCGGCGGCAAGGGAACGGTGGCCGTGGTCAGCGTGAAGCGCGGCACCTCCACCACCGATGCCCGGGTGCAGGGTTTCGACCAGGAGATGGCCGCGAAGTACCCCAACGTCAAGCTGCTGCCCGTGCATTACGACGATCAGGACAGCTCCACGGTCGCGGCGTCCGACATCGGCGGCGACATATCCGCGCACCCGGACCTGGGCGGTGTGTTCGCCGCGAACGTGATCACCGCCGAGGGCGCGGCCACCGCGGTCAAGTCCGCGGGTAAGTCCGGCACGATCAAGGTCGCGGCGTTCGACGCCGAGCCTGCCGAGATCGCGGCGGTGCAGGCCGGCACCATCCAGATGCTCGTGGCCCAGGACCCGACCGCCGAGGGCCAGGACGGCGTCGACCAGGCAGTCAATTCGCTGGAAGGAAAGTCGGTGCAGACCAGCATCACCAGCCCGCTCATGGTGATCACCAAGCAGAACGTGAACAGCTCTGACGTCAAGCCGTTCATCTACGTGAGCAGCTGCTCCTGACACCACTTAAGGCGGCTCGTGGCACACGGAACCCCCTCCTGAGGGGGTTCCGTGGCACACGAGCCGCCATGCTTACGGGCCCGGTGCGGCTAGGGTTCCCTGCTGGTGGGTATGGTCAGGTGCCTTAGAGGAACAACGCAGAGGAACGGAGCAGGCGATGCCCGACGCGGACATCGAGCCGAGAGCCGCGAACCAGGACACCCTGGTCGCCGACATAGAGCGCACTCGCGAGGAACTGGCCCGCACGATCGACGCCATCTCGGACCGGCTGAACCCGGCGAACGCGGCGCGCCGAGCGGCCGACCGCGTCCGGCAGCTCGCCGCACAGGTGGATCCGGTGATGGCGGGCGCGGCCGCGGTGGCGGTGGCCGGCGCCACGGTGGCCTTCTTCTTGTTTCGCCGCCGCGACGGCAGGCGCAAGCGTTAGCCGGCGCTCTGGGTTAGTTCCTCGTACTCGGCCGGGCTGAGCAGGTCGCCGGGTACCTCGCCGTCGGGCAGCCGCACCCGGAACATCCAGGTGCTGTACGGCTCGGAGTTGACCAGGGATGGGTCATCTTCCAGGTCAGCGTTGACGTCAATCACCTCGCCGTCCACCGGGGAGTACAGGTCGCTGACCGACTTGACCGACTCCACCTCCCCGCACGGCTCGCCGGCGGTCACTTCCGAACCCAGGGCCGGCAGCGATACGTACACGACGTCACCAAGTTGCTGAGCGGCGTAATCGGTGATGCCCACCGTCGCCGCATCGCCATCAACGGACACCCACTCATGCTCGGGGGTGTATCGCAGCTCGGCTGGAACGCTCATCGTTATTTGCTCCTCCGGTAAAACGGCAGATCAGTGACGGTGGCCGGGACGGCCTCGCCCCTGATGTCAATGGCGAACTCGGGGTCGGCTTCGCTGACCGAAACGTCAACGTATGCCATCGCTATCGGCACGCCGAGCGTGGGTGACGGGGCGCCGCTGGTCACCGCGCCGCACGGCTGACCACCGGCCAGCACCGCATAACCGTGCCTGGGGATCCGCCGCGATCCGACGGTGAACCCGGAGAGCCGCCGGCGTGGCCCGGCCGCGGCCCGGACGGCAAGCGCCTCGCGGCCGACGAAGTCACCCGGCTTGTCGAACTTCACTACCCGCCCCAGATTCGCCTCGAAGGGTGTCACGTCGGGGCCGAGCTCGTTGCCGTACAGCGGCATGCCGGCCTCGAGCCGGAGCGTATCGCGGGCCGCGAGCCCGGCCGCTACCAGCCCCGCCGCCGCGCCGAATTCCTCCAGGGCCTCCCAGACCGCGGCGGCGTCCGCCGGATCGCAGAACACCTCGAACCCGTCCTCGCCGGTGTACCCGGTGCGGGCCACCCAGGCCCGCTGCCCGGCGACCTCCCCGAACGCTCCGGCGTAGTACTTCATCGCGTTGAGGTCGAGGGAGTTGCCGGTGACCTGCGCAAGCACCGGGACCGCGGCCGGTCCCTGGATGGCGATCAACGCGTATTCAGCCGTCGCGTCCCGCACCGCGGCATCGTACTTGCCGGCCCGGACGCTGAGCTGGCCGAAAACCGTCCCGGTGTTGGCCGCGTTGGCGATGACCATGAACTCCTGCTCGGCGGTCCGGTACACCACCAGGTCGTCGAGCACGCCGCCGTCCTCGGCGCAGATCATGGTGTAGCGGGCGCGGCCCGTGGCCATGGGGGACAGGTGCCCGATGAGCGCGTAGTCGAGGGCGGCTCCGGCGTCCGGACCGGTCACCATGATCTCCCCCATATGGGACAAATCGAACAATCCGGCCGCGTGTCGCACGGCGAGGTGCTCGGTGCGCTCGCTGGAGTAACGCAGCGGCATCCGCCAGCCGGCGAAATCGGTCATGGTCGCGCCCAGCCGCTCGTGCACGAGGTGCAGCGGGGTCTGCCGTGGCTGGCCAGCCGGTGGTGACGTGATCACCTTGGAATGGTATGCCGGACCCATGGAACTTCTCACCGAGGGGCAGATAGCCGATGAGCTGGCCACCGTCCCGGACTGGACCAGAGACGGCAGCCAGATAACCCGTCGGGTGCAGCGCGCCGACTTCCGCGACGCACTGCTCTACGTCAACGCGGTGGGGTACCTGGCCGAGCGCGCCAACCATCACCCGGACATCGCCATCGCCTGGAACCGGGTCACACTGACCCTGTCCTCGCACTCGGCCGGCGGCCTGACCTCGAACGACTTCGCCCTGGCCCGCCGGATCGATATGTTGTTATCCGTCAGCCCTTTTCGGCGCGGTCATAGAGGGAATGGGCTGCCGGGCCGAGGCTGGCGGAATACAGCATGGCGCTCTGGCCGGCGTACTTGAAGCTGGTCACGCCGGTGATGACACCTGTCCCGGTGCGCGGGTCGAAATCGGACAGCCAAGGGCCGCCGCTATCTCCTTCGGTCATCGCGCACGGCATCCCGGCATCGGCCGTGCCATTGGGGTCGGGCGCGAGCCGCCCGGAACAATAGTCGAGCTGGTCGCCGGTGTAAGGCGCTTCCGCCGGGTACCCGAACACCCACGCCGAGGCGCGCCGGTAGCCGAACGCGATCGGCTGGGTGCCGACCACCGAGCCCACCGTGCGCACCGTACTGCCTACCCGTGACGGCCGCACCGCGACGAAAGCGATGTCGTCATCGGGGTTGGCGCCGGACGTCCACCCTGCGGACACGAAGAACGTCTTGGCCGCGAACGCCCCGTACGGCATCTGGCCCGCGTGGTAGCCGGGGATGAACGTCCAGTTGACCGCCCACCCGCCCGCGCCGTCCGACACGCAATGCCCGGCGGTCACCACCAGATCCGGGCTCGCGCCTCCCACCGTGGACCCCGAGCACGAGTAGTCCAGGCCGTCCAGCGTGAAGAACACCCGTCCCGTCGTCCGCGCGACCAGCCCGCCCCGGTTCCACGCCGCGGTGTTGAATTGGCCTGGGCCTCCGGCCGCGGTGTTGAATTGGCCTGGGCCTCCGGCCGCGGCCGACGCCGAAGTGGCGCCGTCCATTCGCGCGCGAGTCCAGTAGCCGGGGTGAGTAACCACCGCCCGTTCGTTCAGAATGTGCGGAGCGGAGCCGGCGCCACCGCCGGCCTGGGCAACGAAGGCCAGCGGGACCACGGCCAGAATGCCCACCAGCCGGATACGGAAAGTCACGACCCTAGCTGTATCCACACGGAACGTAACTGAACCCTGGCATAGTTCGCTCAAATTTGCTCAAAAGGACACCTGCCGGACTCTTTTCCCGCCGCCGCCAGTCATGGCATCGTGAGCCTCGCTCACCGTTTCTGGGGAGGAAACTTATGACCATGCGTTACACGCGCGCGACCTGGTTCCGCGTCACCGCGGCCGCCAGCGCGGTGACCGCCGCCAGCCTGACGGCCGTGGCCGGGACTTCCATCGCCGCGGCCGGAGGCCCAGGCCAATCCAACACCGCACCGCATACCTCGGCCGCCGCGAAAGCCAACAAGGCCACCGCGGTCTCGTGCGCTCTCGGCAACGGGGTCAAGCACGTCGTGAACATCACCTTCGACAACGTGCACTACTTCCGGGACAACCCGAACGTCCCATCCGACCTCGAGCTGATGCCGAACCTGCTCAATTTCATCGAAGGCAACGGCACCCTGCTCAGCAACAACCACACCCCGTTGATCGCGCACACCGCCGACGACATCCTGACCACGTTCACCGGCCTGTACGGGGACCGGCACGGCATGCCGATCTCCAACGACTACCAGGCGTACAACGCGGACGGCACGACGGATCCGGCCGGCAGCTTCGCCTACTGGACCGACCCGGTCTTCGACACCGCCAAGACCCCGAACGCCGGGCACGACACGAACCCGAGCATGGTGTACTCGCCGGTGCCGCCGGCCACGGCCAACCACACGGTGACGCCGGCCAAGACCACGCCCGCGCCCTGGGTTCCGTTCACCCGGGCCGGCTGTGACGTCGGTCAGGTCGCCTCGGCGAACACGATCCTGGAGAACACCGCGGTCGACATCCCCAAGGTGTTCGGCGCCGGATCGCCTGAGGACCAGCAGCTGAACGCGGACAAGGACTCGTTCAAGGACGCGGAGACCGCCGACTACGTCGGCATCGGCGTGCACTGCGCACAGGGCTCGGCCTTCTGTGCCACCGCCAAGGGGATCAAGTTCGGCCAGTCCGCCGCCACCCCGACCGCGGTTACCGACTCCCTGCCGGACGAGCCGGGCGGCTACACCGGATACCAGGCGCTGTTCGGCCACCGCTACGTCGCACCGCAGCTGGGCGCCGGCACGGCGAACCTCAGCCGCAACGGGTTCCAGGTCACGAACTCGCAAGGCAACCTGGTCGACCTGGACGGTAACCAGCTCAACGGCGCGTTCCTCAGCAACCACCCCGGCTTCCCCGGCTTCGACGTGACCGCTCCGCAGACGCTGGCCTACATGTCCGACATGCTGGAGTCCGGCGTGCCGGTGGTGTACGGCTACGTTTCCGACATCCACGGCAATGAGGGCATCCCGGCGCTGGCGTCGGCGTGTAAGAACGCCCCGGACGCGCTGGGCAGCGGCTCGCCCTGCTACATCGCCCAGGCGAAGTACTACAACGACGCGTTCGGCACCTTCTTCAAGCGGCTCGCCGCGGACGGCATCAACAGTTCCAACACCGAGTTCGTGTTCAGCTCAGACGAAGGCGACCACGAGGCGGGCGCCAACGTGGGCCGCGCGATCCAGCCCACGCCGACCAACTGCAATGGCGTGACCGTGGCCTGCACCTACCCGACCGGGTCGTTCGGCGAGCTTGACGGAAACATCACCGGCATGCTGGCCACCGAGAAGGGCGACACCACGCCGCTGTCCATCGAGGCCGACACCGCTCCGGAGTTCTACCTGACCGGCGACCCCGGTGCGAACTCGCCGACGGTGCGCAAGGTCGAGCACGACGTGGCGGGGCTGACCGCGAGCAACCCGTACGCGGGCGATCCGAACCAGCTCATCACGAACTACCTGGCCGATCCGGTGGAGGAGGGCATCCTCCATATGGTCAACGCGGACCCGGCCCGCACGCCGACCTTCGCGCTGTTCGCGAAGCCGGACTACTACCTGTTCAACGGCGGGACGTCGTGCAGCGGCCCGTGCGTGTCGGTCAATAACGGCTTCGCCTGGGACCACGGCGACTACGCGGCCGAGATCAACACGAACTGGCTGGGCATCGCCGGACCTGGGGTAAAGCACCTGGGCCTGGACGGCCAGGCGCCGTCGGCCGGGCCGTCGTCCGCGGGCCCGGACAGCGGGCAGATCGAGGTGGTGAACAGCGGCACGACCGGGACGTGGCTGGACGAGACCGACATCAGGCCCACGCTGATGTACCTCACCGGCCTGAAGGATGACTACGAGCACGACGGCCGGGTGGTCAGCGAGATCCTGTCCGCCCCGGACCACGCGCTCAGCGCCCCGGGCGTGACCGCACTCGGCGCCTGCTACAAGCAGCTCAACTCCAGCGTCGGCCAGTTCGGGGCGTACACCCTGACCGCGTCGACCAAGGCCGTCGAGTCCGCGTCGGCGGACGATTTCCGGTACCGGGCGACCAACGCCCGGCTGGGCGGGCTCGAGCAGCAGCGTGACCAGCTGGCGGCGAGGATCAAGGCCCAGCTGGAGGCGGCCGCGTTCGGCGACCGCTCGATCCCGTTCGCGCAGGGCGAGGTGCACGCCTGCGAGGCCGTCATCGGCCAGGCCCGCGCGCTGGCCGGCTGATTGTTGCCGTGGCCGGCCCGATGGCGCCATCGGGCCGGCCACAATGGACTGGTGCGCGACATAGTCATCCTCGGCTCCACCGGCTCGATCGGTACCCAGGCGCTGGACATCATCCGCCGCAACCCGGACCGCTTCCGGGTAGTCGCGCTTGCCGCGGGCGGCGGCAACCCGGGCCTGCTCGCCGAGCAGGCCGTCGAGTTCGGCCCGGCGGTCATCGCGGTGGCTGACCCCGCTGCCCAAGCTGAGGTCCGCGCCGCTCTGCAAGCACATTCCGACCGAACGTACGGTGGTTCCACCCCCAGGGAACCCGACTCGCTGGCCGCCCCGGCTCTGCTGGCCGGGGAGGAGGGGGTTTGCGAGCTGGCCGCATGGCCGTGTGACGTGGTGCTGAACGGGGTGACCGGCGCGGCCGGCCTGCGGGCCACGCTGGCCGCGCTGGACGCGGGCCGGGTGCTTGCCCTGGCCAACAAGGAGTCGCTGATCATCGGCGGCCCGCTGGTGACATCGCGGGCCAAGCCGGACCAGATCGTGCCGGTCGACTCCGAGCACTCCACCATCGCCCAGTGCCTGCGCGCCGGACGTCGCGAGGAAGTGCGACGGCTGATCCTCACCGCCAGCGGCGGCCCGTTCCGTGGCTGGCCGCGGTCCCGGCTGGAGCCGGTGACGCCTTCGCAGGCGCTGGCCCATCCGACCTGGGACATGGGGCCGCTGGTCACGGTCAACTCCGCCACGCTGGTGAACAAAGGCCTCGAGGTCATCGAGGCGCACCTGCTGTTCGGTTTCGGGCTGGACCAGATCGACGTGGTGGTGCACCCGCAGTCGATCGTGCACTCCATGGTGGAATTCCTCGACGGGGCCACCATCGTGCAGGCCTCGCCGCCGGACATGCGGCTGCCGATCTCGCTGGGGATGGGGTGGCCGGACCGGGTGGCGGACGCGGCGTTGCGGCTGGACTGGTCGGTCGCGGCATCATGGACCTTCGAGCCGCTGGACGATTCGGCGTTTCCCGCCGTGGCCCTGGCGCGTGAGGCGGCCGCGGTGGGCGGCACCGCCCCGGCGGTCTACAACGCCGCGAACGAGGCTTGTGTGGCGGACTTCCTGGCGGGCAGGATCAGCTTCACGCGGATTGTCGACACCGTAGCCCGGATAGTCTCAGAACATGACGGCGCGCGTTCGGCGGTGACGTCGGTCGCGGATGTGCTGGCTGTGGACGGCTGGGCCCGGCAGCGGGCGCGGGAGCTGAACGCTTCTTAGGAGGGCGGATGGGCCTGTTCGGATGGGTCATCTTCCTGTTCGCCCTCTGTATTTCCATAACGTGGCACGAGACCGGGCACTTCGTGACGGCCAAGAAGTTCGGCATGAAGGCCACCAGGTACTTCATGGGTTTCGGGCCGACGTTGTGGTCTGTCCAGCGCGGCGAGACCGAGTACGGCATCAAGGCGCTGCCGATCGGCGGTTTCGTCAAGATCATCGGCATGCATTCGCTGGACGACGTGGACGATCCGGCCGACGAGCCGAGGTCGTTCCGCCAGCAGCCCGGGTGGCAGCGGATCATCGTGCTGATCGCCGGGATCGTGATGAACCTGGTGCTGGCGTTCGTGCTGGTCGCCGGCCTGGCGCTCACCATCGGCATCGAGAAGCCCAGCACCGCCCGGGTCAGCACCCAGGTGGTGACGGTCGCGTCCTGTGTGGCGGATAACGTCACCGACCTGAACAACGAGTCCTGCGGCTCCTCGAAGCAGGCGTCTCCGGCCAAGCTGGCCGGGCTGCGGGCCGGCGACACGATCACCTCGTACAACGGCAAGCCGGTGAGCGACTGGACCCAGCTCGGCACCCTGATCACCAACACCAAGCCGGGCACGGTCGTGGCGCTGACGGTACGGCGTGGTGCGAAGACCCTGACGCTGCACGCCAAGGTGGCCGAGGTCCCGGGCCGCAAGGGCGGCTACATGGGGATCGTGGCCAACTCGCCGCCTCCGGTGTTCCAGGTCGCCAGCCCGCTCGGCGCCGTGAAGTACGCGGGCTCGTTCTTCGGACAGGTGATAACCGGCACCGGGTCGGCGATCGGCACCCTGCCGTCGGCCATCCCGAAGCTGTTCACCAAGGAGCGTGCGGACTCCTCGGGCGGCCAGATCTGCAGCGTGATCTGCGCCGGCGAGGCGACCAGCCAGGCCGTGTCCGCGAGCGTCGGCTGGCAGTACAAGGCCGAGTTCGTCGTGCTGCTGGTCGCCGAGCTCAACATCCTGCTCGGCCTGTTCAACATACTGCCGCTGATGCCGCTGGACGGCGGGCTCGCGGCGGTGATCGCCTGGGAGCGGCTCCGGGCCTGGCTGGCCCGGCTGCGCGGGCGGTCCGACCCGGGGATGGTGGACATCCGCAAGGTGCTGCCGGTTATGTTCAGCATTTTCATGGTAGTGGTCCTGTTTACCGTGGTCGTGTTGCTCGCGGACATCGTCAATCCGGTGAACCTTGGGTTGTGACATGACCGTCAGAGTGAGTGACCGGCCCTAGAGCGCGGGATGCGACACTAGTCGGGTACAGGGAATTCAGGTACTGGGAATCCATACGTCAGCCGATCTGATGGGGGCTGTAAGTTATGACCACTGAGCTCGGGATGCCCGTGGTGCCGGCTGCGCCACTGGCGGAGCGTCGTGTGTCGCGGCAGATAATGGTGGGGTCCGTTCCGGTCGGCGGCGGGGCGCCGGTTTCGGTGCAGTCCATGACCACCACGCTGACCGCCGACGTGAACGCGACGCTGCAGCAGATCGCCGAGCTGACCGCGTCCGGATGCCAGATCGTACGAGTCGCGGTGCCGTCCCAGGACGACGCGGACGCGCTGCCCGCGATCGCGAGGAAGTCCCAGATCCCGGTCATCGCGGACATCCACTTCCAGCCCAAGTACGTGTTCGCCGCGATCGACGCCGGCTGCGCCGCGGTCCGGGTCAACCCGGGGAACATCAAGGCGTTCGACGATCGCGTTGCCGACATCGCGCGGGCCGCGTCGGACGCCGGGATCCCTATCCGGATCGGGGTGAACGCCGGATCCCTGGACAAGCGTCTGCTGGCCAAGTACGGCAAGGCGACGCCCGAGGCGCTGACCGAGTCCGCGCTGTGGGAATGCTCCCTGTTCGAGGAGCACGGCTTCCGCGACATCAAGATCTCGGTCAAGCACCACGACCCGGTGGTGATGATCAACGCCTACCGCCTGCTGGCCTCTCGTTGCGATTACCCGCTGCACCTCGGCGTCACCGAGGCCGGGCCGGCGTTCCAGGGGACGGTCAAGTCCGCGGTGGCGTTCGGCGCGCTGCTGGCCGAGGGTATCGGGGACACGATCCGGGTCTCGCTGTCCGCCCCGCCGGTGGAAGAGGTCAAGGTCGGCATCGCGATCCTCGAATCGCTCGGCATGCGCCAGCGCGGCTTGGAGATCGTGTCCTGCCCGTCTTGCGGCCGCGCCCAGGTGGACGTGTACAAGCTGGCCGAGGAGGTCACCGCGGGCCTGGAGGGCATGGAGGTGCCGCTGCGGGTCGCGGTCATGGGCTGTGTGGTCAACGGGCCAGGTGAGGCGCGCGAGGCCGACCTGGGCGTCGCGTCCGGCAACGGCAAGGGCCAGATCTTCGTGCGCGGGAAGGTGATCGCGACCGTCCCCGAGTCCCAGATCGTGGAAACCCTGATCGAGGAGGCCATGCGCCTGGCCGAATCCGGCGACGTGGCCGCCGCGGACGGCGACGGCGGCAATGGCGGCGGCGACGACGGCGGCGGCGGCGGCCGGGTCGCCCCGGTGGTCACTACCTACTAGGTTGTTTTGCTCCCTTCTGGGCGGTTTGAACACCTAGAGTTACGATGCATAGCGTTACATTGCCGTCGAGTTGGTTGGACATAACCGGGCAGAACGGCCAGATGATCAACCATCTCGACGGCAAGGCCAGACGAGGGCGCCGCAAGACCAGCAGCGACATCGGGCCTGATGCCGATGAATGTGGCCATCACGGGGCTGGCCGCAGCGGCG
>JAFARZ010000423.1 GCA_019245115.1 Streptosporangiaceae bacterium | reverse complement strand
CTGCCCCCAACCTGCGTCGTCGCTGCGGACTTCGACCCGCTGCGCGACGAGGGCGTTGCCTACGCGCGCGCCCTGGAGGCCGCCGGGGTACCGGTCCGCCTCGCCCGGGCCCGCGGACACACCCACACCTCGGTGACCATGGTTGGCGTGGTCATCTCCGGGACGCCGGTGCGCGCCGAGATCGGAGAGGCGCTTAGGGACTTCTTCCCGTCCGCCGGACCACAGGAGCGTGTGAGCTAGTCGCTTGTTCTACGGCCATAGCCGGACAGTGCGCTGCGCCGCGTCAAGGATCAGTTGCGCGTCGATGCCGACCCGCGCTTCACCGGTCCCGAGCTGGCAGATGAACTCCAGCGGCCCACGTGGCGGCAGCGGCCATGCCCACCACCGCATGAGCAGATAGTGTGACGTGCCGCCGCCGCCGCGCGATCGCAGGATCGGCCCGGCCGGCTCGTCGTCACCATGGGGTCTCCCACTGGTGACCGTTCGGCCGTCGGAGAGCCGCAGACTGATCTGGAAGGACTGCCGCTCCGCGAGGATGCCGCTCGGCGCACCGGGCACCGGGTCCTCGTCGAAGCCCGGGGCGTCGGGCCGGATGAGGCGGGTAACGAAGATCTCAAACCCGTTGCTGTATGCCCATATGCCCGTGATCGCGATCGCGGTCTGCTCGGACCGGTCAAACTGCAGGGTGTTGACCGGCACGATGGCGGGAAATTCCGTCTCCGGCGGGTCCCATGGACGAGGCACCCGACGTTGTAGTGCCGGCCGCGGGGGCGGTGACTTACGAAACAAGCTCATGGCATAAGCCTTGCTCCGGCGTACACCCCGTGCAACGGACGAGCGCCCGGGTCCGGTGCGGCACCGGCGAGCTTCCCTCTATGCTTGCGCTCCGGGCGCTTTCAGCTTTAGCTCATTGGCCCGGTCGCGCAGGACGTTCTTCTGGATTTTCCCGGTTGACGTCTTGGGCAGCTCGCAGAACTCGAAGCGCTTGGGGATTTTGTACCGGGCCAGGCGCTCCCTGGCGTACTCGGTCAGCGCGCCCGCGTCGATGTCGTCCCTTCTGAGCGTCACAAAGGCGACAGGCACCTCGCCCCAGCGCTCGTCCGGCACCCCGACGACGGCGCTCTCCACCACCGCCGGATGACTGTCAAGCACGCGTTCGACCTCGACGGAGGCGATGTTCTCCCCTCCGGAGATGATGATGTCCTTGCTCCGGTCGCGGATCTCGACGTATCCGTCCGGGTGCCGTACCGCCAGGTCACCGGTCAGGAGGCAGCCGCTCCGGGTGACCTCCCGCGTTGCCTCCTCATCCCGGTAGTAGCCGAGCATGACGTCGTTGCCGCTGACCGCGATCTCGCCGATCGTCTCGCCGTCGGCCGGCACGTCCCGGCCGTTCTCGTCGAGGACGCGCAGCGGGCGGGCGATGATGTTGGGCGCTCCCTGCCGGGCCCGCAGGGTGGCCTGCTCGGCCGGCTCCAGGCTGTTCCACTCCGGCTGCCACTCGTTGATCGCCAGCGGGCCGTACGTCTCGGTGAGCCCGTAGAGGTGCGTCACCGCGAAGCGCATCTGCTCCAGGCGCGCCAGCAGGGTGGCCGACGGCGGCGCGCCGCCGGTGTCCACGTGCACCTCGCGGTCCAGGGGCGCGGCGGCGGCGTCTTCGGCGATCATGGTCAGTACGGTCGGCGCGGCGCTGAAGTGGGTGATCCCCTCGCTGCGCAGCAGGCGCCAGATCTCGGCGGTGTCGATGGCCCGCAGGCAGACGTGAGTGCCGCCCGCCGCGGTAACGGCCCAGGTGAAGCACCAGCCGTTGCAGTGGAACATCGGCAGCGTCCACAGGTACCTGGCGCCCGGACCCAGGCGGGCGTGGTACGCCATCGCCGTGGCCTGCAGGTACGCGCCCCGATGGTGGTACATAACGCCCTTGGGACGCCCGGTCGTCCCGCTCGTGTAGTTGATGGCCAGGAGCTGGCGCTCGTCGACCCGGGCAGGGACCGGGCCGGCCGGATCGGCGGACGCGAGCCAGGGCTCGTAGGAGTCGCCGGACCCGCCGGCGATGAAGCACGGCAGGTTCAGCCCGCCGGCCAGGCGGCGGGCACGATCGGCAAACTCATGGGTCGCCACCAGCACCGACGAGCCCGAGTGGTCCAGCAGGGCGGCCATTTCATCGTCCGACAGCCGGGTGTTCAGCGTCACCAGCGCGGCGCCCATCATCGGCACCGCGTGATGCAGTTCCAACATCACGTGGCTGTTGGCGCACAGCGCCGCCACTCGGTCTTCGTGCCCCGCGCCCGCCGCGGCCAGCGCGCCGGCCAGCCGACGGCACCGTTCGGACATGTCGCGGTAGGTGAACCTGCGCTCGCCGTCCACGATCGCGGTCCGGTCGGCGAAGACCGCAGCCGAGCGGTCCAGGAAGGACGCGGGCGTCAGCGGGGCGAAGGTGAACTCTGCCATCTGACCCGTTTTCCCCCTGGGACCGGCTGAAACCGGCTGATGGGGCTAATACCTGGCCCGTTCGGGAAATTCAGAGATCTGATGACCTAACGGCCCTGGTGCGTGCCCTGCCGACGGACCTCAAGCGGCGGCACCGCGGCGGCGAACGTCAGGGATGGGATGCAGTCTGGGGTGACGACCCGGATGGTGCCGAGGCTGGGGTCGGCCGGATCGGGGAGCTGCATCCCGGCCGCAAGGCCGCTGCGCAGGTAGTCCAGGAGCTCAGCGGTGATCCGCTCGCCGGGAATGATCACTGGTATGCCCGGCGGGTACGGGGTGATCTGCTCGGCGCTGATGCGCCCGGCCGCCTTGTCGGCGGGGACGGTTTCCGTGGCGGCGAAGAAGGCATCGCGGGGCAGCATGGCCGGCTCGAGCTCGAGTTCACCCATGCCGGGCAGGGCGACGGGTTTGGCCCGGGGCAGGTCGGCGGCGTGCTCGGTGAGGGCACGCAGCGCCGAGACGAGCCGGGCGGCGGTCTGGTCGTCGTCGGCGATCGACAGGGTGGCTTCGATGCGGCGATGGTCACTGAGCCCCATGTCGACGCGCTCGTGCTCGCGCAACCAGTCGGCGGCACCGTAGCCACTGACGCCCAGGTCCGAGACGTCGATAACCACGTGCAGCGGATCGAGGTCATGCGAAGCCTCGGCACCGAGGAACTCCTCCCGCAGCACATGCAGGCCGGGCAGCTCGCCGATGTCGCACCGGACCCGGTTCGCGAGGGCGAGCGCGGCATCGAGTTCCGCGTGCCCGTGCTCGACCATCTGCCGCCGCCAGCCGTCGAGCGCCGCGTAGACCATCACGTTCGGGCTGGTTGTCATCAGCATGTCGGCGCACGCGGACAGCTGGTCCGGGTCCACCAGGCTGCCCTGCTGGTGAAAGACTGATCCCTGCTCGAAGCCAGTGCCCATCTTGTGCACGCTGACCACGCACACGTCCGCGCCTGCGTCCATGGCCCACGTCGGCAGGTCCTCATGGAAGGGCAGGTGGGCACCCCAGGCTTCGTCGACGATCAGCGGCTTTCCCCGCTGATGGCAGATGTCGGCGATCGCCTTGACGTCCGCGCAGGTGCCGTAGGGGGTCGGACTGACGATCAGGGCGCCGGCCGCGTCCGGGTGCTGCTGCCAGGCCTGCTCCACCTGACGCGGCGAGGGCGGATGGGCCAGGTGCAGCCGCTCGTCGTACCGGGGCCGGATCCACTGCGGCTGCACTCCGCCGAACACCAGCCCGGCTACGACGGACTTGTGCGCGTCCCGGCTGATCAGCAGGTCGCCGTGGCCGCCGGCCACGGCCAGCATGGCCGCCTTGACCGACAGCGAGCTGCCGCAGGTCGAGAAGAACGCCTGCTCGGCGCCCACCGCGTCGGCCATCAGCTGTTCGGCCCGGGACAGGTAACCGTGGGAGGATTTGCGGTCGTCGAGCCCGGCCGTGGCGAGCAGGTCGGAACGGAACGCGTCGCGGCCGATCGCGGTGACGGTTCGCGGGTCCGCGCCGCGGCCCTGTCGGTGCCCGGGCGGGGTGAACCCGTACCGGTCACGCGCGTGATAGTCGGCCAGTGCCTC
>JAFARZ010000398.1 GCA_019245115.1 Streptosporangiaceae bacterium | reverse complement strand
ACCCAGCCGTCCTCTACGTCGACGACGGCGACATACTGACCAGCGCGGGCACCACCGCAGGCATCGACCTGTGCCTGCACATAGTCCGCAGCGACCGTGGCGCTGCAGTAGCGAACACCCTGGCCAGGCGGCTGGTCGCGCCCGCGCACCGCGACGGCGGGCAAGCCCAGTACATCGAGTCCCCCGCCGCACGCGGTGACGATCCCGGCCTCGCGCCGACGCTGGACTGGATGCGTGCGCACCTGCACGAACCACTGACAATCACCGCTATCGCCCGGCATACGAACACCACCAAGCGTACGCTGATCAGGCACTTCCGCGAGATCACCGGGACCACCCCGATCAAGTGGCTGAACGCGCAGCGGATCCAGCGCGCCCGCGAACTCCTCGAGACCAGCACCCTCCCGGTCGAGGATGTCGGCGAAGCATCCGGATTCGGCACCCCGCCGAACTTCCGCCGCCACTTCATCCACGCCACCGGTGTCACCCCAAGCGCCTACCGCCGCACATTCAACGCCCCCGGCGTTCCTGCCGGGCGCGACCGGGTGATGCGGTGATCTCACCACCTTGCCCAGGTTTCCTGTCTCGCGACCCGGCTCGAAGGATTGGGCGTGCGGAACGTTCAGAACCGGTTGACATCGCCGGTCGCGGTCGTATCCGCCGGTGCGGAGCTGTTCACGGGCCCTGCGGGCGTCGGTTCGCGGTCGGTGCCCGGCGTCCGGAGGAGGTCACGCGCCAGTACGAGAGCCGGAACGCCGATGGTCGCGGCGATGGCGGCCACGGTGACGACGGCTCCCCGCCCGATGACGAGCGCAGCTAGGGCCGCTCCGGCGGGCTGGGTCCCCTGCATGATGGTGCGCAGCAGCGCGAACAGGCGGCCGTGCGCCTCTGCCGGGACGAGCCGCATGCGCAGGCTCTGCGCCCAGGCGGTCATGGGGGCGTCGCACATGCCGAGCGCGACGAGTGCTGCCACCGTCACCGCGGTCGAGGGGACCACCAGCGGCAGGACTACCAGGGCGGCGGTGATTTGCGCGGTCACGATCGAGACGGTCAGCGGCGCCCGCCACGTCATCCGGGTGAGCAGCAGCGCGGCGAGCAGCTCCCCGGCCGTGCTGGCTGCCACTAGGTAGCCGTACCCGCCGGTCCCCAGGCCGAGCCGCAGGGCGCGGTGCGGGAGGAATACCAGTAGCGCACCCCCGCCAACGTTGGCCATGGCGAACATGATCGTGGTGTCGCGGAGCACGGCGTTGGCCGCAGCGAGGCGCACCACCGCGCGAAACCCGGTGCCGCGCGGCGCGCCCCGTGTACTGGGACCGCACGGTCGTGCCGGACGGCCAGAGGGCTTAGAGAGCCCGCGCACCGACCACAGGGTGAGCGCCATGACCAGGTAGCTGGCGGCGTCGAATGCCACCACGCGTACCGGCCCTGCTGTGGCGATGGCCAGCCCGCCCAGCCCGGCGCCGGCCAGGCTCGCCAGCCCGTAGGTGACCCCCTCCAGGGCGTTGGCCTGATTGAGGCGCGAGTCGGGCACCAGCGCGGGGATCAGGGACGGGAACCCCGCCAGGCTGACCATCTTGAGCAGGCCGTACACCGCCGCGACCGCGTAGAGTTGCCCCGCCGCGGGCCGGGCGAAGACCGCGGTGACCGGGATGGAGGCGAACACGGCGCCGCGGAGCACGCAATCGCCGATCATCAGCCGACGGCGGTCGAAGCGGTCGAGCGCCCAGCCCGCCACCAGCCCGCCCACGGCGACCGGAGCCGTGTACAGGACGGCGAGCAGAGGCAGGCTCGCGTGGGTCGTGCCCAAGGCCAGGCCCACCAGCGCCACCCAGCTCGCCGCGTCGCCAGCGGCCGACACGGTGGCGCCCGCCCACACGCGCCGGAACGCCGGTATCGACAGGGCCGTCGCCGTTCGCCACATCGGTGCAGGTTACGAGAGGGGAACGCGCGGGCACTACACGAAAAGTGCGCCGCCGCTCGTCCCGCGCCGCTCACATGGGGCCGCGCACCACTCGTGCCGGTCCGGCGCCAGCCGCACCGTGCCGGCGACCCGTATGACTGGGCGGCTACCGCGCGGCGAGCGGCGCGGCGCGGTAGGCGCTTGGTGTCATGCCGTAGGCTGCGCGGAACGCCGAGTGGAAGCTGGGGACACTGCCGAAGCCGCTGGCGAAGCAGATGTCGATCACCGGCGCCCCGGTGCCGCGCAGCAACCGCGCGGCGTGGCCGGTCCGCAGCTCGATGACGTAACGGTGCGGGGTGACGCCGGCCACGTCGCGGAACACGTGCACGAAGCGGGTCCGGCTCAGCCCGAGCGCCCGCGCCTCGGCGACTAGGTCGAGGTCAGGGTCGCGGTAGCGGGCCTCGGCCTCCGCTCTGAGGCGCTGGATAAGGATCCTTGACCGTTCGCCCGGGCGGGGCGTGGCGCCCAAGGTGGCGGGCACGTCCCGTACCGCTTGCAGCATCGCCATCCCGAGCGCGTCGATCTCAGCGCCGTCGGGGGCTGCGGACCGCAGCTCCGCGACGAGCGACCGGCGCAGCGAGTGCAGCGCCGGAACGTGAGGGACGAGCAGCGCCGGGCCTGGGTCGACGTCCTCACGAAACAGCACGCACAGTATCCGGTCGTCCAGGCCGCGCGGGTGCAGGCAGTCGTGCTCAGCCGCGGGCTCATTCACCAGCACGGTGTCGGGCGTCACGTCGCCGTGGCCCCGGCGGGCGCGTACCTCCCACGCGCCATGGGAGGTGAACACGATGGACGGCTCGGGCCACCACTCGGTCACCG
>JAFARZ010000268.1 GCA_019245115.1 Streptosporangiaceae bacterium | reverse complement strand
GCCCAGCGAATCCGGCGAAAGGGACAAAGCTGCACGCCATCAGGTCCAGTCCCACTATCTGACCGGCGCTCTAGTTGTCCCGCGCCGGATGAACAATCCTTCAGCGTGACGATGGCGCCATTCATCGTGTTGGGTGGAGGATTTGTCGGGTTCCAGCGCCATCGATGGCGCCATCGATGGCGCAGGAGTTCTAGGTGCCTGATGCGGCGCGGCTATTTCCAGGCGGTTATTGATTGATTGATCGGCATTAAATTGATTGCATTAATTGATGTACGCCGGTGGCGGTAGACAGTCCCGGAGCGGCAATGTAGGCTGCTAAAAAGTAACGGACGGGGGTTACTGCTCGCATATGCGAACAGCATGCAATACATATTAATTTCACGGGTACGTGCTGCCCGGAAGCGGGTTAGGTGTTCGGAGCGGAATGAGAGCTGTGTCCATTGTCAAGCCGGCCGGGCGCGACGTGCTGGCCACCGCGGCCGCGGACAGCATAGTTGTCGGCTCGGACGCGAGAGCGCGCGGTTCGAGCGCCTACTTCTGGGACCGCGGCCGTCCCTGGACCAGCGCGGTGATCAAGGCCGTGACGCAATGCGAGGATCCGGTGGTCCGGTCGCTCGGCCGTGAGCTGACCGAGGATCCGGCTGATCCCGCCCGCTATTTCGCCCTGCGGTCGGCGCTGATCAGCGCCGACGCGGCGGCGGTAGCGGAGATCTGCGAGCTGGCCTGGCAGGCTGAGTGCAACTCGCGGCTCGGATACCAGCTCGGCCCGTGTTACGACCCCGCCGGACCAGGGATTCACGTGGATGAGCTGCGAGACGTGCCGCCGGGCACGCCGCTGTCCAGCCCGGACGAGGCGGAGGTGCTGATCGTCATACCGTTCCAGGACCGCGGCGCCGGACAGCACCGGCTGCGTAACCTGCTGGCCTGCCTGCTGGCGCTGCGAGATCAGTCCAGTCCGCGGGAACGGTACCAGGTCACGGTGGTGGAGACGGACGCCGAGGCGCGCTGGAGCGATGTCATCCGGCCGCGTGCCGACCATTACCTGTTCGCGGCAAAGCCCGGGCCGTTCAACAAGTCGTGGACGGTGAACGTGGGCGTCACGCACACCCCGGGGCGGCCCGAGGTGATCTGCATCCTCGACGCCGACGTCCTGGTCGACCGTCAGTTCGTGGAGCGGAACGCGGCCCGGTTCCGCCGCCCGGGGACCGGTGGCCATCTGACCTACCGGAACATGCTGTCCCTTGACGAGCCGGCCACCTCGCACGCGATCCGCGAGCGGGTAAGCCGGCGTAAGCCGTGCGCGGATCCGGATCACTACCGCGGGTTCATGCTACGCCGGCCACCGGGCTGCTGCGTATGGGTCAGGTCGGCGGCGTTCGAGCGGATCGGCGGCATGGACGAGCGCTACGAGGGCTGGGGCGGCGAAGACTACGACTTCCTGCATCGCCTGGACCTCGACACCCCGCTGGACAACTACGACGACTGGCTGCTGCATATGCACCACCCGCCGTCCGCCTTCATCCGCGAGGACGGCGGGCTGGCCGATATCCCGCCGTTGAGCTGGCGTCCCACCGAGCCCATCGGCCGCACGGACCGCTTCGCGTGAACATCATCGAGTGCGATTTCGAGTTCAGCGGCTTCGACGATCAGCTGGTCAAGGCAGGAACCTCGGTGTACCTGTGGAACCTGTGCCGCCAGTTTCAGGCCGCCGGCCACGACGTCACCTGCCTCACCCCGGCCCACGGCCTGCTCGGCCAGCTCAGGGAGCGGCACGCGGTCAGCACGCTTGACTGGCGGTACACCGGTACCATCCCGGTCCGGCTCGATCCGGTCATCTGGCCGGACCGGGCCGGCCAGGCGGAGATCCCGGTGGCCGTGACCGCGCATCAGGCCAGCATCGAGGGCGTACGGATCGTCTTCCTGTCCGGCGGCCTGCTCGACGAGTACACCGGCAGCTTCTATCCGCCGCCCGAGCTGGAAGGGCGCAGCCTGGGGTTTCTCAAACCGCTGGTCTTCCAGGCCGCCGCCACCCGGTTCCTGGCGGATACCGCCGCACCGGGCACCGTGCTCCACCTGCACGAGCCCGCCTTTCACTACCTCATCCTGGCCGCCCTGCGCGGCCGCGGGCTCGTGACGGTCTCGACCGTGCAGACCAACATGCCGGTCAGCACCGCGGTCTACCGGCCCGAGGTGGCGACCCTGCTGTCGTTCCTGGGCGGCGATCCCGGCGTGACGGCCGGGCTCATCGATCCTCCGGTGCCGCCCGGGCTGCGGCAATTCCTCCCCGGGGTGGTGGCGCACGAAGGCCGTGACTACGTCAGCCTGCTCGGCCTGGTGGCCCGGTGCGCCGATGCGCTGGACTTCCTGTCGCAGGGACAGCTGGACCATGCCCTGACTCAGGCGGGCGGCCCGTTCGAGGAACACTTCGCGGGGTCCGCCGCCCGGCGGGAACTTCTCGCGCGGCGGGACCGGCTCTTCGTCGGCGGCTGCGCGATCGGCGACGAATGGCTGAACCTGCGGCGCGACGAGGCAAGACGGCGGCGGACGCTGACCTCGCTCGGGCTCGACCCGGCGCTGCCGGCCGTCTACCACAATGCCCGCTACACGGTGCAGCACAAGGGACAGCAGGAGATGTTCCGCGCGATCGCGCGGCTGCTCGGCGAGGGCGAGCGATTCAGCGCGCTGCTGCACTGCCTGGCGCCCCGGCCGCCAGCCGATCCCGACATGGACCTACTGGCCAGCCGCTATCCGGACCGCGTCCGGATAGTCACCGGGCCGATGACCCAGGCCGAGCTGATCGAATGGGCGCTCGCCAGCGACCTGTGCCTGTTCCCGTCGAAATTCGAGATGGACACGTTCCTGATGGCCATGGGCGAGGCGATGGCCGCGGGGGCGGTGCCGATCGCGACCGCGCAGCAGGGTATGCGGCATTTCCGGCACGCGTCCGACCCGGGCGATCCGGCGGCCACCGGGCTGGCGCTGCCACGCTCGTTCCGCATCAACGACCCGGTCCTCACCGACGCGCTGTGCGCCGGGTTGCGGCGCATGCTGCGCATGATGCGGACCGAGCCCGGCCAGTTCCAGGTCCTGCGGGACCGCGCCGTCGCCGTGGCCCGGCAGTTCTCCTGGCAGCAGACGGCGGACCGCTTCACCGAGGTCTTCGCGGCCGCCATCAAGCTCAGCGCGGACCGCGGGAGTGAGAGGGGAAGAAATGGCGAGGATAAGTGAGCGCGGGATCGGTATCCCCGATGCGGCGGTTCCCCCGCTGGGAATGGGCTGCTGGGCGATAGGCGGGCCGTTCTGGCATGACGCCACGCCTCTGGGCTGGGGAGAAATCGACGACGCAGAATCGGTGAAGGCTATACAGCTCGCCTTCGATATGGGCATCAGGCTCTTCGATACGGCGGACGTTTACGGAACCGGTCACAGCGAACGGATCCTCGGCCGCGCGCTGTCCGGTCACCGGGACGAGGCGGTCATCGCCAGCAAGTGGGGAAACACCTACGACGAGCGGACGCGGCAGCTGCTGACGCCGGATATCACGCCCGGCTACATGCGCCGGGCCCTGGAGGCGACACTGCGCCGCCTCGGCACTGGCTATCTCGACATTTACCAGTTCCACCTGGCCGATACAGAGCCCGCCGACGCCGGGCCGCTGCTCGGGGAACTGGAGTCACTGGTCGCCGCCGGGAAGATCAGGGCATACGGATGGAGCACCGACGATCCGCGGCGCGCCGGCGCCTGGGCGGCCGGCGAGCACTGCGCGGTGGTCCAGCACGAGCTGAATGTGCTCCGTGACGCGCCTGAAATGCTCGCCCTTGCCGAAAGCCAGGGGTGGGCCAGCCTTAATCGCGGTCCGCTGGCCATGGGCTTGATCAGCGATAAATACACGCCCGGTACCCTGCTTCCCGATGACGATGTGCGTGGCAGGCCGGCGCCGGACTGGATGCGATATTTCGAAAATGGCCGCCCTTCACCGCAATGGCTCAGCAGGCGCGACGCGGTAAGAGACATCCTGACCAGCGGCGGCCGCTCGCCGGTGCAGGGAGCGCTGGCCTGGATCTGGGCGCGCAGCCCCGCTACCATCCCGCTGCCGGGATTCCGCACGGCCGACCATGTGCGGGAGAATGCCGGCGCGCTCGAATACGGGCCGCTCGACGACAGCGAGATGGCCGAGATCGGCCGGCTCCTGAGTTAAACCGTATGGAGGAAGCACCACCGCCGTTCGTGGTAAATGGGATTTGATTACCACCGCCAGCGGGAGGTCGCGAGAAGAGCGGCCAAGGCGGACGGTGAATTCGCCGCGCGGCCAGATCCAGGCACCTTCCTCCTCGCTGTAGCGGGCGAAGGCGCGGCGGGGGAGGACCAGCCGGACCTGCGCGGTCTGCCCAGGGCCCGCCACCCCGGGCGCGAAGGCGGCCAGCGTGCGAACCGGCCTCCGCGGGTCGCCGTCGGGCGGCTCCACGTAGGCCTGCACCACCTCCTGGCCCGCGCGGGATCCGGTGTTGCGGATCGCGACCGTAACCTCGACGTCCCCGTCCGGCGGCAGCACAACCGGTTCGGCCGTCACTGCCTCGTAGTTCCAGCTCGTATAACCCAGCCCATGACCGAACGAAAAGTGTGGCTTCGTGCCGGCCCGGTCATACCCGCGATAGCCGACCAGAAGCCCCTCGGTGTACTCGAGCCGGCCATCCGCTCCGGGCACCGCGTGCAGGACGGGGCAATCCCGTTCGGCCCACGGGATCGTGACCGGCAGCCGGCCACCCGGTTCGACGACGCCCAGCAGCACGCCGGCCAGCGCATCGCCCATGGCCTGACCGGGGAGCCACGCGCAGCCGACCGCGGCCACCTCGTGAGCCCACGGCATCAGCACCGGCATCCCGGCGTTCACCACCACGACCGTGCTGTCGTTGGCGGCGGCGACCTCCAGCACCAGCTCGTCCTGGCGTCCGGGAAGGGCCAGGCTGGGACGGTCGAACCCCTCGCTCTCGGTCGCCGCGCCGGAGCCGACAACGACAATGGCCACGTCCGCCGCGCGTGCGGCGGCGATAGCGTCGTCGAGCAGGGCATCCTCGTCGGGCTCCGGTACGATGCCGAGCCGGATCGCGACCGGTGGCTCGGCCAGGTTGGTGGGCATCAGCGTCACCTCGACGAGCACGTCCTCGCCCGCGCGCAGGTCCAGCGTGGCGCGGACCTCACCCGGTCGCACCATCGCCTCGACCGGGTCGGCCGGCCGCTGTGTGGTGCCTTGCGCCATGACGGTGCCGTCGACGGTGAGCGTCAGGTGGCCGATGCCGCCCGCGCCGAACACGTGCGGGCCTGATTGCTGGGCCCGGAACCTGGTGCGCAGCACGATCGTGCCCTCATCGCCCCAGGCCAGACCGTCCGGCAGCTGGTCCCACCAGGTGAACATCGTGGCCTGGCGGTGCTCGCTGTCGAGCAGGCTCCCGTTGGTGGCGCGGAACTCGAGCCTGGTGCCCGGCTCCAGCGAATCCGGGTCGAGCAGCGAACCGGCGGGCGGCTCCGGCACCAGCTCCCAGGTGATGCACCCGGGGTGGACCGTCACCGTTACGCCGTGGGCGGCCAGCGCGCCGGCGAGCGCGTCGGCCGGTACGGAAACGCCGGGGCCCCGTACGGTCGCGCTGCCTCCGCCCTGGGTGAGGGGATGCGTGGCGTTCGGGCCGATGATCGCCACCCGGCGGATACGGGCCAGGTCCAGCGGCAGCGTGTCCCGCTCGTTGCGGAGCAGCGTGAACGCGGCCGCCGCCGCCTCGGCGAGCAGTGTCGGGTCGGCCAGCTCCGGCTCTGCCCCGTTGGGCCTGGCGGACGTATCCAGCGCGCCGACCCGGCGGGCGAGGCGGAGCACGCGCAGCACCTTCTCGTCGACCTCGGTTATCCCGATGTCACCCGCCTTGACCGCGGCGATGAGCTCCTTGCCCCAGGGGCTGTGCGGTCCCGGCATCAGCAGGTCCAGGCCGGCGCTGGCCGTGCCCAGCGTGCTGCGCGCCGCGTTCCAGTCCGATACCGCGACGCCCGCGAAACCCCACTCCTGTTTCAGCACATCGTTGAGCAGCCAGCCGTGCTC
Source organism: Streptosporangiaceae bacterium (assembly GCA_019245115.1). Lineage (GTDB taxonomy): Bacteria > Actinomycetota > Actinomycetes > Streptosporangiales > Streptosporangiaceae > JAFARZ01. The sequence continues at coordinate 33,151 of JAFARZ010000268.1, read as the reverse complement.
GGTCATCGTGACGCCGTTGACCTTGTTGTAGCCGGCCATCACCAGGGCGGCGTCGGCCTCGCGCACGCACGCCTCGAACGGCACCAGGTACAGCTCGCGTAGCACGTGCTCGGCGACCCGGACGTCGCAGTTCCACCGCCCGGTCTCCGAGTCGTTCGCCACGAAATGCTTGAGTGTCGCGGCCACGTCGGCGTCCTGCACCCCGCGCACGTACGCGACCGCCATGGCCGCCGCGAGCACCGGGTCCTCGGCGAAGCACTCGAAGCCGCGCCCGCCCAGGGGCGTGCGCATCATGTTGATCGTCGGTCCCAGCAGTACGTCGATGCCCTTGCTCTTGGCCTCCCGCCCGAGCGCGCGAGCTACCCGCCGGACCAGGGCCGGATCCCAGGTCGCGCCCAGGGCGGAGGGACATGGCAGGCTGGCCGATGGGTTGCGCTCGTCCATGGTCACGCCGCGGACGCCGGCGGGGCCGTCGGACACGGCGAAGGAACGCAGGCCGATCGCGTCACAGGGCTGGGTGTGCCAGTTGTCCCTCCCGGTGAGCAGGAGCACCTTATCTTCGAGGGAGAGCGCGGCCAGAAGGCCGCGCTCTCCACCCTCGCTATGTAGTGGCATATCGCGGATTCGCGCCTGATTGTCTCCTTTCGCCGGTGGGTTACGAAGCAGGAGTGAGGTGCAGGATCACGTACTCGACTTCGGTCGGGTTGGGTCCGGGATCGGAGTACGCGTTGGACTGGGTCGGCCAGCCGGTGTAGTTCTTGCTGGACCACTCAGCCCAGGCCGCGCCGTACAGCAGCGGGATCTCCGGTACCTGCGTGGACATGATGTTCTGCAGCGTGTTCAGCGCCGACTGCTGGGTGGCGGAGTCGGTGCTGCTGGTGTACTGGGCCAGGGCGGACTGCGCCTGCGGGTTGTTGAACCGTCCGTAGTCGCCCGCCGCCGCCTTGCCGACCGGAGCGCTGGTGGAGTAGTCCATCCAGTTGTCGAAGTAGAAGTACGGGGTCGGGCCGTTGTTGGACCAGTGGATCATGGCGTCGAACGTGCCGTTGGCCGCGTCGTTGCTCCACTGGGTCGGCTGGCCGACGCCATCCACCTTGGCCGCGAAGCCCGCGGCGTCGAGCTGGGTGACCAGGAGCTGGGCGTCGGTGTAGTAGTCGGTGTAGGCGATCGGGTCCTCGATCGAGAAGCTGATCTGCTGCCCGTTCTTGGTCCACTTGCCGCCCACCTTGGTGTAGCCGTCGCTGGTCAGGATCGACGACACCTTGCTGGGGTTGCCCGTGGACGGCAGGTCGTTGGACAGGCTCTGCGCGAGCAGCGAGCTGTCCACCGGCAGGAGCAGGCCGCTGGAGGAGGTAGCGGGCAGCTCGTAACCGGTCTCGCCCTGGGTGGAGAGCTGCTGCCGGTTGATCGCGTAGCTGATCGCCTGACGGACCTTGGGGTCGTTCAGCGGCGCCTTGGTGACGTTCAGCCACAGCGTCACCACGTTGTTGGCGCTCAGGTACGGCGCGCTGCTCAGCCACGTGTGGTTGGTCGACGGGTTGGCGCCGACGAAGACGTTCTGCACGTTGGAGATGTCGTTGCCGGCCCAGTCGATCTGACCGGAGGTCAGCGCGGTCTGCGCGGCGGTGTTGCTGGTGTAGGACGGGAAGTCCACCTCGGGGACGTGGATCGCGCTCTTGTTCCAGTAGGTCGGGTTTGCCTTGAGCAGGATGCCCTGCGGGGTGAACGAGCTGAGCACGTAAGGCCCGGTGCCGACCGGGGTGGCGTCGGCGTAGGTGGCCGGGTTGCTGATCGACTGCCAGACGTGCTGGGCCACGATGGCCTGCGTGCCGATCAGGAACAGGTTGGCCGTCTCCGGCTGCGAGAACGTGAGCACCGCGGTGTTCGGCCCGCTGGCGGTGGCGCTGTCCGGTGTCGGGGCACCGGTGGGGCTCGGCGCCTTCTTCAGGAGGTTGAAGGTGAACGCGACATCGGCGGCGCTGAACGCCTGGCCATCGCTCCACTTCACGCCGGACCTGGTGGTCAGCGTGAGCGTCTTACCGCCGTTCGACCAGCTGTAGCTGGTGGCCAGCATGGGCACCGGCGCCTGGTTCGGGTTGAGGATGTTGAAGAAGAACAGCGGCTCGTAGTACAGGTTCGTGGAGTGCAGCTGGTAGCCCGTGGAGGTCTGGTCGAACGGGTTGAACGTCTTGGTGAGCGGGGACAGCGCGGTGGACTCGACCACCAGCGGCTTGGTCCCCATCCCCGTCGATGCGCTGGCGCTTCCGCTTCCGCTGGAACCACCGGCCTTCGGGGCGGACGAGCCACTGCTGCTGCACGCCGCGATGGCGAGGATACCGCTGGCGGCCACCGCCGCCAGGGCTCTGCGCTTTATCGATCTGTGATTCATTGTCTAAACTCCGTTGTGCCCGGCCGGCTCGTGCCGGCCCTAGTGAATGACCGTGTCGGGGTCTGTCATGAGTGGATCTGCGCGGTCGGCCGGGTCGAGGATTGGCGCAGGGTCCCTGCCTCGCCGGCCTGGTTGTCCGATCGCCCCGCCTGGGGCTTTTATGGATTTTGGGGTTCTGGTGGGGCTTTCCTCCCGGCTTGTGCATCTGACGGGGTCTGGTGTTCCGAGTGGAGCCAGCAAGCGCTCCGGTGGCCTGGCCTGACCTCGAACGCGGGCGGGATCTGCTGCTCGCAGACCGGCATCGCGAACGGGCAGCGCGGGTGAAAACGGCAGCCGCTCGGGGGAGCCACCAGGCTCGGCGGCGCACCGCGTCCTTGCAGCGAAGGCGGCGTGGCCCGGTCCGGGTCCGGCGCCGCGGCCAGCAAGAGCTGGGTATAGGGGTGTGTCGGCGCGTCGGTGACGTCCGCGGCCGGCCCGGTCTCCACTATCTGGCCCGCGTACATGACCGCGATCTCGTCGGCGAGATACCGGGCGGACGCGATGTCGTGGGTGACGTAGAGAATGGCGAGGCGCTCGCGTTCGCGCAGATCGCCCAGCAGGTTCAGGATTCCCAGCCGGATGGAGACGTCCAGCATGGACACCGGCTCGTCGGCGAGCAGCACCTTGGGCTCGACCGCCAGGGCCCGGGCGATCGCGACCCGCTGCCGCTGGCCGCCGGACAGCTCGTGCGGATACTTGCTCGCGAACTGGGCGGCGGGGGACAGCGCGACCCGGTCGAGCAGGCTGGCTATCTGGCTGTCGGTGCTGCCGGTGCCGTCGGTGCCGTCGTGGTTCTTCGCCTGGTGGTTCTTCGCCTGGTGGATCTTCAGGGGGCGGGCCAGGTGGTAGCCGATGGTGTGCACCGGGTTCAGCGAGGAGAACGGGTCCTGCAGCACCATCTGCACCGTCCTGGCGTAGTCCAGGCGCGATCCGCGCACCGGGCTGCCGTTCAGCAGGACCTCTCCCGAGGTGGGCGCGATCAGCCTGGCCAGCGTCCTGGCCAGCGTCGACTTGCCGGATCCGCTCTCGCCCACGACCGCGGTGATGCTGGCCTCGCTCAGGGCGAGGGAGACGTCGTCCACCGCGTGCACCACGGCCCCGCGGCCAAGCTGCCTGCCGCGCCGGTGCACCGGGAAGTGCTTGGTAACGTCGCGCGCCTCGAGCACGGGCGGGGTGCTGGTCACGTCGTGTTCGGTGAGGACAGGGCGGGTCATCGGGCGCTTCCCTCGTCAGCCTTCGCTGGGATACTGGGCGTGGCTACCGCGTTGACCGCCAGTTCGGCCGGGACCGGCTCGGTGGTGGCCGGATCCTGTAGCCAGCAGGCCACGGTGCGCCGGCCCGCCCCCGAGCGGGCCGGCGGCATCAGCGGCGGGGTCTCCCGCGAGCAGCGGTCCATCACGTACGGGCAGCGCGGATGGAACGGGCACCCGGCCGGCGGCTGCCGTAGGTCTGGCGGCGAGCCGGGGATTCCGGTCATGTGCACCCGGGGCCCGTGCAAAGCGGGGAACGAACCCAGCAAGCCAAGTGTGTACGGGTGCCTGGGCGACCGGAACAGGTCGCCGGCGCTGGCCTGCTCGACAACGCGTCCGGCGTACATGATCGTGATCGAGTCCGCGATCTCCAGGAGCAGCGACAGGTCGTGGGTGATGAACAGGACCGCGAACCCCAGCCGCTCACGCAGCCCGGCCAGTTCTTCGAGGATCTCCCGCTGGGTGACAACGTCCAGCGCCGTCGTCGGCTCGTCCATGATCACGATGCGTGGTTCGAGCACCAGCGCCATCGCGATCATCGCCCGCTGCCGCATCCCGCCGGACAGCTCGTGCGGGTAGGCCCGCAGCCGGTCGGCAGTGATGCCGACCATGGTGAGCACCTCGGCGGCTCGTTCGGCCCGGGCCCGGCGGTCCAGGTCCGGGCGGTGCACGCGGAGCACGTCGGTCAGCTGGGTGCCGATGGTCATCACCGGGTTCAGCGCGTGCATCGCGCTCTGCAGCACGACCGCTATCTCGGACCAGCGAAGGCCTCGCAACTGCGCTTCGCTGGCGCTCAGCAGGTCGACGCCGGCGTGGAAGGCGGCGTTGCCGTTGCCGGGGGTGCCGGCGCCGTTGCCGGCGCCTTGGCCGGCGCTGGACGCCGGGAGGTTGTAGGTGACGCTGCCGGCGGTGATCACGCCCGGTGCCCGGAGCAGCCGGGTAATCGCGTAGGCCAGGGTGGACTTACCGCTGCCGCTCTCGCCGGCCAGCCCCAGCACCTCGCCGGGGTAGAGGCTCAGGTTCGCGTCGCGCACCGCGTGTACCGCGCTGGCGCCGACGCCGTAGTCCACCCGCAGGCCCCTCACCTCGAGCAGCGCGGCGTCTCGCGCCGGGTGGATCGTCACGGGTGCCTGGTCCAGCGGTCCCGGTAGCGTGGTCATCGGCCGGCCTCCGATGGCGTCGCTGTCCCCGTTGTCGCGGAGGCCGCGGCCGAGGAGGCGGTGGCCGCGGGTACCGGTGCGGGCCGCCCCGCCAGCGCCGAGCGGGTCACCGGCGTCACGCCGAGCCGGAACCGCCTGGGCAGGCCGGCCTGCCGGGCGATCTTCCGCGACAGCCCAGCCGCCCGTAGCCGGGGGTTGATGAATTCGTCGATGCCGAAGTTGAGCAGCGCGAGCGACATGCCGAGCAGGGCGACCGCCAGGCCGGGCGGCACGAACCACCACCATTCCTTGCTCTGCGCCGCCGAGCTTTGCTGAGCCCAGAACAGCATCGTCCCCCAGCTCCAGTGCGAACCGCTGATCAGGCCGAGGAAGGCGAGCGACGTGTAGGTGCCGATCGCGTAAATGACGGTGAACAGGAACGATGTCGCCACGATGGGTATCAGGCTGGGCAGGATCTCGAACACGACGATCCGCCAGGAGCGTTCGCCGATCAGCCGCGCGGAATCCACGAAGTCGCGGTTTCTCAGGCTCAGCGTCTGCACGCGCAGTACCCGGGCGCCGAAGGCCCAGCCGGTGACGGCGATGATCAGGGCGATCAGCAGGTCGTTGGCACTGGTGGACGAGGACAGGAAACCGGTCAGCACGATCAGCAGGGGAAGCGCCGGGAGCACCAGTCCCACGTTGATGAGCATGGACAGCAGGTCATCGGTCAGGCCGCCGAAATATCCGGCCGAGACTCCGATGAGGATTGACAGCACCGTCGCCACCGCCCCGGCCAGGAACGACACCACCATGGTGGCCCGGGTGCCCACCAGAAGCTGGGAAAGGACATCCTGCTGGATCTGCGTGGTGCCCAGCCAGTGCGCCGCGGACGGTGGCTGCGGGGTCCCGCTGGCCGTGCTCAGCGTGGCGGACGGGTTGTACGGCGCGATGAGCGGGCCGATGAACGCGATCAGCACGAAGATGCCGAGCAGCACGAGTCCGACGATGATCTTCGGCGAGCGAGGGAGGCGGAATCGCCGCCTGCCGCCCGCCGCCGCGGGGCTGACCGGGGTCGTCTCCGGCGCGGTGACGCCGGTACCGAGTGCCATTGCTCATCCTTCCTGGCGGGTGCGCGGGTCGAGCAGGACATACACCAGGTCCGCGATCAGGTTCGCGGCGAGGACGGCGAACGTGATGATCAGGAAGACGCCCTGCAGCACGGGGAAGTCCCGGTTCAGCACCGCCTGCTGCAGGATGAAGCCGATCCCGGGGTAGGAGAAGACGATCTCGGTGAGCAGCGCCCCCGACACCACGAAGCCGACGGCCAGCGAGAAACCCGTGACGCTGGGCAGGATCGCGTTCCGCGCCGCGTAGGCGATGACCCGTCGCTTCGGCAGCCCCTTGGCCTGCGCGACGAGCACGTAGTCCTCGTCCATCGTGGTCACCATCACGTTCCGCATGCCGACTATCCAGCCGGCCGCCGACGCCAGCACGATGGTGAGCGCCGGCAGGATCGCGTGATCCAGCACGTTCGCGATATAGGACCAGCTCAGGCCGGGGGTGACCAGCGTCTGGTCGTAGCCGTTCAGCGCCGGGAACCAGTGCAGCCCGGTGGCGAACCCGGCGATCAGCAAGATCGCGATGAAGAAGTACGGCGCCGCCTGGAAGAACGTCATGGCCGGCAGCAGGCTGTCCAGCCAGCTACCGCGCCGCCACGCCACCAGAATGCCCAGCAGCGTGCCGAGGGTGAAGCTGATCAGCGTGGCCAGCCCGACCATACCGACGGTCCAGAACAGGCCGCTGCTGATGACGCTGGTTACGCTGGACGGGAACTGGTTGGTCGACACGCCCAGGTTTCCGTGCAGCAGATTTCCCCAGTACCTGACGTACTGGTCCCAGGCGTTCCCCTGGCCGTTCAGGCCGTATTCCGTTTCCAGTGCCTTGAGCGCGGCCGGGGTGACCTGGGTGCCCTGTAGCTTGGCCAGCACGGCGCTGACCGCGTTGCCCGGCATCAGCCGGGGGATGAAGAAGTCCAGCGTGATGGCGACCACGGCGGCCACGATGTACAGGCCGAACCGGCGCGCGAGCGCGATCATAACCCGGCGTTCCCTCCGCTGGTGGTGCTGGCCAAGCTGGCCGCGCTGATGCTGGTCGTGCTGGTCGTGCTGGCTGGGGCCCCCGCTGGGCGGCAGCCGCAGCTCTCCCGGCAGATGAGCTGGGTCGGCAGCAGGATGTCGCGGGACAGTGGCTGCTGGTGGCTGATCATCGAATACAGCACCTCAAAGGCGGTAGCTCCCATCTCCCTGATTGGCTGCCGGACGGTGGTGAGGCTGGTGCGCAGGTGGCGCGACATCGGGATGTCGTCGAAGCCGGTGACCGCCACCTGACCGGGAACCGCGATGCCGTGCTCGCGGAGCGCGGACATGACACCGAGCGCCGTCTGGTCGTTCGCGCAGACGATGGCCTCCGGTAGCGGGCAGCCCGCGGCGATCTGCCGTCTGATCACCTTGGCGCCGCCGGACGCGAAGTAGTACCCCTGCCATTCCGGGCCGTTCGCCAGCGTCGCGCCCGGCACCTCGGCCACCGCGGCGGCCAGCACGTCGCAGCGCTCGATGTTGTCCGGGCTGTCGGCATAGCCGCCCAGATACGCCAGCGACCGGTACCCGTGGTCACACAGCAGGTGGGCGGCCAGCGCGCGCATTCCGGCGGCGTTGTCCCCGTGCACGTTGGCGGTGGTCGGAGTGGCGAAGCCGGCCAGCGTGACGATCGGTACCTGCCGGGACAGCCGGTCCATCTGCTCCTCGTCCAGCACGCGGTCGTGCAGGATGAGGCCGTCGCTCTTGCGCGCCAGCGCAACCGTCCTGCCGCCGGGATCGTGGTCGTTGAAGTGGACCGACCTGATCAGCAGGTCGAAGCTGCGGCTCTGCGCCGCCACCTCGATGCCCCGGTTGATGAGGTCGGGATACTGCAGGCTCTCGGCCTCGTCAGCGAACATGTCTTCGTCGGTGTCGGCGCTGGACGGCCGGCGGACGATCACGCCCACGACCTCCTTGAGCCGCACGCTGAGCGCCCGTGCCGCTCCATCGGGGGCGAAGCCGAGTTCGGCGACCGCCTGAAGGACCCGGTCCCTGGTTTCCGGGCGCGGGTTGCGCCGCCCGTTGAGCACCCGGGACACCGACGCGATGGACACACCCGCGAGCCGCGCCACGTCGTAGATCGTGGGCGTGACGCTGGAGTCCATGCCGTCTCTCGGCTCCTCCTCGGCGCCCGCTGCCGGACCCGCTGCTGGGCCCGTTGCTGGGCCTGACATAGCCCGCTTCCTTCCGCCGCCGCGCTTGCCAGCGCGCCTTCCTGCACAAACGGTAAGCGCTTACCGGACCAGCACACAGGGTTTCCCGCCTACTACGTCCAGTGGTTCCCGCTTACAACGTCCACGGGGGAGGTAAGTGCGGTAAGCGCTTACCGGCCGTGGATGGCAGCAGCGTACGACGGCGCGAGCGAGGACCTCAAGGTCTTATGTCCACACTGTTACGCGAACGTGACGACACGCCCGAAGGATCCCAATACCGCGAGCGCGGCGCCAGCCGGCCGGACTTCGCGGGCAGCGGTGTGACAGCGGCGTTCACCCGGTTCTATGTGCCTGGACGCCGCGTTTGCGCGGGACAGGCGGGGTTGGCCCGGTCCTGAGGGCGGCGGAATCACGTTGTGCGGCGGCGCAGGCTCCGGGAGGATTTCATGAACGTTTCATGCCGGCCGTCTGCTGGAGTTCGCCGTCGTGGCGGCGATAGTGATCCATCATCGCCGGGCCGGGCGTGCTGTTCCCGGATCAGCCGCGCGCTCACCACGGGTCGCCGAAAGCGCTCACCACAGGTCGCCGAAAGCGCTGCCGAACGTCCCCGGCGACGAAGCCGGGCCGCGGCGCTCCTTCTCGTGTCACAAGTCCGACATTTCATGGTATAGGCCAATGGGTATTCGGGCAGGTGGTCGGCCGGGCGCGGTCGTTAAAGAGATCGTGGACACTTCCGGCGCAGACGGCCGCCAGTTTTGCCAGGATATGACCGTTACGTGAACGACGGCTACGGTGGACGACGTGGAGGAAAAGGGCTCTACGGAAGAAAGGGTGCCGGTTTCCGGCGCCTTTTCTTCCAGAGGGCTCTGATCTTCCGCAAATTGGCTGGCCCGTCTGTCCGCTATGCCGTGATACGCGCAAGTTCCCGGGCTGACACGGCTTGTAGCGAAGGCGGCATAGCCGACATTCCTTTAAACGCACGTTATCCGGGAATGCTCACCAATTGGGTGATAGGCCCCGGGCCTCGCTGGCCCGCATGCCGGCGATCCCGGGTGCCGGGACGCCGGCGACCTCGCCTCGGAACAATTCCGCCGCGCCGCCGCGGTCGCCGGCCGCCACCAGTGCGGTGAGATCTTCGAATACGTCAGCCGACGGGCGTGGTCAGTTACCAGATCACGGACATGGATATGATCCGCGTGCGGAACGGCAAGCTCGTGGAGCTGGAGGGATGAGATGAACGGCGCGGAGGCACTGACTCGCACGCTGGCCGACCGCGGCGTCCAGGTGTGCTTCGCTAATCCCGGTACTTCCGAGCTGCACATCGTGGAGGCGCTGGGCGCGGACGGGCGGATCCGGGGCGTGCTGTGTCTCTTCGAGGGCGCGGTCACCGGGGCCGCCGACGGTTACGGCCGGATGACCGGCCGTCCGGCGGCGGCGTTGCTGCACCTGGGACCCGGGTTGGCGAACGGCCTGGCCAACCTGCACAACGCCCGGCGGGCGCGCACTCCGCTGGTCACCCTGATCGGTGACCATGCGACCTACCACAAGAGGTTCGACGCGCCGCTGGAATCTGACATCGATGCCCTGGCCGGGACGGTATCGGGATGGGTCCGCCGGACCCAGCGCAGCGCCGACGCGGCGCCGGACGCCGCCGAGGCGGTCGCCGCCGCGATGGCGCCGCCGGGCGGAATCGCCACCCTCATCGTGCCCGCCGACGTGTCCTGGTCCGAGGTCTCGTTGTCCGGGCGCGCCGCGACCGACATCACCGCGACGGATATCACCACAGTGACCGCCCGCCGTCCGGCTGCCGTCCCGGAGGACGTGATCGCCTCGGCGGCGCGGACGTTGCGCGCCGAGCCGGGCTGCGCGATCCTGCTCGGCGGTCCGGCGCTGCGGCGGCCGGGCCTGCTGGCGGCCGGCCGGATCGCCGCGGCCACCGGGGCCCGGCTGCTGTCCGAGGCGTTCCCGGCCCGGCGTGAACGAGGCGCGGGCATTCCCGCCGCCGAACGCCTGGCCTACCTTCCCGAGATGGCGAGCGCTCAGCTCGCCGGCACGCGGCATCTGATCCTGGCCGGGGCGCGGGTCCCGGTGACGTTCTTCGCCTACCCGGGCGTGGCCAGTTCGCTGGTGCCGGAGGGCTGCCAGGTCCACCCGCTGGCCGAGGCCGGCGACGACGCGTGCCTGGCCCTCACGTCACTGGCCGAACTGGTCGCCACCGCTGATCCAGCCGCCACCATTGATCCAGCCGCCACCGGAGACCCGGCAGGCTCCGGCGGATCCGCGGCACAGCCGCCCAGGACCGTGCCGGAACACGATACGCCCCTCACCGCGGACAGCGCGGCGGCGGTCATCGGCGCACTGCTACCCGAGGGCGCGATCGTCTGCGACGAGGCCAACACCTGCGGGTACTGGCTGGAAGGCGCCACCGTGGGGGCGCCGCCACATGACTGGCTGACCCTGACCGGCGGCGCCATAGGGCAGGGGCTGCCGCTGGCCATCGGCGCGGCCATCGCTTGCCCGGACCGCGGTGTGATAGCGCTGGAGGCTGACGGCAGCGCCATGTACACGATCTCCGCGCTGTGGACGCACGCCCGCGAGCAACTTGACATCACCACCGTCATCTTCAGCAACCGCGGTTACGCGATCCTCGGCCTGGAGGTACAGCGCCTGGGCCTGAAGGAGAGCGCCCCCGATCTGCTCGGGCTGACCCGGCCGGACCTCGATTTCACCGCGCTGGCGGCGGGCATGGGAGTGCCGGCCAGCCGCGCCGGAACGTCGCGGGAGCTCGCGGCACAGTTCCGGCGGGCCCTCGCCGAGCCAGGGCCGCACCTCATCGAGGCGATGCTTTAAGCGTCACCGGCGGCCTTCCCGGGCCGTTGGCCGGCTGACATCAGGCCGTTGCTTTCCGTTCACCGCATGGTCAGAAACTCCTCACTTCCGCTCGAAACACTACAGCGGCCAACACGATAAGTGGGGAGGACGAACATGCGGTTGAGAGTGACGCTGACCGCTGCCGCCGCGGCGGCGGCCGCTTCGACTCTGGTCGCCGGAACCGCGCTGACCTCGGCGTCAGCAGCGACGAGCAGCACCGGCAGCAATGACCGGGGGAGCGGCATCAAGCACGTGCTGCTGATCTCCGTGGACGGGCTCCACCAGCAGGACCTGGCCTGGTACGTCAAGAACAACCCGGGTTCACTACTGGCTCGCCTCGCGGGCCACGGCGTCGAGTACAGCAACGCCCAGACTCCCTTCCCGTCCGACTCCTCGCCGGGAATGTACGGCCAGGTCACGGGCGGTGATCCTCGGGTCACCGGCATCTACTACGACGACACGTGGAATCAAGACGTCTTCCCCGCGGGCACCACCAAATGCACCGGGCCGGTACCGGGCGGTGAGGCGGCCTACGAGGAGGCGATCGACGTCAACTCGAATTCACTCGACGCCGGCCAGGGGCTCAGCGGGCTTCCCGGCAGCATCCTCCAGATGACCGGTAACCCATTGCAGGTGATCAACCCGGCGAACCTGCCCGTGGACCCGAAGACCTGCAAGCCGATCTACCCGAACCAGTACCTGAAGGTCAACACGATCTTCAACGTGGCTCATGACCACGGGCTGCGGACGGCGTGGTCGGACAAGCACCCGGCCTACCAGGCGTTCGACGGGCCGTCGGGGAACGGCGTCGACGACTTCTTCACGCCGGAGATCAACAGCCAGGCGCTCGGCTTCCCGGCGGGCGAGGACTGGACCAGCGACAACGCCGCCACCATGCAATACGACTCGTACAAGGTGCAGGCGATACTCAACGAGATCGACGGCTACGACCACAGCCGGACTCACCATGTCGGGACACCCGCGATTTTCGGCATGAACTTCCAGACCGTGTCGACGGCCCAGAAGCTGCCCAAGTCCGACGGCCTGACCGGCGGCTATCTCCCCGGTGGCACGGTGCCGGGGCCGCTGCTGGTCCGGGCCCTCAACTACATCAACACCGAGGTCGGCAAGATGGTCTCGGAGATCGGCGCGCAGGGCCTGGCCGGCAGTACCGCCATTATCATCTCGGCCAAGCACGGGCAGTCGCCGACCGATCCGGACGCCCTGGCCCGGGTTCCGGACTCGCCGATCATCGCGGCCGTCAACGCGGCATGGACGGCGGCACACCCCGGTGCCAAGGACCTGGTCGTCTTCTCCACCGACGACGACGGGATGCTGCTGTGGCTGAGCGACCGCTCGCAAGCCGCTGCCAACTTCGTTAAGCAGTACCTTCTCACCCATTCGGCGGGCGCCAACAACGTCAGCGGAAACTCGATCACGGTCTCGGCATCCGGGCTGAAGAAGGTGTACGCCGGCGCGGAGGCCGCGGCGTTCATCGGCGTCCCGGCCGGCGATCCGCGTGTTCCCGACATCATCGGGATCGCCCAGCACGGCGTCGTCTACACCGGCGGCAAGGCCAAGATCGCCGAGCACGGCGGCGATGACCCGCAGGACCGTGACGTGCCGATCCTGGTTGCGCTGCCCGGACTCAGGAATGGCCACGGCGTGAGCGCCCCGGTCGAGACAACGCAGATCGCGCCGACGATCCTGCGGTTGCTCGGCCTCAACCCGCTCGACCTGCAAGCCGTGCGGATCGAGCACACCGCGGTGCTGCCCGGGCTGCGAGGCTCGCAGAGTTAGCGCCGTAGCGTCCAGATGGTGGTGCGTTTGACGTCGCGGTCCTCGAGCTTGCCCAGCTCGGGGACGTCGTAGGCGGCCAGCGGTTCAAGCCGTTCCCGCGGCAGGTATGTCCGGCCGAAATCGCCGGCCAGGACGGCGGCGCCTCCAGCGCGGGCGCGTTCGAGGAGTCGCGTGACGCGGTCGGCCAGATCGCGCTCATAGAACGCGTCAGCCACCAGCAGCAGGTCACCAGCACGGGGTGGCGGTCCATCGAGGAGCCCGGCGAGGTCGCCGCGGACGACATGGACCGCCACCCCGTTGGCCGTGGCGTTGACCGCGATGGCGGCAGTGGCGAGCGGATCAATGTCATAGGCGGTCACATCCGCCGCCCCCGCCTTCACGGCGGCGATCGCCACCAGGCCGGAGCCGGAGGCTAGGTCCATCACCCGCCGGCCCGCCACCGTTTCCGGATGGTCCAGGAGGTATCGCGCCAGCGCCTGGCCGCCGGCCCAGGCGAACCCCCAGAACGGCGGCTCCAGCCCGCTCCGCCCGGTCGCCAGCTCGGTCCACTGCCACAGCCCCATGGGCTCCGGGGCCTGGTACAGCCGGATCTCCGGTACCAGCGACACCGGGCCGAGCCGGGTGCTGGCCCGGACAATCTCCGCTGCGTCGGTCGGCATGGCTGGCGCGCTCCCCGGGAACGTTTAGGCGGGCGGACCATGGTGACGATAAACCCAGCGGATATTGCCCGCAGCAACGGGCCTGAAATAAGGGGAATCGCCGTGAACGAACCTATACGGCAACCCGCGGAAATGCTCACCCGCATGGGCAGGCACTGGGGCTGGGTACTGGCTTACGGCATCATCACGCTGGTGGCCGGCATCGCCGTGCTCGCCTGGCCCGGCGAGACGCTCCTGGTTATCGCGGTGCTGTTCGGCATCCAGCTGATCGTGTCCGGGATATTCCGGTTCGTGGGCGCGCTAGCCGTTGATGACCTGACCGGAGGCACCCGGGTGCTGCTGGCCCTCCTCGGTGTGCTGTCGATCATCATCGGGCTGTGGGCGGTACGCCACGTGCTGCTGACCCTGCTCGCGCTCGTGGTGTTCCTCGGCATCTACTGGATCGTCAACGGAGCGATCGAGGTCTTCACGGCGCTGACCCACACAGCGATGCCCGACCGGGGCTGGACCGCCGTGATGGGGCTGCTCAGCATCGTCGCCGGCATCATCGTGCTGGCCTTCCCCGGGCTGACACTGGTGGGCCTGGCGGTGGTCCTCGGGATCTGGCTGCTGGTCTTCGGGGCGATGGAGATAGCCGCCGCGTTCCGGGTCCGCAGCATCGGGCACGCGGCCTCGCGGTTCCGTTTCCTCTCACGCGCCTGACCCAGGTGATAACAGCAAGAAGCGTGAGCGCTGGAATTCCGGTCAGCTGATCGGTGGATGCGGGTGAGCCGTTCGTCGGCCCGCGAATTCAGCCACTCCACGCCAGACGCGGGCTTTCCGTGCGATGTGCCGCGGGGGCCGGCGCTGCGACGCTGAAGTCATGTCAGCAATCATCGATGTGCGTAATCTGCACAAGAACTACGGCGGCACGGTGGCGGTGGACGACGTGTCCTTCACCGTGCAGCGAGGGGAGATCTTCGGGATCCTCGGCCGGAACGGCGCCGGCAAGACCACGACGGTCGAGTGCGTCGAAGGGCTGCGCAAGCCCGACCGGGGCACCATCACCGTGCTCGGGCTGGATCCGCAACGGGATCATGCCGAGCTGACCCAGCGTGTCGGGGTGCAGCTACAGGAGAGCCGGCTGCCCGATCAGCTCAGGGTCGCCGAGGCACTCGAGCTCTACAGCTCCTTCTACCGGTCCCCGGCCGACTCGCGTGCGCTGCTGGATCAGCTCGGGCTCGCGGACAAGGCCAGGACCGCGTTCGCGAAGCTTTCCGGCGGCCAGAAGCAGCGGCTGTCGATCGCGCTGGCGCTGGTCGGCAACCCGGAGGTGGCGGTCCTGGACGAGCTCACCACCGGCCTGGACCCGCAGGCCAGGCGCGATACCTGGGATCTGATCGAGGGCATCCGCCAGCGAGGGGTCACGATCGTCCTGGTCACCCACTTCATGGAGGAAGCCGAACGGCTGTGCGACCGGGTCGCGCTGATCGACGCGGGGCGCGTCGTGGCCCTCGACACCCCGGCCACGCTGGCCGATGAGGTCCAGGCCGAACAGCGGATCCAGTTCCGCCCGTCCGTCCCGTTCGACGACTGGCTGCTGACCCAGCTGCCCGACGTCACCAGCATCATGCACAGGGGCGATGTCGTGGTGGTCACGGGCAATGCCAACGCGCTCAACGCGGTCACGTCCGCGCTGGCCCGCAACCAGATCGTGGCCCAGCATCTGCGCGTGGACCAAGCCAGCCTGGAGGACGCGTTCCTCGCGCTCACCGGCAGCCGCTCCGCCGGCGAACCCGTACCCGAAGCAACCGAGGAGGTCTGAGCAATGGCCAGCACAATCGTGGCGCCGCCCGCCGCGCGCGGGCATTCCGCGCTGGCGCAGCTGACGATCACCGAACTGCGGCTGCTCTGCCGCGGGCGGAACCGCGTCGGTTTCATCGTGAGCGCCGGGCTGCCGCTCCTCCTGCTGATCATCTTCGGCGCCATACATTCGTTCGGCAAGCCGGTCAAGGCCTACGACGGCCTCACCACGTTTGACATGTACGTGCCGATCCTGCTGGTGTTCGCGATGACCATGCTGGCGGTGCTGACCATGCCCACGGTGCTGGCCAGCTACCGCGAACTCGGCGTGCTGCGCCGGCTCAAGACCACTCCGGCCGGCCCGGTCCGGGTGCTCGTCGCTCAGCTCGCGGTCAAGCTGGCCGCCGCCGCCGTCACGGTGATCGCGATCCTCGCGGTGGCCAGGATCGGTTACGGCATCGCGGCGCCGCGCCAGCTCGGCGGGTTCGTGGTCGCCGGGCTGCTCGCCACCGCCGCGCTGATGGCCATCGGCCTGTGCATCGCCGCGGTGGCGTCGACCGGCAATGTGGCCCGCGGCATCGGAGCGATCCTGTTCTACCTGATGATGTTCTTCGCCGGACTGTGGCTGCCCATCCCGAACATGCCGCCGGCGCTACAGCACATCAGCCATGCCACCCCGCTGGGGGCCGCGGTCCCCGCGCTGGGGAACGCCATGCTGGGCCACTGGCCCACCGGGCTGCAGCTGCTTACGCTGGCGGTCTACGCGGCGGCCTTCGGGCTGGCCGCGACCCGGCTGTTCCGCTGGGAGTAGATTCCGGAGCGGAGGCGAAATGACCAGTCCGACGGAGCGCTCCCTGCTGGAAGCGTGGCGGCAGGGGTGGCCGTTCCCCGGCACCATCTTCCCGTATGTCATCCTCGCGGTCTCGGCCGCTTCCGCGACCACCTCGCAATGGGGCTCGATCCCAGTCAACCTGGCCCTGTGCGGGGTGGCCGCGGTGTGGATGCTGATCCCGCTGCACCCGGGCCTGCGTAAGCGCGTCCCGGTGATGGCGGTGTATCTCGCCGGGCTCATCGCCATCACGGCCATCCTGGTGATCAGGGATCCCTGGTTCGGGTTCTTCGTGGCCGCGGGATACGGCTATTCGATCCGGCTGCTGCCGTGGCCGTGGTCGCTGCCCGGCATGGGCGCGCTGGCCATCCTGGCGGCCACGTCCCAGATGTGGAGCGTGGACAAGGCCACGCCCGCCGGGCTCGCGGCCTATCTCGCCGTGATCGCCATGAACGTGCTCTCCGCGTGCGGCATCGTCTGGTTCCTCCACGGCATCGAGAAGGCACACGATCAACGCAAGCGCATGCTCGATGAACTGAGCGAGACCAACCGCAAACTCCAGACAACGCTGGCCGAGAACGAGGGCCTGCACCGGCAGCTGCTCACCCAGGCGCGAGAGGCCGGGATCTTGGACGAACGGCAGCGGATGGCGCGCGAGATCCACGACACCCTGGCACAAGGGCTGACCGGGATCGTCACCCAGCTACAGGCGGCCGAGCAGGCGGCCGAGCAAACCCCCGGCGACCCTTCGGGCTGGCGGCGGCACTTCGCGGCGGCCACCCGGCTGGCCAGGGAAAGCCTGACCGAGGCGCGCCGATCGGTGGACGCGCTGCGTCCCGAGCCGCTGGAAACCGCACGGCTGAGCGACGCGCTGGCCGCCGTCGCGGCGAACTGGTCGGCGTTGCAAGGGACCCAGGTGCAGGTGAGCACCACCGGCACGACGCGGCCGATACAGCCGGAAGCGGAGGCCGCGCTGTTGCGGGCGGCCCAGGAGGCGCTGGCCAACGTGGCCAAGCACGCCGAGGCGAACCGGGTCGGGCTGACCCTCTCCTACATGGACAACGAGGTCGCCTTGGATATACGCGACGACGGCAAGGGTTTCGATCCGGAAATGAACGGCCACCCGGCCGCCGGAGGCTTCGGGCTGGTCGCGATGCGGCAGCGGATCGAGGCCCTGTCCGGGACGCTGCAGATCGAATCGGAGCCCGGCGCCGGCACCGCGATCTCGGCGAGCATCCCGACCTCGGGTAAGGCCCGTCCATGACCGGCACGCCGATCAGGCTGCTGATCGCCGATGACCATCCGGTGGTCCGGGACGGACTGACCGGGATGTTCGCGGCCGACCCCGGTTTCGAGGTGGTCGGTGAGGCCGCGGACGGCGCCGAGGCGGTCAGGCTGGCTCAGGCGATGAGCCCCGACGTGATCCTCATGGACCTGCGGATGCCGGTCATGGACGGCGTGAGCGCGATCAAGGAGCTGGCCCGGCGCCAGATCCCCGCCCGGGTGCTGGTGCTGACCACCTACGACACGGACACCTACATGCTGCCCGCGATCGAGGCGGGCGCCACCGGCTACCTGCTCAAGGACGCCCCGCGTGACGAGCTGCTGCGGGCGGTGCGGGCCGCGGCTGACGGCCACGGCGTGCTCGCGCCTTCGGTGGCGACCCGGCTGATGAGCCGCGTCCGGACGCCCGAGCCGGAACTGCTCAGCCAGCGGGAGTTCGAGGTCCTCGAGCTGGTGGCGGCCGGGTCGACCAACCGGGAGGCCGCCGCCCGGCTGTTCATCAGTGAAGCCACCGTCAAGACGCACCTGCTGCACATCTACGCCAAGCTGGGCGTGGGAGACCGCGCCGCGGCCGTCGCCGAGGCCTTCAACCGCGGCCTGCTCACCCCGGAGAACTCACAGTGACGGAGAACTCACAGTGACGGTGGCGAGGACGCGTCTTGGGTGAGGAACCACCGTACGTTCGTGATAAACGGGTTGAAATTGGGCCGCGAGAAGCGTCGGCCGGGCCACCGGGAAGCTGGCCAGCACGGGGACCTTCGGCCACAACGGGAGCAACATCTGCAACGCGTGGGCCGACCCGGGCAGCGGCCTGGTCGTCGTCTACCTCACCGGCCGGGTGCCGCCCCGCGGCGAGGGGGCCCGGCACCACTGCGAGGTCAGCGACGGTATCCGGCTGGCGTGCGTCAGCTGACCCCGCGGCGAGCGTCAGCGATCTTCGCGCGTCGATACGGGTGAGGGCGGGCAGGGCCAGCAGCCCGCAGGCCAGGGCGGCGAGGCCGCCGATCACCAGCGACCACCGGGCGCCGGCCACCTCGCCGGTCCAGCCCACGATCGGGCCGCCCACCGGTGTCGAGCCCAGCCAGGCCAGCGCCCACAGCGCCATGACCCGGCCGCGCATCGTGGGTTTGGCCGCGAGCTGGAGGGCGGTCTTGGCGAACGAGTTGAACGTGATGCTCCCGTAGCCGACGAACAGCAGGGCGGCCAGCTCCAGCGGCATGTCCGGTGCGGCCGCCGCGGCCAGGATGGCCACGCCCCAGCCGATGGCGGCCAGGCACAGGGCCCGGGTGCGCGGCCGCGGCCGTCCGGCGGAGACCAGGCCGCCCGCCACCGCGCCGACCCCCATCACCGACGCCATCACGCCGTAGGCGGCCGCCCCGCCGTGGAACACTTTGCTGGCCATGAGCGGCAGCGAGACCGCGAACTCCCAGGCGAGCGTGCCGATCACGGCGATCATGACCAGCGGGATGAGCAGCTCCGGCGTATTCCGGACGTAACGTAGTCCGGCCCGGATCTGGCCTCTTTCGCGGCGCACCCGCCTGGCCGGGAACAGCTCATCGCGCCGCATCGCGGCCAGGGAGACGAGCACGGCGCCGAACGAGATCGCGTTGACGCCGAAGCACACGGCGAGACCCAGCGCGGCGGCTATCGTCCCGCCCAGCGCGCCGCCGAAGACCCTGGCGATGTTCATCGACACCGAGTTGAGCGTGACCGCGTTCGGGAGGTCGGCGGCGGGAACCATCTCGGATATGAAGCTCTGCCGCGCCGGATTGTCGAAGACGTTGACGAACCCCAGGAGCATGGCCAGCAGGTAGACGAGCCACAGCGTCATGACGTGGGCGGCGGTCAGCACGGCGAAGGCGGCGGCGACCAGGCCAGCCAGCGTCTGGGTGACGTAAAGCACCCGCTGCTTGTCCATGCGGTCGGCGAACAGGCCGCCGGCCGGGCCGAACACCAGCATCGGGGCGAACCGGGCCGCGGTGGTGAGGCCGAGCTGCGTGCCGCTGTGGGTGAGGCCCAGGACCAGGAACGACTGGGCCACCGTCTGCATCCAGGTTCCGATCACCGAGACCAGCTGCCCGAAGAAGTACAGCCGGTAGTTGCGCTGGCGCAGGGAGGTGATCACCGATGTCCCCGTCGATTGGCAAATTTGTTAGCTCCGCTAAGGATAACATTAGCCGGGCTAACCAGCTTCCCCGGGGGGAGGCGCGGGGAGGGCGCGCGTAAACTACGGACCTATGGAGGATCGCGTAGTTCTCGTGACCGGCGCGACCGATGGCCTCGGCCGCGCGCTCGCTGCCGAGCTGGCCGCCCAGGGCGTAACGGTGCTGGTCCACGGCCGCGATCCCGGCCGGATCGCGGAAACCGTAGCCGAGGTGCAAGCCGCTTCTCCGAACGGCGCGGTGAGATCGTACCAGGCGGATTTCGCCGACCTGGACCAGGTGCGCTCGCTCGCGTCGCAGGTCACCGAGCGCGAGGGCCGCCTCGACGTCCTGGTCAACAACGCCGGTATCGGGGCCAGCGTCCCGGGCGGGGGAGCGCGGCAGGAGAGCGCGGACGGCTACGAACTGCGGTTCGCCGTCAACTACCTGGCCGGTTTCGCGCTGACGCGGCTGCTGCTTCCGCTGCTCGAGCGGTCCGCGCCCTCGCGGATCGTCAACGTCAGCTCGGTGGGTCAGC
This sequence comes from Streptosporangiaceae bacterium, assembly GCA_019245115.1. Lineage (GTDB taxonomy): Bacteria > Actinomycetota > Actinomycetes > Streptosporangiales > Streptosporangiaceae > JAFARZ01. The sequence goes on along the minus strand of JAFARZ010000268.1, from coordinate 13,138 downwards.
AGGCCATCGACTTCGGCGATGTGATGCTCACCTCCGGGTACAACGGCGTCCGCGCCTACTGTCAGAGCAAGCTGGCCCAGATCATGTTCACCATCGACCTCGCGGCGCAGCTGGACGGCGCCGGCGTGATCGCCAACGCACTGCATCCCGCGACGTACATGCCCACCAAGATCGTCTCGTCGCCGGTCAGCACGATTGCCGAGGGCGTCGAGGCGACCGCGAACCTGGTCACCGGCGAGAACACGGGGACCGGCCGGTTCTACAACGGCCTGCGGGAGGCGCGCGCCGACGCTCAGGCCTACGACGCGGACGCCCGCCGCCGGCTTCGCGAGCTGTCGGAAAAGCTGACCGGGATCGCGTGACCGCCGTTACGGCGTAACGCCGTTACGGCGTGACCGCCGTAACGGCGTTACGGCGGGTACGCACGGCGACCGGTTCGCCGGCGGTACGTGCTGATCAGGCGCCGGAATCGCGTTGTGATCGGCCACGACACATCCGCGAAACACAACGACGGGTCTGGCCTGCGGCGTTACCAGCTGCGTAACAAGCGAGAAATCCCTCGGAAACCCGTGCATGGGAGACAAGAAGCGTCACCGCTTACGGCCCCCCGAGGAGGCTTTGTTGGATCCCTATGCAAGCTGGCTGAACGCCGGGGACAATTCCTGGCAGATGACAGCGGCCACGCTCGTCGGCCTGATGTCCATACCGGCCCTGGCGGTCCTGTACGGCGGCTTGGTGCAGAAGAAATGGGCGATGAACACCGTGCTGATGGTGTTCTCCACATTCTGCCTGACGCTGATCGTGTGGGTCCTGTGGGCCTTCAAGATGGGCTTCGGCACCCCGCTGATCAGCACGTTCGTCGGTGATCCGCGGAGCGTGCTCGGTCATGTGGCCGAACAGGGCCAGGCCAATATCCCGCTGCTGAACGGCCTGATGCCCAAGTTCAGGTTCCCCGAGTCGAGCCTGATGTATTTCCAGTTCGTGTTCGCGGCGATCACCCCGATCTTGTTCATCGGCAGCGTGATCGGCCGGATCAGCTTCAAGGTCTGGCTCGTCTTCGTCCCGCTGTGGATCACGTTCGCCTACGCGGTGAACGCGTTCCTGCTGTGGGGCGGCGGCTACTGGGCCGGCAAGGGCGCGCTGGACTTCTCCGGCGGTTACGTCATCCACCTGGCGGCCGGCGTGTCCGGCTTTGTCTGCGCGGCCGTGGTCGGGCCGAGGCTGAAGCGTGACCGTGAACGGGCCATCCCGAACAACCTGCTGTTCGTCGCCGTCGGCGCGGGCATCCTGTGGCTCGGCTGGAACGGCTTCAACGGCGGCGACCCGTACTTCGCCGGCGCGGACGCCGCGGCGGCCGTCGTCAACACCAACGTGGCCACGGCGGTGGCGATGATGACCTGGATCATCATGGACATGGCCTTCAGCTCCGAGAAGAAGCCGACCTTCCTCGGCGGACTCAACGGCATGATCTGCGGCCTGGTCGGTATCACGCCCGCGGCTGGTTACGTGAACGGTCTCGGCGCGATCCTCGTCGGCCTGATCGCCTCGGCGGTCGTCTGGTGCGCCTGGTACTACCTGCCGAAGTACGTGTGGCCGTTCAACAAGGTCGACGACGCGCTCGGCGTGGTGTACACCCACGGCATCGCCGGCCTGCTCGGCGGTCTGCTGGTCGGCCTGTTCGCGGACCCGAACATGATCGTGTACCTCGGCGTCGGCAAGAACCCGGCGGTCAGCGGGGCCGGCGCGTTCTACCATCACCCGCATCAGCTGCTCGTCCAGGCCGGCGCCGCGCTCACCATCATCGTCTGGGACGCGCTCGTCACGTTCGCCATCCTCATGGTCATCAAGTACGTGTTCCGGATGAAGCTGCGGCTTCCCGACTCCGCCCTGGAAATCGGCGACATCGCGGTGCACGGGGAGGAAGCCTACCCGTCCGACGACCTGGTCACCGTGGCCGCGACCGCCGCCGCCGACGAGGTCAGCGCGCGCGACGGCAAGGTTCCGCAGAAAACCCAGACCCCCTAGGCCTGGCCCCCTAAGCCCGGCTCCCCATGATCATGGGTCAAAGACGGTAACTATTACCTGCTTTGACCCATGATCATGGATCAATGGCCGCGGAACGCCTCCTCGAGCCACCACGAGCCGCGCTCGCTGGTGATCTTCGCGTCCACCACCAGCGGCCGTTCCCGCGGCCCCTCCAGCCACTTCTGCACCGCGGCGAGGTCGCCGGCGCACCGCACGGTGACGCCCTCGCAGCCGAACCCGCGCCCGATGGCCGCGATGTCGGTAGCCGGGAACCGCACGATGTCCAGCGGTTCGCCATCCGGCCCGAAGTGATGCACCTCGGCCCCGTACGCCTCGTCGTCGTACACCACGACCAGCATCGGGATATTGAGCCGCACGAGGGTCTCCAGCTCGCTGACCCCCATCAGCGCGCCCCCGTCGCCCAGTGCCGCCACGGTCAGCCGGTCCGGCCGGGCCACCGCCGCCCCGATCGCCGTGGCCAGGCCCAGCCCGATGGACTGGAATGCCTGGGTGAAGCAGAATCCCGCCGCGTCAGGCACCGAAAGGTACATCGACGGATATCCCATGAAATTTCCGGAATCGACGGTTACGGTCCGCTCTGCCGGGAGCATGTCGTCGAGCGCTATCGACAGCGTCCGAGGATCGATCCGCATTTGGCCGCTCTCATCCTCGTACGGCACATCCCGCCACCGCACCCCAGCCAGCGAAGGTCTTTTTGAACGAACGGGCGGTGGTGCCACCTCCAGCTGACCGGCCACCGCCACCGCGGTAGCCGCCACGTCGCCGACCACGCCCAGGTGCACGTCCCGATGCGCTCCGATCGCGCTGGGGTCATCGTCCACCTGCACCACCGTGGCGTCCGGCGCGATCAGCTTGCCGTGCCGGGTGGTCCACATGTTCAGCGAGCAGCCCCACGCCACGATCAGGTCGGCGTCCCTGATGAGCTCGGCGGCCAGCGGCGAGGCGAACCCGCCGCTCACGTCGAGGCTCCACGGGTTGCCCTGGAACAGGCCCTTGGCCACCGCGGACGTGGCGAGCAGCGCCCCGGCGGCGTCGGCGGCCCGCTCCAGCTCCGTTCGCGCTCCCCGGGCGCCGCGGCCGGCGATGAATACCGGGCGCCTGGCGTCATGTAGCAGCCCGATCAGCGCCGCGACGCCTTCGTCGCCTGGCTGCGGCGGGTGGGTCAGCGGCCCGGTGCACACCCGTTCCTGGTCGTTGTGCCCGGCGGCCTGCACGTCGAGGGGCAGCGCCAGCACCACGGTCCGGCGGGTAAGCGCCGTCTGGTACGCCGCGCACGTGTCGGCGACCGCCGATGCCGGGGAGCGGACCCGGGCGGGCCGGGCGCCCACGGCTGTGGCGAGGGCGTCCACGTCGACGAAGAAGTTCGACCGCCTGCCGGGCGCCTCGGGAGCCAGCACGAGCAGCGGAGTCCGGCTCTTGGCCGCCTCGGTGATCCCGGTCATCGCGTTGGTCAGCCCCGGCCCCTGGTGCACCGAGACCACGCCCACCCGTCCGGTGGTGCGCGCCCACGCGTCCGCCATCACCGCCGCGCCCTGTTCGTGGCGGGCCGCGATGAACCGCGCGCCGCCGGCGACCAGCGCGTTGGTGACGAGGAAGTTCCCGCTGCCGACCACGCCGAACACCGTGTCCGCCCCGAGCCCGGCCAGCGCCCGCCCCACAGCCTCCGCGACCCGCACGGTCAGCTCCGTTCGACCAGCGCGATGGCCCGGCAGGGCGAGCCGGAGCCGCTCACGATCGGCAGCGGCCCGGCGATCACCACCGCGCCCTGGGCCGGCAGCCGGGCCAGGTTCCGCAGCTGGGTGAGCCCGTACTTGCCCGCGCCCAGCAGGGACGAATGGCACGGGAACGGCGGGTCGAACGAATGCGCCGCGCCCGCGTCGGTGCCGACGGTCTCCACGCCCAGCCCGATCACCGGCGCCTGCTCGGCGAGCCACTTCGCGCACGGCACGCTGATGCCCGGCGTGTGCGGGCCGGTCTCGTTCGCGTTGAGGAACTCGGCCTGGTCGCTCGACCGGGCGTCCCACCCGGTCCGGTACAGCAGCCAGCCGCCGTCGGGCAGCGGACCGTTGGCCTCCTCCCACGCCTTGACGTAGTCGATCTCCAGCAGGAAGTCCGGGTCGGCTGCGGCCTCGGCGGTGAAGTCGAGCACGACCGCTGGCGCGATCAGCCGGGTCACCGGAACCTGCGCCACGTCCTCGCCATCCTTGCCGGTCAGCCAGTGCACCGGCGCGTCGAAGTGCGTGCCGGTGTGCTCCCCGGTCGTGATGTCGTTCCAGTACCAGGCCGGGCCGCGTTCGTCATAGTGGCTGATCTCGGACAGCCCGAACCGCCTGGTGTTCCCGAACGGCTCGGGTAGCGCGATGATCGGCGTGTCCGCCGACAGGGGCGCGGTCAGGTCGATGACCTCGACGGACTGGTTGCGGATCGCCTCGGTGAGGTCTCGTAGCACAGACATAGCCGTAGCTTTCCGCACCACCCGCCCCCGTGGCTAGGGGCACCTCCGGCCCGGTGTGTCCCGGTAACATTTGGGGCGGGGTGAAGCATGGCAAAACCAGTCGTCACCGCGACAACCCTCGTCACCGAGGACGGTGTCCCGATCGACGCCGCGCACTTGCCAGGATCCGGCGACCTGGCCATCGTGCTCGCGCATGGTTTCACGCTGTCCTGGCAGCGCCCCAACGTCTGGCGGATCGCCAGCCGGCTGAACAAGATGGCGGGTGTCGTGGTGTTCGACTTCCGGGGCCACGGCCGGTCGGGCGGCCTCTCCACGCTCGGTGACCGCGAGATCAGGGATCTGGACGTCGCCGTCGCGTGGGCGCGCGAGCTCGGCTACCGGCGGATCGCCGCGATCGGCTTCTCCATGGGCGCGTCGGTGGTGCTCCGCTACGCCGGGCTGATCGGCGGCATCGACGCGGTTGTGTCGGTGAGCGGCCCCGGCCGCTGGTACTACCGGGGGACCGAGCGGATGCGCCGGGTGCACATGGCCGTGGAACACCGGCTGGGCCGGATGGTGACCCGGCGTTGGCTCAACACCCGGGTGAGCCCCAATGGCTGGAAGCCGGTGCCGGTCCCGCCCGCCGAGGCGGCCGCGAAGATATCCCCGACGCCGCTGCTGATCGTGCACGGCGACAAGGACCTCTACTTCCCGGCCGAGCATGCCCGCCAGCTCTACATGGCCGCCAGTGAGCCCAAGGAGCTGTGGCTCATTCCCGGCATGGGCCACGCCGAGTCCGCCACCACCGATGAACTGGCCGGCCGGATCGGCCAGTGGATCGACCGGGCCGCAAACCCTGTCACAGGAGCTTCGCACGAAGCTGAGGCAGTTCGCTGAAGCCGTGCGCGGCCAGCCAGCTCACCGCGCCGCCATGGCGTGAGTCGAGCTGCGCGAGGAACGCCGCCATGGTTTCCGGATGCGGCCGGTGCGCCTCCGCCGGCTTGCTGTTGATATCGGCCGCGTAGGTCGGCGACCTGCCCAGTCGTTCTACGATCTCACCGACCCGGTCGCCGGTGGCGGCGTAGTCCGCGACCACGGCCTCGGGCTCGACGCCCACCGCGCTCAGGGCGAGCGCCACCACGACCCCGGTGCGGTCCTTGCCCGCCGCGCAGTGGACCAGCGCCGCTCCGCCGGCGGTGGCTATGCTCCGCACCGCCGCGACCACCTGGTCCGGCCGGTCCTCCAGGTAGCCGAGGTAGTGGCCGGTCAGCGGATCACCGGGATAGCGCTGCTGATCCGCCCGGCGGCGCGCCAGCAGCGCCTCGGCGACGACGTCGGTGGCCGCGCCCACTTCCGGCAGTACCGGGTGGTGCGCGTGCCGCACGCTCGCCACGGCGTCGAGCGGCGCCGGTCCCTCCAGCTCCAGTTCGGCCGCGCTGCGCAGGTCCACGACAGTGGTCACGCCAATGTCGTCCACCAGCCGCCTGACGTCAGCGGGGGAGAGTTCCTGGAGGTTGTCGGACCGCAGCAGGCGGCCGGTAGCCGTCTTGCCGCCATCGCTGATGGGCATCCCGCCCAGGTCGCGCACGTTGACGGCGCCGTCAAGGTTGATCCATGGCATACCGCCATCTTCCCAGCGCTCGATGGACGGCAGGCAAATAGGCTCTACCAGCTCACCGGCACCGGCATTCCTTCGCTGTAGCCCGACGCGCTCTGCACGCCGACCACCGCCCGTTCGGCGAACTCGGCCAGGGAACAGGCGCCCGCGTACGTGCACGAAGAACGGAGCCCGGCGATGACCATGTCGATCAGGTCCTCCACCCCGGGCCGCTCCGGATCCAGGTACATCCGCGCTGAGGAGATGCCCTCCTCGAACAGTTCCTTGCGGGCCCGCTCGAACGGCGAGTCCGAAGCCGAGCGCAGCCGCACCGCGCGGGCCGACGCCATGCCGAAGCTCTCCTTGTACAGCCGCCCGTCCGGCGCGCGGAACGTGTCGCCGGGCGACTCATAGGTCCCGGCGAACCACGACCCGATCATCACCGACGACGCGCCGGCCGCCAGCGCCAGCGCGACGTCTCGCGGGTGCCGTACACCGCCGTCCGCCCACACCTGAGCGCCGAGCCGCCGGGCCTGCGTGGCGCACTCCAGCACGGCGGAGAACTGCGGTCGTCCCACCCCGGTCATCATCCTGGTGGTGCACATCGCGCCCGGGCCCACGCCGACCTTCACCACGTCCGCCCCGGCCTCGACCAGGTCGCCGACCCCCGCCGCGGTGACCACGTTCCCGGCGACGACCGGGACCGACGGCGCCAGGCCTCGCACGGCTTGCAGCGCCGAGATCATCTTCTCCTGATGGCCGTGCGCCGTGTCCACTACGAGGATGTCGGCCCCCGCGTCCAGCAGCAGCTTGGCCCGGGCGGCCACGTCCCCGTTGACGCCGATCGCGACCCCGGCCCGCAGCCGTCCCGAACCGTCGACCGCCGGGGTGTACAGCGTGGAGCGCAGCGCGCCCGTCCGGGTCATCACGCCGACGCAGCGCCCGGCGGGGTCCACCACCGGGGCCAGCCGGTGGCGGCCCTCGTGCAGCGCCTCGAACGCCCGCGCCGGGGGGATCCCGGCCGGCAGCGTCACGGGATCAGGGGTCATCACCTGGCGGAGCTGAGCGAACCGGTCCGTGCCCTGGCAGTCCGCTTCGGTGACTACACCGACCGGCCGCCCGTCCTCCACGACCACCACCGCGCCGTGCGCCCGCTTCGGCAGCAGGCTGAGCGCATCGCCCGCGGTGTCGGTGGGGCCGAGCGTCAGCGCCGTCTCCGCCACCAGATCACGCGACTTCACCCACGCGATCACGTCGGCGACCACGTCGGCCGGGATGTCCTGCGGCAAGATGGCGATGCCGCCGCGCCGGGCCACGGTTTCGGCCATCCGCCGCCCCGACACCGCGGTCATGTTGGCGGTCACGATGGGAATCGTCGCCCCGCTGCCGTCGGTAGTGGACAAGTCGACATCCAGCCGTGAGCCGACGGCTGACCGGCTCGGCACCATGAAGACATCGCTGTAGGTCAGGTCGTGGTCGGGAGTCATCCCGTTGAGGAATCGCACGTATAGATTGTTCCCGCACCTGGGGAGTGCTATCGCCCCTCCGGGCGTGTGCCGACGGGCGTGAAGGCGGCGTACATGATGTCGGCTATCCGGTCGGCCATCTCGTCTTCCGGAAGGCGGACCTCGGTGCTGATCAGGTAATTCACGCGCTCGAGCATCATCAGGCAGGCGACCGCGGTCAGTTCGACGTGCTCCTGCTGCTGCCCGGCGGCCTTGCTGGCGGCGGTCATCCCGGTGGTCATGGCCTCGGCGATGGAGAAGAACAAGCGCAGGCCGTCGCCGTACACCTCGTCAGGCACCAGGTCCGCCGAGCTGAGGATGCGGATCACCGTGGCATGCGCGGCGTAGGCCTTGAAGAATTTCCGCACCCACTGCCGCAGCACCGTGCGGCCGGTATCGTCCCTGGTGACGATCGGAAAGTCGCCAGCCACGATCTCCATGTCGTGCAGCGCGTCCCGCAGCAGCGCCTTGAACAGGTCCTCCTTGTTCGAGAAATAGAGGTAGAACGTGCCGTGCGAGATGCCAGCCCGCTGCACCACGTCGTCCACGCGGACACCGTTGAAGCCGCGCTCCTCGAACTCGATCATGCCGGCCTCGAGTAGCCGGCGGACCGTCTCACGACCCTGTGCCCGCAGTTCGCGGTCCTGTGCGGGCGTACCGCCGCCCAGCGATGGTCGCGGTGGCTGTTTTCGGGGTGGCCGTGCTGACTCGCGTGCGGCGGCCCCGCCGGCCGCGCGCGGTGCGGTCCCGCCGCGGCTTACCTCCTGGCTCATAGCAAGAGCGTAGCCGTCTTGCCGACGCCACTCGTGCATTCGTGCGGGACGACCCCCCGCACCTCCCGGAAGAATAGGCTACGACAGGTGAGCAGACGGGTGGGGATAGCCGTGCTTACCGCCACGGCGGCCCTGCTGTACTGCGTTGCGGCGCTCCTGGAGTACCGGCGCTTCCTCACCAGCACGTTCGACCTGGTCATCTTCGACCAGGGCGTTCGCGGCTACGCCCACTTCCACGCCCCGGTCTCGATCGCCAGGGGCGTGGCCGACGGCATCAGCCCGGACTTCTCGCTGCTTGCCGATCACTGGTCGCCGATCCTGGCGGTACTCGCACCGCTGTACTGGATCCATGACAGCCCGGCGACCCTGCTGGTCGCGCAGGGGGTGCTGTTCGCCCTGGCCATCCCGCCGCTATGGGTCTACACCCGGCGGCGTCTGGGCGCCGCGGCCGGAGGCCCAGGCCAATTCAACACCGCGGCCGGAGGCCCAGGCCAATTCAACACCGCGGCCGGAGGCCCAGGCCAGTCCAGCGCCGAGGCGGCCGCGTACTTCGTCTGCGGGGCCTACGCTCTGTCGCTGCCGATCATGGCTGCCGTGGTCTTCGATTTTCACGAGGTCGCGTTCGTCCCGGTGCTCACCGTGCTCATGGTGGAGCGCTTCGACGCGGGCAAGCGGTGGCATGGCGTTCTCGCGGCGACCGCGCTGCTGCTGGTCAAGGAGGATATGGGCCTGCTGGTCGCTGGGTTCGGCATGTACCTGCTGCTCACCCGCAGGCGCTGGACCGGGCTGGCTTTCCTGGCGGGCGGCCTGGCGGCGACGTGGCTCGCGACGCACGTGCTGATCCCGGCGTTCGGCGGGTCGGCGAACTTCTACTGGGCGTACGGCCAGTTCGGTGCCTCGCCGGGCAGCGCGCTGGTCAACGTGCTGGCGCATCCGCTGCACGCCCTGCATGTGTTCTTCACCCCGTGGGTGAAGACCCGCACCATGCTGGGCCTGCTGGTCGCCTTCGCTTTCTTGCCGCTGGCGTCGCCGATGGTGGTCGCGGCACTGCCGCTGCTGGCTGAGCGGATGCTGGCCTCGGGCTACCCGCTGTGGTGGCAGGCCAAGTTCCAGTACGACGCCTTCCTGATCATGATCATGGCCTGTGCGGCGGTGGACGGGGCGGCCCGGTTGCAGCGCCGGCTGGAGCAGACCGGGTGGGACAGGTACCTCACGTACCCATGGTCACGCCCCGGATGGCTGCGCCACGGCACTCTGCTGGCTCGCGGGGGGACGACCCCCCGCACCCCCCGAGGGCCCTGGCGAGCCGGCCTGCTGTGGGCGGCGGCCGTCTGCGCGGCCGCGTTGGTGTACTTCCCGTCCAGTCCGCTCGGCGATCTGCTGCACCCGAAGTTCTACACGGTCAACGCCCGGATACGGGCGGCGGCCGCGGCCGTCGCGCACGTGCCGTCCGGGACCGAGGTGGAGGCGGCCAACAACCTCGGGCCCCGTCTGTCCGGCCGGGACACGGTGCTGCTGCTGGACGGAACGCCCAGGTGGGCGCCGTGGGTGGTCGCCGACACGATCGGCCTCGACTTCCCGTTCTGCACCCGGACTCAGCAGGCCCAGACGGTGGCCTACCTGCTCAGGCACGGCTATACCCAGGTGTTCGGCGACGACGGATACGTGGTGCTGCACCGTCCCGCGGACGGGCGCACCGCCCAGGCTCTCGCCCATCCTGTTCCCGCCGCTAGGTTGCATATCAATGTCTGTTACTGATCACGGCGTGCTGGGCCTTCGCGAGCTCAACCGGGCCCTGCTGGCCCGCCAGCTGCTGCTGGAGCGGGTCCCACAGGGCCCTTCTGGCGGGGGGAAGGGTCCCCCCGCGACCCCCCTCGTGGCGACCGTCGAGCACCTGGTCGGCCTGCAGGCCCAGGCGCCGTTCCCGCCGTACTACGGCCTGTGGTCCCGCCTGGCCGGTTTCCGGCCCGAGGATCTGGCCGCTTTGCTCACCGACCGCGGTGTGGTCAGGATCGCGCTGATGCGCGGCACCATCCACCTGGTGTCCGCCCGTGACTGCCTGCCGCTGCGCTGGCTGATCCAGCCGGTGATCGACCGGATGTTCCGCACCAACCACGGGAAGCGGCTGCCCGGGGTCGACCTCGGCGAGCTGGCGGCGGCCGGCCGGGAGCTGGTCGAGTCGGAGCCGATGACGTTCGGCAAGCTGGGCGAGGCGCTGGGCAAGCGGTGGCCGGACCACCCGCCCGGCGATCTCGCGCAGGGCGTCCGCGCGCTCGTGCCGCTGGTGCAGGTCCCGCCGCGCGCGGTCTGGGGCCGGTCTGGCCAGTCGCTGCACACCTCGGCGGAGTCCTGGCTCGGCCGGCCTCCGGCAACCGAGCCGGACCTGACTGAGCTGGTGACCCGTTACCTCGCCGCGTTCGGGCCGGCCACGGTGCGAGACATCCAGGCCTGGTCCGGGCTGACCGGGCTGCGCGGCGTCGTGGATGCGCTCCGGCCGGCCCTGGTCACCTTCCGGTCGGAGGGGGGCGCCGAGCTGTTCGACCTGCCGGACGCGCCCCGCCCGCCCGGCGACACGCCCGCGCCGGTCCGCCTGGTCGCCGAGTTCGACAACCTGGTGCTGTCGCACGCCGACCGCACCCGGATCATCACCGAGGAGCACCGCGGCCGGCTCTACACCATCAACGGCATTTTCCCGGGCACGGTTCTCATCGACGGATTCGTGGCCGGCATGTGGCGGCTGATCACGGGACGCGGCGCGGCCACTCTGACGATCGAGGTCTGGGAACCGGAAACGGCCGCGGAGCGCGATGAACTGATAACGGAAGGTGAACGGTTGCTGGCGTTCGCCGCTCCGGGCGACGTTCACGACATCCGCTTCGCCCCGATAGCCACAGCGGCACCACGGTTACCTCATCCCGGACCGCCTCCCGTGGAAGGTTAGAGCCTCGCGGAAGGAAAGGTGCCGGAAACCGGCGCCCAATCCTCCACGAGGCTCTTTTCGTCCACGGATGTCGCGTCACAAATGGCACATGTCACGAAATGTCGGGCGCGGCCTGCCGCGGTGGGCCGAGCAGGAGGGGCTGGCAGCGCTGATAACAGCAAGAAGCCTCGGCGCGGGGGTGGTGGCGGCGCGGGGGTGGCGGCGCGGGGGGGTGGCGGCGCGGGGGGGTGGCGGCGCGGAGGGGTGGCGGTCCGGGGTGCGCGTGGGGGTGGATGTGCCATAGCACCCCTTCCAAGGGGGACGATGGCACATTCACCCCTGGATGCGGGGCGGTATGGCGTGGGCGCGGGCTAGCCGGGGCTGATGTGAGAGGCGTCCGAACGACGGCGCAGGCCCATCATGCGCGGCACGTCGGGACCATACAGGTCGGCGTCCACCAGGCCGGCCGGACGTCCCAGCCCGGACAGCGCGAGGGCAAGGTTTACCGCGACTGTGGTCTTTCCCACACCGCCCTTCCCGCTTGCCACCACGATTACCGGCACGTCAACGGGCCCACCGGGCATCCGCGCTCCTTTCTAACTGGGGGAAGCCATCCCCCAGGCCCCTGGCTCAGCTGGCGAAGTCATCCCCAGGTCCCCTGGCAGAGACAGGTCCGGCCCCCCAACCTCCCACCGACTCGGGGTTCTGCTCGCTCGGGACAGGCTATATCGTTCTGTAATTGTGGGGCTTGTCCTCCCGCGAGGGGTTGGGTTGGTAGCGGCTGCTGCCGTCACCGTGCTGGGTGCGGCGGTAGCCGTAGCTGCCGTTCAGCCGTGGAGCTCACGGGCCGGTGCTGTGTCAGATTTGCCTGGGCCTTCGGCCGCGGCGCCTGGCACCAGCGGCCTGGCCGCGGCCAGCAGCCCCCTTTCCTTCCCCGGCACGGGCGGATCAGCGGACGGGCACACCCTCGCGACGGGGGTGGCGGAGCTCTCGGCGGAACTGACCGGCTTCGCCGTCCCGGCCAGCCCCGGCATCCGGGAACCGCTGCCGGATGCGCCCGGCACCCCGGCGACGGCGGCGACTCCGGTCACCGCGGCTGCGGCGGCCGCCGGCCGCACCCCCCCACCAGGCACGCCGCCGCGGCAGATCATTGTGCCCGACCTGATCGCGGCGGTGCCGACCGGGATCACCGCGGCGCAGCTCACCAGGATCAGCAAGCTGCCCGGCGTCCGCGCGACGCTGGCGGTGGACGGCGGCCAGGTAATGGTCAACGGCAAGTCGGCCAACGTGATCGGCGTGGCGCCGCAGGCATTCCGGTCCTGGACGCCGCCGCAGACGGCGACCTCGGTGCCGGCCTGGACCGGCCTGACCCGTGGTGACCTCCTGGCCAGCAGCAGCGCTACCGGCAAGCTCGGCATCAAGGCGGGTAGCTCCTACCAGGTCGCGGGGGCGACCGAGGTGACCGCGCCGCTCGGTGCGTCGGCCGCGCTCAGCGTCCCCGGTGTCGACGTGGTCGTGAACATGCAGCGGGCGGCGCAGCTCGGCTTGATCAAGAACCTGGCCGTGCTGATCAACGCGCCCGCCGCCAACCTGAGCGACCTGATGAGCCAGGTCCGGTCGGTCGTCAACGCTGGCGGGAAGACCGGTCAGGTGGTCAACCTGGTGCCGCTGGTGTCGGTCAGCAGCCTGCCGGTCGCGCCGGTCAGCGTCTCCGCGGGCCAGGTGCCGTCGAACTGGCTCACCCTGTACAAGGACTCGGCCGCCCTGTACTGCAAGGGCCTGTCGTGGACCGTCCTGGCCGCGATCGGGGAGATCGAGAGCGGCAACGGCGCCAACGAAGGGCCGTCCAGCGCCGGCGCGGAG
>JAFARZ010000212.1 GCA_019245115.1 Streptosporangiaceae bacterium | reverse complement strand
GTTGGCGGCGGAGGCGGGGGCTGGGGGTGCGGCATGCCACCGCGGCGAGGATGGGGACGTGAGCGCGGCGGTCCGGAGTCCTGGCTCGAACCCCGTGGTTGTCACAACCATGGGGTCCTGTGCCCTTGAATGTCACATTCAAGGGGTTGCGCATCCAGGGCGGGCCGGTCCGCGGGGGAGACGCCCAGGGCGGGGCGGGTAGCGTGCGGAGGCTGGCGGGCATGTCAGTGCTCGAATCCGACCCAGTGGGTGGCCTTCTCGACGCTGCCGCGGGCGACCGCCTCGCCGAGCTTTCCGGCCATCCAGTCGAACTCGGCCATCGGCACGGTCTCGCCGCCGAGGCCGGCCATGAACGAGGTGACCAGCGGCCGCTGGCCGGGCATGTGGTACATCGCCGTCGTCACGTCGAGCGAGAGGATGCCGCCGTAGCTGGCGCCGCCGAGGCCCAGGTTGGTCTCCACCACGCCGACCGCCTTTACGCCGCGCAGCGCCTCGCGTAGGTCGTCGCTGGGGAACGGCCGGATCCACAGCAGCCGGGCCATGCCCACCTTTACCCCTTGCGCGCGCAGCCGGTTCACCGCGGCGCGGCAGGTGACGGAGTGCCCGCCCGAGATGACCAGCGCGACTTCCGCGTCCTCCAGCATGTACGACTCGACGAAATGCGGATACCGGCGGCCGAAGATCCGCGCGAACTCGTCGGTCTTCTCCCGGATCACCGGGATCGCGTCCTCCATCGCGCGGGCCCGTTCAAGCTGTAGCGGCGGTCCCTGCTCGGGGTGGATCTGCGGGCCGTGCGACACCGGCCGCCGGGGGTCGAGCGCGAACGGGAGCTGGTACGGCGGCAGGAACTCCTCGACCTGAGCGATCGACGGCATCTCCACCTCGCCCGCGATGTGCGACACGAAGTACCCGTCCTGCGCGATCATCTGCGGCAGCAGGACCCGTGGGTCCTCGCCGATCGCGTAGCCGAGCAGCGACTTGTCGAACACCTCCTGCGGCGTCGCCGCCCAGCCGAGCAGCCAGCCCATGTCCCGCGTGCACAGCGCGTCGGTGTGCTCGGAGCCGAAGTCGCCGGGCGGGTCCAGTGTCCGGTCGGCGATGGCCATCTGGATCGGGATCCGCGCACCGGAGATGATCGAGTACATCTCATACCCGTAGGTGACGCCGACGCCGGAGGAGCCGGTATAGGCGCGCGCGCCGCATGACCCGGCGCCGAACGCGGCCGAGAACTGGGAGTGCTCGCCGTCGGCCGCGATGTACTCGGCGTCGAGAATCCCGTCCGCGATGAACTGCGCGAGGTTCATCATGATCGCCGTGTACGGCCGGATCGGGTACGCGCAGATCACGTCCACGTTGGCGTACAGGGCCGCGTACGCGGCGGAGGCGCAGCCGTTCTGGCGGATCCGGGTGCCCGCGATGCCGTTCAGGAACCGCTCACCATCCGGGGTGCGGATGCCGGGACCGAGGCGAACGGGCCCCGCGCTGGGCAGGCCACCCTCGACATGGACGGTTGTCATGCGGAAGCACCCCCGCCGTTCGTGCTAATGGATCTTGAACTGTCGTATTCGGCGATCGCGTCCTCGATGAGCTGCCGGGTGAACGGCGCCTGCTCGGCGTGGGCGCCGTCATAGGGCGCGAACGCGGTCTCCATCCGCACCACCGCGTCCGGTTCGTCGAAGTCCATTTCCGGGACCTTCTCCAGGCAGCCAGTGGGGCATTCCTGCACGCAGACCAGGCAGCCCTTGCAGTAGTGGGTGCGGATCGAGTACCGGCCGTTCTCCCGGGTGTCGCGCATGACGCTGACATCCGGGCACACGATGTAGCAGTTGTCGCAGCCGTTGCATACGCCGCAGGACATGCAGCGATCCGCCTCGGCGACCGCCTCTTCGCGGCTGTACGCCAGGGTCACCTCGGTGACCTGGCTCTTGCTGCGGGTGCCGGCCGGGGTGATCGGGATTTCCGTGCGCGGCGCGTGCCGGAAGTAGGCGGTGTTGAGCCGCTCATACGGCATGACCTCCGGGTCGGGGTCGTGCTCGAGCGGTGCCGCGGTGAGGACCCGATCGATGTCGCGGGCGGCGCGCTTGCCGTCACCGAGCGCGTCGACCACCATGGACGGGCCGCGCATCACGTCGCCGCCGACGAACACCGTACCCCTCTCGTCCGGCACCCGGCCGAAGTCGTCGGCCCTGATCAGCCCTCGTTCGGTGTAATGCGCGGGGAGCCAGTCGAGCACCTGGACCTGGCCGATCGCGACCAGGATCGTGTCGCAGGGGATCTCGGTCTCGGTGCCTTCGGTTATCTGGGGCGTGACGCCGCCGTTCTCGTCCTTGGTCAGCTGGGCCTGGGCCAGGACGGCGGCGGTGACGTTGCCTTCGTCGTCGGTGACGACTTTGACCAGGGCGCGGTTCGGGCGGAACTGGACGCCTTCCTCGCGGGCCTGGTCGAGGTCCTCGGGCTGGATGAGCAACTCGTGTTCGGCCTCCAGCGAGACGATGGTTGATTGGCCGCCGCCCAGGCGGATGGCTGATCTGGCCGCGTCGGAGGCGGTGTTGCCGCCTCCGATGACCAGGACGGTCTTGCCGATCTTGACCGGGCGGCGCAGGCCGGTTTCGCGGAGGAATTCCATCGCGCCGATCACGCCGCGCGCCTCGATGCCGGGGAGACGGCGGCCGACATCCTGGCCCAGCGCGAGGAAGACCGCGTCGTAGCTGGTGCGGAGGTGGTCAAGCGTGACGCCATCCGGATCGTTGCCGATGCGGACTCCGCAGCGGATCTCTATGCCGCCCAGGTCCTCGAGCTTCGCGATTTCGGAGTCGAGGATCTCCTCTGGCAGGTGCCAGGCCGGGATGCCGGCCCGCAGCATGCCGCCTGGCTTGTCCAGGGCCTCGAAGATCACGCTCGAGTAGCCCCTTCGACGGAGGTGGTAGGCACAGGCCAGGCCGCCGGGGCCAGAGCCGACGATGGCGACCGTCTTGCCGTTCAGCGGGGGGAGGTCTTTTTTGATGGGATTTTCTTCGAGCGCGAGGCCGAAGTCGCCGAGGAAGCGTTCGACACTGCGGATGCCGATCGGTTCGTCGTGCGCGGCGCGGTTGCACGCGGTCTCGCACGGGTGATAGCAGACCCGGCCGGTCACCGATGGCATCGGGTTGTCCTCGAGGATGGTCAGGTAGCCATCGAGGTGCCGGTCATGCTTGACGTAATCCAGATATTTCTGGATCTGCTCGCCGGTGGGGCAGGCGTTGTTGCACGGCGGCATCTTGTCTTTATAGACAGGACGGAAGAAACGGAAGTTGCCGGTGGGGAAGAGCCGCTGGCCTTCCTTCTCGGTGGGCGGGGGAGTGACGCCCGCGATGGGGAGCCGCAGGTGTTCGGGGACGTGGGTCCCGCGCACTGACAATGTGGCCTCCTTAGTTGGCGTTCGCGTTGGCGTACTCGAAGACGGTGTGCTGCTTCACGCCGCGCAGCATGGCGTCCTTGTCGGCGACGACCTCCGCTACCTGCTCAACCGGGAGATCGCCGGTGGCGGCGACCAGCGCCCCGATCAGCGGTGCGGCGATGCCCATGCCGACGGCCAGCCGTTCCACCGCGCCCTCGGTCGACATCCGGTCGAAGGCGAGCTCGGACAGATCCCGTACGAACATCCAGGGGCTCGAGCCCCGCTGTTCCGCCAGGCCCGTCGCATCCACCACCACGAGTTTGCCCAGCTTGGTCCGCATGTGTTCGGGGATGAACTTCAGCAGGTAGTTCGCGTCGCGGGCCGAGTTGATGACCAGGACGCCCTGATGATCGGGTGTGCCGCGGAAGAAGTTGACCGCCTTGATGATCGTCTCCTCGACCAGCACGACCCAGTCCGGGGCCGGGTTCTCATAGACGAAACGGTCCAGGATCGGCTCGGTGTCGAAGCGCGCGTATCTTCTGACCAGGCAGTTCGTCCGGTCCGGGTCGTCCACGTAGTCGCTGACGTTTTCCGCGTAGTAACCGAGTTTGCGGGCCGCGGCGGCGATGCAGGTGGAGACGTCGCGCGCCTCTTTGTCCATGATGATCCCGCGGGACCAGACGGTGAGCTCGTGATGCACGGCGTAGCTCGCCTTCCCCCGGCTGACGGTCCGGCGCCGTCGCCAGGATTGTATACCGTGGGCAGGATACCGACATCGTACGTCCGGGAGATGGCGCGTCAAGGGGGCAGCGAGATCTCGCTGCGAACGTCGGCGCCGGGCGGACATCTGGGACGGCATCCGGAATGAGCATCTGGGTCGGGCTTGTGGGTCCGGACTTTTGGGGCGGGTGTCCGGCCGGACACTCCGTGTCGGGCGGAATGCGTCACTCGGGGGAGCCTCAGCCAGTAGCGTATATGCCTTCGCGATGAGGCCCTCGCCTGCGAATTCGTGCAAGTAGGTGGCGGAGTGTCGTGTTTGTCGCGATGATGCTTAGTGATCTATGGCCAGGTGAACTCCAGTTAGGGGAGTGAATCGCTATATGAGGAGCGGCTCGTCGGCCGAAGATGGGCGCGGGTGGTCACCCGCGCAGCATCCCTATTCGGGCCGCGGCCCGCAGTCCGATCGCGAGGATGTCTCGTTCGGACCGGACAACTCCTGGCCTGCGGGGTTCCGGCAGATGGAGTTCGACAGCGGCGAATACCGGCAGCTGGTCGAGTCCAGCTACGCCCCTGACGGGCGCGGCCCGAATCAGCATGGACGTGACGGGCACGGGCCTGACGGCTACGAGCACGTCAACCCACGGCACGGCGGCGGGCATGGCCACAGGCCCGCTCCCCGTAACCAGTCTTGGGTCAACCCGGCGGTCCCGGGTAACCAGTCCGGGCCCGGCTACCAGCCAGATGGTGGACCCGGCCGCGGCTATCAGGCGGCTTCCGGTTATCGGCAGCCGGCCATGGATGACTACGGGTACGGCGATCCCGGCTACGCGGACCCTTCCTACGACGGTCCTCGGGATCACGGCGGTCACTCCGCCGGTGCCCCGCACGTCGCCAGTGCGCCTAACCTTCCGGCCCTGCCGGCTCCGGTCGTGCCCGCTCCAGTCGTATCCGCTCCGGCCCTGCCGGCTCCCGTGCACCAGGGATATCAGCCGCCGTGGCCCGGGGACTCGATGGAGCCGGATCCGATCTATCCGGTAACCGGCGCTCAGGAGATCTACCGCGAGCCCGCAGAAGCGGATCACCGGGCGGAACAACGCCCCGCGGATCCTCGCCTCGCGGGGCTGCGGTACGACGAGTTGCGGTATGACGACTCCGGACCGAACGAACCGCGGTACGGCGAATCAAGCTATGACGAGCCGCTGGACGACGAGGCCTGGTATGCGGAACTGCGCCGCAGCGGCCCCGCGTTCCCGCAGCGGCCGTCGGCCCCGGGCGGGCCGGCTGACCCAGGAGGGCCCGGTCAGTTCGCCAGCGCCATGGGCGGTCGCCCGCAAGCCGGGTATGACCGATCGCCTGGATACCCGCAGGTGCCCGGGAACGGCAACGGTTCCGGTTCGGGCCCGCGCCTGGGCATGGCACCCGGGACCGGCCCGGTCATGACCCGTGCCCTCGGCCCGGCCCAGCCAGCTCCCGGTTCTGCCCCGGGAGGTTTCGGCCCGGGAGGTTTCGGAGCGCAGCCAGTACCCGGAACCCAGCCAGTTTTCGGCACGCAGCCCGCTCTGGGGACGCGGGCGGGTTTCGGGACACCACGGCCGGAGGCCCAGGCCAATTCAACGCCGCGGCCGGTGCCGGGAGCGCAGCCCGCTTCCGCGTATCAGGCTGCCCCCACGCTTTCACCGCCCACCCCGGTCGGCCTGCTGACCCCGCCTGTCGGGAGCCGGTTCGAGGCCAGGGCCGACGCGTCGCAGACGCGCGAGTCTGCCGTGATCACCGGTCCGGACACCGCCGCATGGGACGCCGCTCCGGATGCGGACCTGGCCTCTCTCGAGGAGTACTGGCAGGAAGACGACGGTGACGGCGGCTCCTCGGTTCTGCTCGAAGAATTTGACGCCAAGGTCGAAGTGTCGCGCGAGGCCGGCACCCAGGGCATGGAACCCCCGCGGCGCGGCATCGGCCGTCGCCGTGGCCGGAGCAGTGATCATCGCCTGTGGCTCGGCTTGGGCGGAGTCGTCGTGGTGGCCGCCGCGGCCATCTTCGGGATCATAAAGTTCGAGCTTCCGTCGTCGAGCAGCGGACCAGCGCATGAACTGGTCACCCCGGCCGCCGTCGGCAGCTATAAGTGGGTGCCGAACCTGGAGAAGAACTCCGACCTGGGTGGCCTCATCAAAGAGTTCCGCACGATGCTCGGCAGCAGTGCAACAGCGGTGGTCGGCCGAGAGTACGAGTCGGCGACAGCGGGCGCGAGCGCGGTCACCGAGGCACAGATCGTACTGTTCATTGGCGCTCACGTGCCGAACCAGTCTCCGTCCGGCTCGCTCCACAGCTTCATCGAGAAGTACCCGGGTGCCCAGGTGATCAGTACGGGCGTGGCCAGCGCCGACGCGGCGTGCGTGGAGAACGCGCCCGGCACGGCGGACAGCAAAGCGACGTGCGCCAGGTTTGACAACGACACCATGCTGATTCTCATATCGCCCACGATGAACACCAGCCAGCTCGCCCCCCTGATGCGTACCTTCCAGCCGCACCTCGAGCCGGTCGCGAAGTAGCACGTTCCCTTGCCGGTCCGCGCAGTTCGCGGTAACGATGAGGTGCGCCGGGCCCGCCCGGGCTGCGGCGGTAGGAGGATGCCATGAACATCAAGCCGCTTGCCCTGCGTACCTTCGCCATCGGCGGTTCCGTGCTAGCCGCGGTTTCGCTTACCGCCGTCGCGGTCCACGCCGCGACGACCGCCACCGCTCGCCCCGCCGCGAGCACGGCGACGACCGCCAGGATGGCGACCACCGCCACCACCGCTACAGCGGCGGACAGCAGATTCCATCCGTTCACCATTGTCAGCCCGGACTTCCGCGAAGATGGTTTCCTGCCGGTCAGCGCCGAATTCGGCGGCCCGGGCTCGGCCGGCTCCGGTTGCAGCGGCAAGAACCAGGCGCCGGCCCTCCACTGGTTCAACGTGCCCGCCGGGACCAAGAGCTTCGCGTTCACGATCACTGATGTCGACGCGCCGGTTGCCGACTTCTTCCACCACTGGATCGTCTACAACATCCCGCGCGGTGTCACGACGCTCCACGGCCATGGCAGCAACCCGTTCAGCGAAGGGACGAACGACTATCCCACGATCGGGTACGGCGGTCCTTGCCCACCCCCCGACGGTCAGATTCATCACTACATCTTCACGGTGTACGCCCTGTCGGTGTCGCACATTCCGGGCACGCACCTTACTTACCCCAAGCTGATCAGCGCGATATCCCCGGACGTGGTCGGCGCGACCAGCACGATCGGCAAATTCCGCCTACCGCTGGACAATTAGCAACTGAACCGGCGCCTCTACGAACCGAAGACTTCATCGACTGTTCCGGCCGTGAGCGCACGGTCGAACCATTGGTCAAGCTGGCCGAGGTCACGGCACGCCTTCACCTGATCCCGCTGCTTCTTTGACAGCCGGAGGTCGCGCGCGGCGAGGACCTTCAGCAGATCCTCCGCCTTGCTTTGGACCTTGCCCTGCTCGATGCCCCGTTCTATACCCTGCTCGATCCCCTGCTCGATCCCCTGCTCGATGCCTTGCTCGATGCCTTGCTCGATCCCTTGCGCGATGCCCTGCTCGACGAAACCTTCGATGAAGTCGCTCTTATAGGCCGGGGTTGCCATCATTGCCTCCAGGGCGTGCCGGGCAGTGTCTGACGCTACTGCCAGGATAAGGGTTAGGTAAGCGCGTCGCTTTTCGGTGTCCACGCCGCGGACGGCGTCCAGCAGCTGGTGCTGTGCCGCCGCGTCCTCTAGGTTGAGGGCGCCCATGCAGGCAGCGAAGACGGTCAGCTCCGGACCGACCGGTGGCAGGCCAGGGTCTTGAGGGTCGGGCGTACTCGAGGTGTCGACGACGATCGGGGTCAGGGCAAACTCCGGGTGCCCAATGTGGATGGTTCTCCGGCACGCCTGCGAGTAAGCGGCATCCGGGCAGATGACGAGCAGAGCCGCGTCGCACCGATACAGTTTCCTGGCCGTCGTTACGTAAGCCGGCCAGCTGAATTCCTTGTCGTCATCGTTGCGCAACTGCGATTCGACCACCACTGCGAGGACGGGCTTCCCGTCCGGCTGGCTGCTCACCACGATAACCATGTCGGCGAGGAACTGCGCGGGTACCACGGCGCTCAGGTCGGTACTGCCGAGCGTAGCGGCGACCTTTTCTGGCACCGTGATACCCGAGACGCCGTGCAGCAGCGCGATAGCGAGCCTGGGGTTACGACGGAGGATTTCGACTGGGGCGTCGTGAGCGATTGAGGGCACGGAGCGACTGTATGTATTCAGAGAAAGGTGTCGTGTGGTTTTCGCTTTCAGCGTGACGGGTAGCGGAGAAATGCCCCAATCCTCATTGCTGTCTTCGCTGAGATGCCGTATCGGGCCTGGTGAGTTACGCGTATCGACACATAGCGAGCACATGGGCTGACCATTCTGCGGAAGAAAAGAGCCGCCTGGAAGAAAAGGCGCCGGAAACCGGCGCCCTTTCTTCCGCGAGGCTCTTTTCTTCCCACGTCGTCCACCGCTGCCGCCGTCACATAACGGTCATATCCTGGCAAATCCCGCGCGCGCCGCCCGCCCGCGTGCCGCCTGCGCGCGCCGCTCGCCCCCGCGCGCAACCCCCCGCGCACAAACCCGC
>JAFARZ010000192.1 GCA_019245115.1 Streptosporangiaceae bacterium | reverse complement strand
ATGCGTCACTGTGACGCCTTTGGGGCGGCCGGTAGAACCCGACGTATAGATCACGTACGCCGCGCTATCCCCCGCCACCGGCACCGGCGGCACATCCGCGGCACACCCGGCCAGCACCTCCCCGCCCGCATCCACCTCCACCACACGCCACCCGCCCGCCGGCAGCCGCGCCGCCGACCCCGGACCCCCCAGCACCACCGACACACCCGAATCAGCCAGCATGAACGACAACCGCTCCACCGGATACTCCACATCCAGCGGAACATAAGCCGCCCCCGCCCTCAGCACCCCCAGCATCCACACCACCACATCCGCCGAACGCCCCCCGCACACCCCCACCAGCGACTCCGCCCCGACCCCCAGCCCCCGCAACAACGACGCCACCCGCCCCGACCGCTCCCCCAGCTCCCGGTACGACACCACCTCATCCCCGCACACCACCGCCACCGCATCCGGCGACACCCCCACCCACCGCTGCACAAGCCCATGCACAGTGCTTTCCGCGGAGTAAACACCAACCCCCCGGACCCCCCGGCCCGGGGACTGGCCAAGCTCGCCCGCGGCCGCGGCCGCGGCGACTGACCAGGACGCCACCAACGACCGCTCCCGAACACCCGCGAGTGCGAGTTGCCCGATAGGCAGCTCGGGCTGATCGAGCGCGTGCTCCAGCAGTTCCGACCAATGACGGAAAAACCACTCGACGGAGTCGCGCAGGAAGAGATCCGCGCAGTACTCTATTTCGATCTCATACCGGTCGCCGGTATCTTCCACGGTGAAAGTGAGATCCAGCTTCGCGGTATCCCTAGCCGCGGGCTCCTTGGTCAGAAGTGCGCTGACCGCGCTGGCGTCTGGCCCGTTCTCGTGAAATGCGAACAGCATTTGGACGACCGGCGTATAGCTGAGCCGCCGCTCCGGAGCGAGGTGGTTCACCAGCTCGTCAAATGGCATATCCATATATTCGAGAGCGGACAGCACAGACTCTTTTGTCCGCGCGACAACCTCGGCAAATGTCGGCTCTCCGCTCACATCGGTCCGGACAACGATTGTGCTGACGAACAGTCCGACGACGTTCATGAAACGCGGATTGGTCCGCCCAGCTGCCGGGGAGCCGATAACGATATCTGCCTGATCAGTCTGCCGGTACACGAAGACGTTGAAGGCGGCGAGCAGCACAACGTAGGGTGTCACGCCGCTGCGTTCAGCCAGTGCCCTCACCCGGCCGTGGACCTGCTGGCCGACGGCATACCGAAGCGTCTCGCCACGATAGGTGAAAGCACGTGGCCGCGGCATGTCGCGACCGAGTTCCAGCAATTCAGGCGCACCGCGCAGCTGAGCAGCCCGGGAAGCGAGGTCCCGCTGGAATCGCGATCCCGCCAGCTGCTCCTGTTGTTGCACGCAGTAGTCGGCATATGTCGC
Organism: Streptosporangiaceae bacterium; assembly: GCA_019245115.1. Classification (GTDB taxonomy): domain Bacteria; phylum Actinomycetota; class Actinomycetes; order Streptosporangiales; family Streptosporangiaceae; genus JAFARZ01. Next base: position 10,672 of record JAFARZ010000192.1, on the reverse strand, counting down.
GACCGGAGAGAACGGTTCCGCCGGGGCGCCGCACAAATGAGCGGCCAGTTCCCGCTCGACGATCTGGAGGGAGAAACCATCGAAGGCAATATGGTGAAATATCAGATGAAGGAACTGCGCCTGGCCGCCAACAGCGAATATCGCCCCGCGGACCAGTGGCCCTGCGCCGAGGTCGAACGGCGCTCGCGAGGCGGCGTGAATCAGCTCGGCGCGCCTGGCGTCGCGTGCCAGCGCCGGATACCCGGTCAGGTCGTTAATATCGAGCGGAAATTCGCGCGTGGTCAGCGGACGCTGCATAGGAACGCCGTCGATCTCTTCGAATGCCACGAAGAGCGCGTCATGACGGACCAGCACCTGCCGAACGGCGGCGATGGTCTCGGGTAGAGACACGGCGGTCCGCAACCGCCACGAGACGGGGATGTTGTAGGCGGTGCGTGCCGATACCCAATGATCCAGAAACCACAGCCGCCGCTGCTCACTACTCAACGGCCAGTACCGACTGTCCACCATTAAAGAGCCTCCTGTCGAACAATCAGCCCGCTATGTCTTATCCATCAGTTCGGCTAGGCTTCTCGGACGCATATCTCGCCAGTTCTCCTCGACATACCTGAGGCTTTCTTCCCGGCCGCTCGGCCCGTATACCGCCGTCCAGCCCTCAGGTACGTCGGCGAATTCCGGCCATAGTGAGTACTGTCCCTCCGCGTTGACCAGGACCAGGAACGGGCCATCCCCGTCGAATGGATTTGCCATCTTCCCTCCGGCCTTTCTCAGGTTCCGAAGGGCTCATTCCCAACGGCCCTTCGAGCAGATACTTGAGCAGTCTGCCGGATAGTCGCCGCAGCGACCAGAAATCGCCAGTTTGCCAAACTTACGGTTTGTGTTATTCGGACTGGGCCTCACCGCTCGCCCGCATGAGTTCGGTGATCTGATGAACCAGCTGACCGAATGCCGGCCGCCGGAACACGGTCACGATCCGCAGCTCGACGCCGAACCGCTCGTGTACGGCGCCGACCAGGCGCAGCGCCTTGATAGAGGTGCCGCCATGGCTGAAGAAGTCGCTGTCCGGGCTAGGGTCACCGGTGCCGAGCACGTCTCGCCAGATGTCGGCGAGGCCAGCTGTTATCTCCCGGGGGGTAGAAACTGTGTTCTCCCGGGGGGTAGAGACCAACCCCCCGGACCCCCCGCCTGCGACGCTTCCCGCCGTTAGTTTCGCCTGGCCGGGAGGGCCTTTCCGGCCCTCCGCGGCCAGGCGACCGCGAAGCTCGCTTCGCTCGCCGCGGGGGCCGCTGCTACGGAGCGCCTCGCCGAGCGGGAGGTCCGGGGCCGCGCTCAGGGCGGTCAGTGTCTCCAGCAGCCGACTGTGCAGCTCCTCGGCCCGCCCGCGGCTGAACAGGTCGGTGCTGAACTCCAGCGCCGACCGCGAAGACGTCCGGTCGGCGGTCACGGTCCACATCAGCTCCCATTTGGCCGTGCCGGTGGGCAGTACATCCCGGACGGCCGTGACCCCCGCGGGGGCCCAGTACCATCGACGGTCGTCTACGTAACTGAAACCCACCTGGGTTAGCGGGTGGCTGCCGCCGCCGCCCGCCGGGGGCGCCTCGGCCACCAGGTCCTGCAACGGCACGTGCTGGTGAGCCAGCGCCACCGTGACCAGTCCGCGCAGCTCCCCGATCAGGTTCCGGTAGGTGACATCGTCACCGGCCCGTACCCGGATCGGCGCGATGTTGACGAACATGCCAATGGTGTGCTCGTCCCGCGAGGTCCGTCCGTACATAGGCACGCCGATCACGACCTCTGGTGCGACGACCCGGCCCAGGAAAGCCGCGTAGCCGGCGAGCAGCACCATGAACACGGTGGCCGAGCAGTCCGCGGCCAGCCCGGCGAGGCTGGCCGTGAGCGCCTCGCCCATCGGCGCGCTTACCACGTCGCCGTGCGGGCCGACCACGTCCGGCCTGCGGTCGGCCGGTACCGGCATCCGGGGGCCGAGGCCGGCCAGCTGCCCCCGCCAGTAGTTCAGCGACATCTGCCGGTCCGGCTGGCCCGTGGCACAGCGACGTGGCGACGGCACGGCCGCGGCGAGGCCGACGCGGCTCCCGTACAGTTCCTGCAGTTGCTGATCGAGCAGGTCCAGCGAGTGCTGGTCAGCTATCAGGTGGTGCAGGGTGAGCAGCAGCGTCGAGCGGTCGCCAGGCTCGCTGACCAGGCAGGCCCGTGCGAGCGGAGCCGCCGCCGTGCTGATCGGGCGGCGCGCTTGCGCGGTGACGTACTGGCGGGCGAGCGCGGCCGCGACGGCGGGTTCCTCCGCGGACAGGTCCAGCACCGACCATGGCAGCGAGGCGGCTGGCTGGGTCACGAACCGGCCTGACGCCGTCACGTAGGCCCGCAGCGCCTCGTGGCGCGCCACCAGGTCTTGCAGGGCGCCGTGCAGGGCGCCGGCGTCCAAGGCGCCGCGGAAACGGTACCGGACCGGCACGGAGTACAGCGGCGACCCCTCGTGCAGCCGGTCGTGGCACAGCAGCCGTTCCTGCGACGGGGACAGTTCCCGGGCGCTGGCCGCCGCCTGTCCCGGCCGAGCGGCAGGCGACTGCTGTTCACTCATCGGCCGCACCACCTCCGCCGTCCATCACGAGCTGGCGGATATCGGTGATCTGAACGTCGTGGAAAGCGGCCCGGACCAGCAGCTCCTCGATGCCGAAGAGGAAGCCCTCGATCGACGCGCGTGGCAGGTAGCAGGTGTCCGCGATGAGCGCCAGAGCAGAACCAGGCTCATGATCGACAACCTGCAGGCAGAACCGGCACCGTGACCACGGCACGTTACCGGCCTCCCAGATGAGTGAGGTCCGCGCCAGCGACTCGCGGACGGTCTGCTCGCTGCGGCGGCTTTCCGCGGGACCGTCGGCGGCCCGGCCGTTACGGCCGGGCTTCCCGAGGCCGCGCAGGTCGTTGAAGCAGCAGAACGGGTTGACGTCCACCCCACGCCCCTGGCTGGCTTCCGCGATCACCCGGCTGATAGTGGTCTGGTCGTAATACGCATAGCGGTAGGCGTTCAGTGCGGACAGCCACGCCTGCCGGACGATATCCCGGAAGCTCAGCCCGCGCTCCAGGTCGATGACGACCAGGCCCAGCTGGACGAGATTGGTGACGAGGGTCTCGTGCCCAGGCTGGGCACGGTTGTGGGCCAGCGCATTCATCGCGCTCACCTGATGCCCGGTCCAGACTCCCGCCATCGTGCACGTGGCGGCCAGCAATACAGCGGAGGATGTCACCCGGGCGTCGCCCGCGATTATCTCCGTGGCCATGTCCAAGGCGGGTGAGACCAGCACGGCCTGCTGGCGCCGGGGGGTCTGCGGCGGGCCGGCAAGGGGAAACATCGTGGGCGGGATGCGCTGGTACTGCGCCGACCAGTAGCGCGCGGATCGCTCCGTCTGCACCTGGCATTCCGGTGTCTGCTGCTGCATCCATGCCAGATCGGACGGCTGCGTGACGGGCTCGCCCAGGACTGCCTGGCCGGAGAGCGCCAATCGAAGCTCATGCATGAGAATCCGCGCGGCGGCGCCATCAGCCGCGATATGCGCGAGAGTGAGAATAACGAAGCGGACGTCTCCTGCGATTGTCACGAAACCGGTCCGCATGTGAAACTCCCCGCAAAGGTCGAATCTGGCCTCACGCTGACGGCGGACGGCGGCTTCCACCTCGGCCTTCAGGGTGTCCTCATGTGCTTCAGTGATCGTGATGCTGAGGACGCCCGACCTTTCCACGACCTGCCATACCCTGTCTTCCGAGCATTGCAGCCGGGTACGCAGTGCCTCGTGCCGCCCGACAATACGGCTGACGGCGGCCGCGGCCGCGGCTACGCTGATGTTCTCGTCCTGGACGGTCAGCACATGCGCGCCGTTGAGGTCACAGTCGGGGTCCCGCTGGAGCTTGCCCCAGATGCCAGTCTGGCCCCACGTCAGGGGCGCCCGGCACGCCCGGGTCCCAGCGAAGTCCACGGTGATACGGGCCACTCGAGCAGTCTGCCGGACAGCTGCCGCGACAACCAGAAACTGCCAGTTGCCAAACTGGCAGTTTGGGTTAACGCCGCTACAGCGGTTCAGCGGCGGGGATGAGCATCACGACCTGAAGTTCACTCAGCTTCAGGTCGGTGAGGGTGACAACGTCCACGGCGGTCGCCCGGGGCGCGCCGGGGAGCCGGATGCCCCGGCGGGACCGCGACGGGCCGTTGCGATCGGCGTAGGTGTCCCACAGCCGCCGCGCGTCGGGACTGGTCCTCAGGCAGGTCTCGATCAGGGTGGCGATGCCGGTATCATCAGGGTGCCGCGCGCGGGCCATGCGCAACTGAGCGAGCAGAGGCGCGGCCCAGTCGTTCTCCCAGTGCACCAGCCTCTGCCGGGCGTCGGCGCTGGTCAGCAACCAGCGGGGGTAGCTGGAATCCTCGCGTAGCCAGGGGTAATAGGACTCGCACGGCTCGTTGTGCAGCACGATCCTGGAGTACCGGTCGAGTACATAGGCCGGCCACCGCTGCGCGCTAACGACCTGATGGAGGCTGCGGTCCGGCACCACCGTAGCGACTTCGGCCGGCAACGGCGGTGGCGTCCGGCCCACGGCCAGCAGGTACAGCAGCACCCGCTCGTCCTGGGCCAGCCTTAGCTCCGCGGCTACCGCGTCGAGGAACGCGCCCGAATAGTTGGCCCGGATCCCACGTTCGAGATTGCTGTACCAGACGACGCTGACCCCGACGGCTTCCGCCATCTCCTCCTGCGTGACGTTCCCTCTCCGCCGCCGGTACTGCTCGGAAGTCCGCGACCCGTCCCGGGTCAGACGATGCCGCCAGGCCTTCATACATGTAGCCAGCTCACCGTTCACGGGGAGCGAGGCATATTGCATGCTCATGAGACGTCCCGGAGGGCGAAGAAACTTTCATGGGCGAGCGAGCCGCGCCAGCGCGGGCCCGCCTGCGCGGGTCCAGCCCATGGTGTCCGGCTTCGCCGGGGCATATCGTATATTTCGGCCATCTCCGAAAAATCTCGGAGATTTACGAAAAATTACCATCGAGATTCCTACCATCCATCATCCGTGTTACGGCCGTAAGCAGCGCATGGACTGGTGATGATCGACGATCCGGACAAGCAGGCCACCGATACCTTCGTTGCCGACGCGGCCACGGTGAAGACCTCCGCTGAACTGGCCATACTCCTGCGTGCGCTGCGCCGCCGCCACGCCCGCCGCCGCCACGACAGAGAGCTGACTTATCAGGCCATGGCATCGCGTACCGGCTGCTCGCAGACCGCGATCGCGGAGTACTTCACGGCCAGGACCATCCCGCCCACCGACCGCTTCGACGCCCTGATACGGCTGCTCGGCGCGAGCCGGGCCGAGCAGGGCGCTCTGGCCACAGCCCGGGACCGGGTTGACGAGCACCGCCGGAATGGTCACCAGCGGGCATCGGGCGAAGGCGGCCCACCGCCGCCGCCCGTGGCGCGACCGGAACATGATGGCCACCCGTGGCCGGAGGGTAACGGGGGCCAGGGCGGCCCGGGCGTCCCCCGCCAGCTTCCGACCGCGTTGCGCCACTTCAGCGGGCGCGACGGCGAACTGGCGGAACTGGACTGCCTCCTGGACCGCGCCCCCGACACCGGGGCGGTGCTGGTCACGGCGATCAGCGGTACCGCCGGCATCGGCAAGACCGCTCTCGCCGTCTACTGGGCGCACCGTGTCGCGGACAGGTTCCCCGACGGGCAGCTGTACGTCAACTTGCGCGGGTTCGACGCGAGCGCCGCGATGATGGAGCCGGCCGAAGCGGTCCGCCGGTTCCTGGACGCCCTAGGCGTGCCGCCGGAGCGGATACCAGCCGACCTGGACGCCCAGGCCGCCCTCTACCGCAGCCACATGGCCGGGCGGCGGATGCTGCTGGTGCTGGATAACGCCCGCGACTCCGCTCAGGTCCGCCCGCTGCTGCCCGGCACCTCTGGCTGCCTGGTGCTGGTAACCAGCCGCAGCCAGCTCACCAGCCTGATCGCTGCCGACAGCGCTCATCCCCTGACGTTGAACTTGCTCACCGGTGAGGAGGCACGGCGTCTGCTGGGCCGCCGCCTGGGCGCCGGCCGGGTGGCGGCTGAGCCCGCGGCGGTCACGGAGATCATCACCTGCTGCGCCCGGCTGCCCCTGGCCCTGGCCCTCCTGGCGGCCCGGGCCGCCGTCCGGCCCACCGCCGCGCTGCGCCTGCTCGCCGATGAGCTGTGCGACACGCAGCAACGGTGGCAGACGCTCGCTGACGATGACCCGAGCAGCGATGTGCGTACCGTGATGTCCTGGTCCTACCAGGCTCTCACCCCGGCGGCGGCGCGGCTGTTCCGGCTGCTCGGCCTGCATCCCGGCCAGGATACGGACACGCTGGCCGCGGCGAGCCTCGCGGGGCTGGACCCTGACGTGGCGCGCCCTCTGCTGGCTGAGCTGAGCCAGGCCAGCCTGCTCGCCGAGCATATCCCCGGCCGGTATACGTTCCACGACCTCCTGCGCGCCTACGCCACTCATCTCACCCACACGATCGACCCGCACCAGCAGCGCCGCGCCGCGACCATCCGTGTCCTCGACCATTACCTGCACAGCGCGTACGCCGGCGCCCTGCTGCTGGCCCAGCCGCATAACCCGCTGGCGCTCGAACCACCGCAGCCCGGGGTCGCCCCGGTCCAGCACACCGGCTACGAGCAGGCCAGGCGCTGGTTCACCGCCGAATACCGGGTGATACTCGTCGCGATCAGCCACGCGGCCACGGCCGGATTCGATACCCATGCCTGGCAGCTCACCTGGTCGGTATGGCCCTTCCTCGACCGGCAGGGGCACTGGCATGAATTCGCTGCCGCGGCCCGCGCCGCTGTGGCCGCCGCCGACCGGCTGGCCGACCCGGCCGTCCAGGCATGGGCACGCCGCACCCTCGGCCGCGCGTGCACGCGGCTGGGCCGCTTCGACGATGCCGACCTTCAGCTGCAGAACGCCCTCAGTCTGTATGACCAATCCGCTGACCAGGCCGGGCAGGCCGATACCCACGATTACCTGTCCATCCTGTGGTGGCGGCGGAATCGCCTCGCGAGGGCACTCGAACACGCCCAGCAGTGCCTCAACCTGTCCCGGGCCACTGGCCACCGAGGCAGGCTGGCACGCGCCTTGAACGGGATCGGCTGGATTCAGGCGCTACTGGGCGATCCCCACTCCGCCCTCACCTCGTGCAAGCAGGCTCTCGCCATTCACCAGGAACTCGGTGACGTGCACGGCCAGGCTCAGACCTGGGACAGCCTGGGCTACACCCATCGCCGTCTGGGACACCACCTCCAGGCCATAGCCTGCTTCCGGAATGCCCTCACCATGGCTCAGTATCTCGGTGACCGCTACCAGGAGGCCGACACGCTCGTCAGGATGGGCGACACCCACCTCGCCGTCGGCGACCAGCACGCCGCGCACGACGCCTGGCGACGGGCCCTGGCGATACTCAAGGCACTCAACCATCCCGACGCTGAACAGGTGATCGCCAAGCTCAGCACCGCCTAGCCAGCCGGGCCTGGCATGATCTTGCCATGGCCGATGAGATCACGCTGCGCCCAGTCCGTGAAGACGATCTCGACATGCTGGATCGCCTCGCTTACGACCCGGAGATGAACGGGGAATTCGGCTGGTTCGGATGGTTCGACGTGCGCCGGTGGCGGCGCCGCTGGGATGAGAACGGCATGCTCGGGCAGGATGGAGGCACGCTGATCGTGGATCTCGGCGGCGTGCGGGTAGGCATGGTGAACTGGCGGCGGCAGCAGACCACCCCCGCGGCGTACTGCTGGGAGATCGGCATCGCGCTGGTCCCGGGGGCGCGCGGTCAGGGATACGGCGCGCAAGCGCAGCGCCTGCTTGCCCGTTACCTGTTCGCGAACACCACCGTGCACCGCGTCTGGGCGGCCACCGAGGCTGGCAACATCGCGGAGCAGAAGGCCCTGGAAAAGGCGGGCTTCACCCGCGAAGGCGTGATGCGCGGCGTTGGCTGGCGGGACGGCGCATGGCGGGACGGCGTGGCCTACAGCCTGCTGCGCACCGACACCCAGGCCTGATCAGCGGTTCAGACGGCGCGGGTCAGACGGTGGCGCGGCTGCGCAGCCGGGCGATCGCCTCGGCGAGGATCGCTTCGCCGTCGGTGTCGCTGCGGCGTTCCTTCACATACGCGAGGTGCGTCTTGTAGGGCTCGACGCGCGGCGGCGCCGGCGGGTTCTGCGAGTCCTGACCAGCGGGGTTGCCGCAACGCGGGCATTCCCAGATGTCCGGGATGGCGGCGTCCGTAGCGAAGCTGGGGCGGGTCTCGTGCCGGTTCGCGCACCAGAACGACACCCAGACCCGCGGGGCGGCCTCGCCGCGCTCAGCCTCTCCCATCGGGCCCGCGCCTACCCTGCTACCGCGGATAGCGTTGCCACTACTCACTAACAGATCACCCCTTGAGGACCAGATTTAAAAAGAGCAGAGCTGTTCGGTGCGGGAAGGTACGCGCTTAGTGGTTGATCAGCCAGCCCAAAGCGACGATGTCGACGAACCACAGGATCCCGAAGAAGTAGGTGATCCTGTCGAGGTTCCGCTCGACGACAGAGGAAGAGCCGAGGGTAGAGGATACTCCGCCGCCGAACATGTCCGACAGGCCGCCGCCCTTGCCCTTGTGCAGCAGGACGAGCAGGACCATCACGATGCTCGTAATGATCAGGATAACGGAGAGCCCGATGATCATGCCGTGAATCCCTCTGTACTTTGCGAGACAGTGCTCACTGAAAATGCTGCTGCGTCGAAGCTCGCCACATCATGATACCGGCAGTTCACGATACCGGCATATCTGGGCGAACTGCTCCGCGTCGAGGCTCGCACCACCGACGAGGGCACCGTCAACGTCCGGCTGTGCCATGATCGGCGCTGTGTTTCCGGGCTTGACGGACCCGCCATACAGGATACGCACACTGACCCCGGTTTCGGCGTCATGACTCGCCGAAATCCTTCCGCGAATCGCGGCGCACGTCTCCTGAGCGTCCTCCGGAGTGGCGACCTCACCGGTCCCGATCGCCCACACGGGCTCATAGGCGATCACCATGTCCGCCACCGCCGCGGCCGGCACGCCGGCCAGCGCGCCGTCTAGCTGCGCCAGCGTATGAGAGATGTGATCCCCCGCCCGGCGCACCTCCAGCGACTCCCCCACGCAGAGGATGGGCGTCAGCGAGTTACGCAGGCAGGTCTTGACCTTCGAGTTCACCACCGCGTCGGTCTCGGCGTGATACTGCCGCCGCTCTGAATGCCCCACCACCACATAGGTGCAGCCCAGCTTGGCCAGCATCGGCCCGGACACGTCGCCGGTATACGCGCCGGAATCGTAGGGTGAGATGTCCTGCGCCCCGTACACGATCTTCAGCTTGTCCCCGGCGATCAGCGTCTGCACGCTGCGCAGCGCGGTGAACGGCGGAAGCACCGCCACCTCCGTCGCGGCGTAGTCCTTGTCGGTCAGCGTGAACGCGAGCTTCTGCACCAGCGCGATCGCCTCGAGGTGGTTGCAGTGCATCTTCCAGTTGCCGGCCATGAGCGGCAGGCGGGTGGTTCTCACTCGGCGTCCAGGGCGGTCAGCCCGGGGAGCGTCTTGCCCTCCAGGTACTCAAGCGACGCCCCGCCACCCGTGGAGATGTGGCCGAACGAGCTTTCCGGTATGCCGAGCGTCCGGACGGCCGCCGCCGAGTCGCCGCCACCCACCACGGTCAGGCCGTCGAGGGCGGCGACCGCCTCGGCCACCGCGCGTGTCCCGGCCGCGAACGCCGGGAACTCGAACACGCCGGCCGGCCCGTTCCAGAACACGGTCTTCGCGCCGGCCAGCTTCGCCGCGAACAGCGCGCGCGTCTGCGGCCCGGCGTCGACTCCTTCCCAGTCGGACGGGATGTCCCGCACCGGCACCACGCGATGGTCGGCGTCGGGCGCGAACTTGGCCGCCACGACCAGGTCGACCGGCAGCACCAGGTCGATCCCCCGCCGCTCCGCTTCCGCCATCACGTCGCGGACATCGGGGATACGGTCGGCCTCCAGCACCGAGTTGCCCACTTCATGGCCCTGGGCGGCGAGGAACGTGTACGCCATGCCGCCGCAGATGAGGATCCGGTCGGCCAGGCCCAGCAGGTTGTGGATCACGCCCAGCTTGTCCGAGGGCTTCTTCCCGCCGAGCACCACGATGAACGGGCGGTCCGGGTCGCGGGTCAGGCGCCGCAGTACCGCGACCTCGTCGCGCACCAGGTCTCCGGCCGCGTGCGGCAGCAGCAGCGGCAGGTCGTATACCGACGCGTGCTTGCGGTGCACCGCGCCGAACCCGTCGCCGATGTAGAGCTCGCCGAGCTGGGCGAGCCGCGCCGCGAACCCGGCCCGCTCGGCGTCGTCCTTCGACGTCTCGGCCGGCTCGAAGCGCACGTTCTCCAGGACCGCGACGTCGCCGTCGCCCAGTGCGGCGACCGTCCGCGCCGCGTCCTCACCCGCGACGTCCGGCGCGAACGCGACCGGCCGGCCGAGCAGTTCGCCGAGCCGCGCGGCGACCGGCCGCAGCGAAGGGCCGCCTGCCGCCCGTTCCGCGAACGTTCCACCCTTCGGACGGCCGAGGTGCGCGAGTATCGCGACGCGCGCCCCCCGG
>JAFARZ010000433.1 GCA_019245115.1 Streptosporangiaceae bacterium | reverse complement strand
ACGACCCTGGACGCCCAGTACTGGATCGACAACCTGCGCCAGCCCGTCCGGTTCGCCGACACCGTGGCCGCATTGCTGGCCGACGGCTACCGCCTGTTCATCGAAGCCAGCCCCCACCCGGTACTGACACCAGCGATCGAAGAATGCATCGACCTGGCCGACGCAGACGCCGTCGCCCAGCCCACGCTCCGCCGGGACCACGGCGCGCTTGAGCAGTTCGTCCGGGCGCTAGGGCAGGCGTTCACCGCGGGAGCCGAGGTGGACTGGACGACCCGGTTTCCCGCCGACCCGGCGCCGCGGACGGTTCCGCTGCCCAGCTACGCCTTCCAGCGGCGGCGCTATTGGCTCGACGCGCCCGTCTCCACCAGCGGCGACCCGGCGGGCCTCGGCCTTACCGCCGCCAGGCACCCCCTGGTGGGCGCGACGGTCGAGCCGGCGGGCGAGGAGACGTTGCTGCTCACCGGCAGGGTCTCCCAGCAGGCCCACGCCTGGCTGGCTGAGCACCGGGTCCAAGGCAGCGTTCTGCTGCCTGGCTCGGCCTTCGCCGAACTGGCTCTGTACGCCGCGACGCGAGCGGACTGCGACCACCTCGCCGAGCTCACCCTGGAGAGCCCGCTGGTCCTGCCCGATGACGAGGCCGTCGACCTGCAGGTCATCGTCGGCTCACCGGACGAGACCGGGCTGCGGCCCGTCAGCGTCTACTCCCGGCCGTCCCCCCGGTACGACGACGAGTCCACCTGGACACGGCATGCGGCCGGCCTGCTCTCGCCCGAGCCGCCGGCCGACGTGCCTGCCGGACTTGATGGCGCGTGGCCACCGCCAGGAGCTGAACCGATCACCACCGGGGATCCGTATGACGAGCTGGCTGCACGCGGCCACGAGTACGGCCCGGCATCGCGGGCGCTCGTCGCAGCGTGGCGGCTCGGCGACGACGTCTACGCCGAGATGGCACTGCCCGAGGGCGAACGTGCCCGGGCTGGCGACTACGGCGTTCATCCGGTTCTTCTCGACGCCACCATGCACGCACTGCTGCTGGACGCCGGCGCGGCGGCGGACGCGACCAGCGAGGTGCTGCTGCCGTTCGCATGGACGGGGCTGCGCCTGCACGCCACCGCCGCCACCACCCTTCGGGTGCGGATTACCCGCGTGGCGCCGGACCGGCTCGCTCTCACCGCCGCCGATCCGGCCGGAGCGCCAGTGATAACCCTGGAGTCGCTGATCGTGCGGCCGGTCTCCGCCGAGCAGATCGCCCGGGCTCGTGGCGACGACGCGCTGTTCCGCCTCGAGTGGATGCCGCTCGCCGGGCCAGCCGGCGAACCCGGCGAGCGATACGCGGTGCTCGCTCCCGACGGCGACGCACTAGCCCAGGCCCTGTCCGGGGCATCCGCCTACCGCGACCTGGCTGGGCTCCGCGCGGCCGCCACGGCCGGGGCCGACGTACCCGGCACGGTCGTCGTTGCCGCCCCGGGTGCGCCGGATGAGGGCGACCCTCAACAGCGGCTCCGGCGGACCGGCGGCGCGCTGCTATCGCTGCTCCAGGACTGGTTCGGCGACCCCCGGTTCGACGACGCGCGGCTGGTCGTCACCACCCACCGGGCGGTCGCGACCCGCCCCGACGACGACGTCGGCGACCTGGCCGCCGCGGCACTGTGGGGCCTGGTGCGCTGCGCGCAGATCGAGTTCCCCAGACGGCTTGTCCTACTAGACCTCGACGGGCAGGACGCCTCATATCTCGCCGTTGCCCAGGCCCTTGCCTCCGGGGAGCCACAGCTAGCGCTGCGCGACGGCAGCGCGTTCGTCCCGCGCCTGGTCCGCCACGACCACGGGGACGGGCTCATGCCGTCCGCGCCGCTGGACCCGGAAGGCACCGTCCTGATTACCGGCGGCACTGGCGCACTCGGTGCGTTGTTCGCCCGCCACCTGGTCACCAGGCACGGCGTCCGCAGGCTGCTGCTCATCGGCCGCCGCGGGCTCGACGCTCCCGGCGCCCCCGACCTGGCGGCCGAGCTGACCGCTCACGGCGCTGACGTCACCGTCGCCGCCTGCGACATCGGCGATCGCGCCACGCTGGCCAGCGTGCTGGCGGACGTCCCTGACCGGCACCCGCTCACCGCCGTCATACACGCCGCCGGGATTGTCCGGGACGCCACCATCGGGTCGATGACCCCCGACCAGCTCGACGCCGTGCTGCGCGTCAAGGCCGACGGGGCGGCCCACCTGCACGAGCTGACCAGCGAGGAGGACCTGTCGGCGTTCGTGCTGTTCTCGTCGGTCGCGGGGCTGATCGGCGGCGGGGGCCAGGGCTGCTACGCCGCGGCCAACGCGTTCCTCGATGCGTTCGCTCAGCACCGGCACGCCCTGGGCAGGCCGGCCACATCTCTGGCCTGGGGTCTGTGGGAACAGGGACTGGGTATGGGGGAACGGATCACCGACGCGAACCGAGCCCGCCACACCCGCGACGGCGTCATGGGGTTGAGCGTCGAGCAGGGCCTGGCTCTGTTCGATGCCGCGCTGGCCGGCAGCCGTCCGCTGCTCGCTCCGGTCCGCTTGGACCTGGGCCAGATACGCCGCAATGCACAGACCCATGAGGCGCCGGCCGTGCTGCGCCATCTCATCCGCGGCATAGCCCCGCGGGCGGGCGGGCCTACCCCGTCCGACCTGATCCGCCGGCTGGCCGCCATGTCCGAGGCCGAGCGGGAGCAGACGCTGCTGGACCTGGTGCGCGCCAACGCAGCCCTGGTCCTTGGCCATGACGGCACCGACACGGTCGCCGCCGAGCAGCGGTTCCAGGACCTGGGCTTCGACTCGCTGACCGCCATCGAGCTGCGCAACCGGCTCTCCGCCACCACCGGGCTGCGGCTGCCGGTCACGCTCGTCTTCGACCACCGCGACCCGGTGGTTCTCGCCCGCCACCTGCTCGCCAAGCTCAACCCGCCAAAAGCTGATCCGCTCGCCCCTGTGCTGGGCGAGGTCGACCGGCTGGAACGCTCGCTGCTGGCAGTCGCCGCCCGGGACAGCACGGCCCAGGAGACGCTGACCAGGCGGCTGCGCGACACGCTGCTGCGGCTGGAGGAGCAGGGCAGCGTCGCAGTGGCGGAGGCGATCGCCGTCGGCCAGCTGGACACGGCCGCCGCCGGCCAGCTGGACACGGCCACCGCCGACGAAATCTTCGAGTTCATCGACCGCGACCTCGGACGAGGCACGAACATGGGAGAAGCAGTTGGACAGAGCGCTGATCAGTGAGCGCGACCGCAAGGAGCTGGCGCTGGACCACTGCCGTCGCGTGAACTCCGGGGATGTGGACGCGATCCTGGAGCTGTACAGCGACGACGCCGCGTTCGCTGATCCCGTCGGCTGGGACCGGCGGACCGGCCGGGATGCCTTGCGCGCCCATTTCGAGAAGGCTGTCGCCGCCGGCCTGCGGGAGGTTCCCGGTGAGCCGGTCGCCGGGCAGGACGGCGAGCACACTCTCATTCCGATCGCCGCCGTCATGGACTATCTCCCCCTCGGCCCGGTCTTCGCCGAGCAGGGCTGGCTGGTGCCCCCCGCTGACCCCGCGGGCAAGCGGCTCAGGCTCACCTACATGCGGCTGCTCCGGGTGGACGAGACCGGCCTCATCCGCGAGGCGCAAGCGTTCTGGGGGAAATCCGACCTCGAAATCATCGACTGACCGGCTCAGGCCGGCCGACTCATGCTGGAGGTGCTCATGCCCGACGAGGCGTTTCGTAAAGCAACAGCCCAGCAATACGCACAGCGGCTGAACGAAGGCGACGTGGAAGGCACCCTCGCCCTATTCACCGACGATGTCGTCTTCGAGGATCCGGTGGGACGGCCGCCGACGGTGGGCAAGGAAGCTCTCCGCAGGCACCTGACCATGTCCGTCGAGCACCAGGTCCACGAGACACCCGAGGTGTCGGTCACATCCATGTGCGACCGGTTCGTCGTCACTTCCAGCAAGGTGGTCCTGCGCGCCCCCACGGTGATGAACTTCCGCATCATCGGCATCGTGGAGTTCAACGAAGAGGGCCTGGGCACCCACGTCCGGGCGTTCTGGGGAATGACCGATCTGACCGTCGGCGAAGCACGGCACACCGACGCTACACCGGCAGTGAGCAGTCGCCGTTGATCAGACGCCAAGCTCGCGGTCGATCAGCGCGAACATCTCGTCGGCCGTCGCCCTCGCCAGATCTGTCCCGTCCTCGGCCGACCCGGCGTTGGCTCGCTCAGCGTCAGCCCGCTCAGCGTCAGCCCGCTCAGTGTCGGCGGCGGTGTCCGCGTACTTCCACGCCAGCGTCTGGAGCCGGTCGATCAGGCCGCTGCGTCGTGCGTCCTCGGGCGGCAGCACGGCCAGCGCCGCCTCCAGGTCGTCCAGGCGGCCCAGCGCCGGGAGCGCCGCCCCGGCATCGGCCGGCAGCAACTCGCCCAGCAGCCACCCGGCCAGGGCGTCCGGCGTCGGACGATCGAACACCAGTGTCGCCGGCAGCCGCAGCCCGGTCGCGGCCCGCAGGCGGTTCCGCAGCTCGACCGCCGCGAGCGAGTCGAATCCCAGGTCCTTAAAGGGGCGCTGTGGATCCACCTCTTCCGCACCCGCGTACCGCAGCACGGTCGCCACGTGCGACCGGATGAGCGTCAGCAGTATGCCGTACCGCTCGGCCCGCGGTCGTGCGGCAAGATCGCGCCGCAGCACCTCGGTCGCCTCCGCCTCGTCGTCGGTCTCCCGCGCAGTCCGGATCACCGCCGTCGCCGCTGGCACCTGGTCGAACAGCCGCGTCCGGCGCGCCAGGGTGAACAGCGGTGCGAACCGCTGCCACTCGATGTCGGCGATGACTACGGACGGGTCGTCCCGTTGCAGGATCTGGTGCAGGGCGGCGAACGCCAGCCTGGGATCCAGTGGCACGAGTCCCTGCCGTCGCGCGCGTTCGATGTGCGGGCGCGCGCGTCCGCCGGCCTGCTCCCCTTTGTCGTCCGGCACGTCCCACAGACCCCACGCCACGCAGACGGTGTGCACTCCTTCGGCCCGGCGCCGCTTGGCCAGAGCGTCCAGATAGGCGCTCGCGGCAACGTACGAACCGTGATCCCGGCCGCCCCAGACGGCGGCAATCGAGGAGAAGTAGACGATGGTGTCGCCGGTACGCAGACCGCAGCTCGCCTCGGCCTCACGGATGCCGTCCAGGCTCGCGCGGATCGCCTCGGCCAGCGCAGACGGGGTGGACTCGGCGAGCGACGCCAGCTCGCCGGATGGGGCGGCGTGCACGAGCGTCCCGATACCGGCATCGGCGGGAATCGAGTCGATGACGGTCACGCCAGGCAGCGGCTCGGATGCCTTGACCCCGGCGGGGGCCAGCATCAGCACTCGGTCCGCACCTCGATCCACCAGCCACCGCGCCACCCACCGGGCCGGTCCGTCCAGTCCGCCGGTAACGAGCACGGCGCCACGCGGGCGCCAGTCGGGGCGCGGCTGGCCAGGCCCGAGCGGGTCCTTTACCAGTCGGCGTCCGAACACGCCCGCCGGGCGCAGCGCCATTTCGTCTTCTCCGTCCTCGCGGGTAAGCGCGGCGCGCAGCTGCACCGGGTTGAGATCACGCGGCGTTGGCGGCAGGTCCACGAGCCCGCCCCAGACGGCCGGGTGCTCGAAGGCCGCCACCCGGCCAAGCCCCCATACCTGCGCCTGAACGGGACGCTCCGGGCCGCTGTCATCGCCGTCATCGCCGCCGACCGAGACCGCGCCGCGCGTCAGCACCCACAGCTGCGTCCCGATCTCGGAGTCGACCAGGGCTTGGAGAAGCGTGAGGCTGCCGGCGAGTCCGGGGAAGCCTCCATCGGCTTCTTCGCCCTCGTCGAGCGGGAGCAGCGAAAGCACCCGCGTCGGCGGTGCGTCTTCCGCTGTGTTCGATCGGCCTGGGCCTACGGCCGTGGCGGACGATTCGCGGAGGACCGCGGCGAGGCCAGCCCGGTCGATGAGCGGGTCGATGTCGAGGTGACGTACCCGCGAGCCGCCTGCCTCCAGCGCTGCCCCGCACGCCTGCGCCCAGTCCTCGGCGATGCCCTGCGGCCGGACCACGAGCCAGGATCCGGCCGACCCGTCGCCGGCGGGGGGGTCGGCCGTTAGCGGCCGCCACTCGATGCGATAGCGCCAGGAATCGACCGCGGATCGGTCACGACGCTCCCGCCGCCACCGGGACAGGACCGGGAGGACCACGTCGAGCGAGGTCTTGTGGCCGACGGCTTCGGTGATGCCGAGCGTGCCCGCGAGTCCGTCCAGGTCCCGGTGCTCGACCGCCGTCCAGAATCGCGCCTCTTCCTCATCCCCCGGTCCGGCCGCCGAAGGCGGCGGTGCGATGTCTCGCAGCCAGTAACGTTGGTGCTGGAAGGGGTAGGTGGGGAGGTCGATGGTGCGGGGGGGCGGGCTGGCGGGGAAGGATGGTGTCCAGCTGACCGGTGCGCCGGCGGTGAAGGCCTGGGCGAGCGCCCGGGTGAGCTGGGCCTGGTCGCCGTGGTCGCGGCGCAGGGTGGGGATGACGGTGGCCGTGACGCCGGCGTGGTCGGCGGTTTCTTCCAGCGCGGTGGCCAGGACGGGGTGGGGGCTGGCTTCGATGAAGGTCCGGT
>JAFARZ010000020.1 GCA_019245115.1 Streptosporangiaceae bacterium | reverse complement strand
TCGTCGTTTGGGATCAGCGGGACGAACGCGCATGTGATCGTGGAGGAAGCGCCTGTTTCCCCCGCTCGCCTCCGGGGCGCTGAGAGCCAGCGTCTTCCCTCGTCGCCAGAAACCGGCTCCTCAGTCCAGACGCCGGCGCGCCCCTTTGGCTCGCGGGGCCCCATCCCGTGGGTGGTGTCGGGTCGGGGTGAGGCGGGGTTGCGGGGTCAGGCGGGGCGTTTGGCGGGGTTTGCGCGGGCTGGGTGCGGGGGCGGGAGCGTTGCTGATGTGGGGTGGTCGCTGGTGGCGGGGCGGGCGGTGTTTGAGGACCGGGCGGTGGTGCTGGCGGGGGATGTGGCGGGGTTCGCGGCGGGGCTGGAGGCGGTGGCGGCTGGTGAGCCGTCGGCGGGGGTGGTGACTGGCCGGGTGCCGGATGGGGGAAGGGGGGGTTCGGGCGGGAGGGGGAAGGTCGCGTTCGTGTTCGCGGGGCAGGGGTCGCAGCGGGCGGGGATGGGCCGGGGGCTGGCTGCGGCGTTCCCGGTGTTCGCTGATGCGGTCGGCGAGGTGTGCGGGCTGCTGGATCCGCTGGTGGGCCGGGCGGTGGGTGAGGTGGTGTTCGCCGGGCCGGGGTGCGCGGGGGCGGGTGTGGTGGATCAGACGGTGTTCACCCAGGCGGGGGTGTTCGCGGTGCAGGTGGGGCTGGCGCGGCTGCTGGGGTCGTGGGGGGTCACCCCGGATTATGTGGCCGGGCATTCGGTGGGGGAGATCGCGGCGGCGCATGTGGCGGGGGTCCTCAGCCTGGCGGATGCGTGTGCGCTGGTGGCGGCGCGGGGGCGGCTGATGCAGGAGCTGGGGGGCGGGGGGGCGATGGCGGCGGTGGCCGCGTCTGAGCAGGACGTGGCCGCGATGCTGGACCAGGCCCGGGTAGCTATCGCGGCGGTGAACGGGCCTAGGTCGGTGGTGGTGTCGGGTGCGGCGGCCGGGGTGGCGGGGGTGGCCCGGTACTGGCGGGAGCGTGGGGTGCGGGTGCGGCGGCTGCGGACCTCGCATGCGTTTCATTCGCCGCTGGTGGAGCCGATGCTCGCGGAACTGGGCCGGATCGCTGCCGGGTTGTCGTATGGGCGGCCGCGGGTGCCGGTGGTGTGCGGGCTGACTGGGGGCCCGGATGCGGAGCTGGTCGCCACGCCGGGGTACTGGGTGCGGCAGGCGCGGGAGGCGGTGCGGTTCGCGGATTGCGTGCGGTGGCTGGCCGGGGCCGGGACCGGGGTGTTCACCGAGCTGGGCGCGGACGGGACGTTGTCCGCGCTCGGCGGCGGTGAGGGTGACGGGGGGTGGGTGCCGGTGTTGCGGGCCGGTCAGCCCGAGCCCGCCGCGGTGCTGATGGCGGCGGCGCGGATGTTCACGCGCGGGGTGGGGGTGGACTGGGCCGGGATGTTCGGCCAGGCCGGGGTGCGGCGGGTGGACCTGCCGACGTATGCGTTCCAGCGGCAGCGGTACTGGCCCAGCATGCGGGCCCAGCCCGTGGGTGCGGTCGCGGATGGCGACGGGGCTGAGGCGGGGTTCTGGGCGGCGGTGGACCGGCAGGATCTGGCCGGGCTGGCGGGGCAGCTGGCGGTGGGCGGGGAGGAGCCGCTGAGCGCGGTGCTGCCCGCGCTGGCGGCGTGGCGGCGGCGTCTGCGGCGGCAGTCGGCGGTGGGCCGGTGGCGGTACCAGGTCACCTGGCAGCCGGTGGCCGGGCTGGGGGAGGACGCCGCGGCCGGAGGCCCAGGCCAATTCAGCACCGTGCTGGGCGGCCGGTGGCTGCTGGTGGTCCCGGCCGGATCACCCGGCGGGGGGCTGGCCGCGGCATGCCAGCGGGTGCTCGCCGGCGGCGGCGCGCAGGTAGTGACCGTGGAGGCGGGCCTGGGCCGGGGGATGCTGGCGGGCACCCTCCAGGCGGTAGGTCAGCAGGCCGCGGGGGTGCTGGCGGTGGGCGGGACGGCAGCGGAAACGCTGGTGCTGGTGCAGGCGCTGGGTGATGCGGGGGTCGGCGCGCGGTTGTGGGTGGCGACGTGCGGTGCGGTGGCGGCGGGGGAGCCGGGGCGGGTGAGCGTGGCGCAGGCGATGGTGTGGGGGCTGGGCCGGGTGGCGGCGCTGGAGCATCCGCGGCGGTGGGGCGGCCTGGTTGACCTGCCGCCGCACCTCACCGGCCAGATGGCGGGGTGGCTGCGGGAGATCCTGTCCGGCCGTCCAGGTGAGGACCAGGTCGCGGT
>JAFARZ010000290.1 GCA_019245115.1 Streptosporangiaceae bacterium | reverse complement strand
GCTCCCTGGCCAGCGGCACCGATGGCGCCATTGGGCACGCTCTATAGCGCTACTGATCGGTTTGAGCGGCACCGATGGCACCATCGGCATGCTGCTCACTCGGAGGAGCCGCGCCCTTGTGACAATCACGGGGTTGGGCGAGCGCAGGCCCCTAGACGAACTTACGATCCCGCCCACTTAGTATGGGGTTGAAAGTTGGTAATATGCGAGCATACCGAAATGGTACGTTCACGACATGTCAGACATGTCGCCTGTCCACCCGTTGCGCTTCCCGCCTGGCGAGAAACGCATATCGTCATATAGCGGGCGCGGAGGTCGGCGCCTCGTGGAAGATTAGGGCCTCACGGAAGAAAAGGCGCCGGAAACCAGCGCCTTATCCTCCACAAGACCATTAATTTCCACGACGTTGCCACGACGTTGCCACGACGTTGCCACGACGTTGCACGGCGGACCGCGGACACGACAGCGCAGACAGCCGTTCACGGCGCCACATGCCACGCTTACCTTGGGACGCTCACAAAGTGGATAACGTGCCAGCTTAACTCGATGCTATTAACCGCGGCGCGACTGGAAAAATGGCGGAATGTGCGTGCGGGCCGGGTCGGCGGCGGGGACTTCTGGCCTCTGGATGGTGGGGAGACCGCTGATACTTGACCGGTGCTTTAGGTCATGACGTCGCCGCTGCGCGCAACTCCAAGTTCGCGATCGCGAGCTCTGCGGAGTGCAACGGCGGTCTAGTGAGCTCAGGAAGCTCCTTAGCCTGCTGCACCAGCAACAGGAAGCGGCTCGTGCCAAGGTCGGACTGGGAGACGCTCATGCTCGCCACGTCGGTGGCCACGTCGGATATCGCCTGTGCGCGTATCGACTTTCGGGCGACGAGGTCCGCGAACTGGTGCGTGTACGCCAGATCCCGGTTGAGCCGCGGGTCCGTGGAGTCGTTGCGGCAATTGACGTACTCGAGGTCCTTGGACGCCGCCATCATCCATGGATCGTCGACCGTCTCACTGATCGCCCGCTGCGTGTCGTGCGCCTCGCCGGGACCAAAATCACCCTCAGCGAGCCATTTGTCCAGTACCGCCGCACCGCGGGCAGCGGCGCTCATCCCATGACCGTGGATCGGGTTGAATGCCGCGAGCGAATCGCCGAGGATGAGCAGGCCGTCCGGCCACCGGCAGAGTCGCTCGGGATACAGTCGCCGGTTGGCCCCGATGTGCGAGACGAAGACCGGGGTCACTGGTTCGACCGAACTGATGAGCTGCGCAACGAGCGGATCGGGAAGTGCTCGCGCACAGGGCAGGAAGTCCTCGTCACGAGTCGGCAGCTCCCCGCCGCGGGTACATGAGAGGGTAACCATCCAGCGGTCGCCCTCTTGCGGGTCGACCACGCCAAAGCGGCCTGGCTTGCCCGTCCGGTGATCAGCAGCGACGTTGACGGCGGGAAACCCGGTGGTCGCGCCGGGAGGTGCCGCGAACTCTCTGGTGGAGTATGCGATTCCCGCGTCGACGATGTCTCGCTCGACGGGCGGAAGACCGAGTGCCGACAGCCATTGCTGCAGACCAGAGCCCCGTCCGGTGGCGTCGATCACGAGATCCGCCTCGAGAACCTCCCGGGCGTCGTCCTCGAGGCTGCGTACTTCGACGCCGGAAACCCGGGTACTGTCGCCGACCAGGGTGACGGCCTCGGTCCGCTGCCGCAACTTGATTCGATTGCTGGCCAGGACCTCGTCGCGGATCACCCAGTCCAGCAACGGACGGCTGCACATGATGGCGTACTGTCTCGCCGGGAAGCGGTGCTGCCATCCGTGCGATGTCAGCGTAACCACGTCTTCGTGGAAGCCGACCTTGCGTGCCCCCGCGGCCAGCACTTGGTCGATCGTGCCGGGCAGCAGGCCTTCAACGATGCGAGCACCGCCCGACCACAGTAGATGGACGTGGCGGGCCTGCGGCAGGCCCTTGCGCTGCGAGGGGTAGTCGGGGAGGACGTCGCGGTCCACCACCGTGACGGACTCGATATGACGGCCCAGTACGTGAGCGGCCAGCATCCCGGCCCAGCTTCCGCCAAGTACGACTCCGTGTTGCGGTCGTCCGGTCACGTTTCCATCCCTTCGCCGAGGTAGCATCGCGTGCCCGCGAGCGAGGTGGCGTGGCACCACGGTCATAGTCGCCGGGGCAGCTTAAGCGGGCCTTGCGTCGCCAGGAGCCTCAGCCGCGTCCTTTCCCGCCCAGAGGACGGTGCGCTTCATCGCAAGACATCTCCCAGCCGGGCCGCTTGGAATACCAGGTCCTCGGCAATGAGGCGGATGACTTCTTGCCTGCAGTCAACCAGGTAGAAATGACCGCCCGGGAGCACCCGCAGGTCAAAGGACGCGGTACTGTACCGGTGCCAGGCCTTGGCCTCATCGACGGTCACCCTGGAGTCTTCTGCGCCGATAATGGCGGTGACCGGGGCCCGCACCGCACGGGCCTCGAGGGGCCGGTAGGTCTCGATCGCCCGGTAGTCGCTCTTGATGGCAGGCAAGATCATCGCCAGCGCTTCCGGATCTGCGAGCAGATCTGAGCTTGTGCCGCTGAGGTGCTCCAGCTCCGCGATTATGGCCTGATCAGACCGCTGGTGCACACTTTCCTGTCGCTGGCACGATGGTGCCCGCCGTCCCGAGACATACAGCCGGGCCAGCGGAGCCGCACCAGAGTTCTCCAACCGCACCGCCACCTCGTAAGCGAGTATCGCTCCCATGCTGTGCCCGAAGAAGGCCAGAGGCCGGGTCGCCAGTGGGCGTATCGCATCGAAGATCGCGTCTGCCAGGTCCGGAATGCTGCAGACATTTGGCTCAGCGCGGCGATCCTGGCGTCCTGGGTACTGGACGGCCGCGACATCGATGGCAGGCGTCAGTGCCGCTGAAACAGGGAAGTAGAAGCTGGCTGATCCGCCGGCGTGCGGAAAGCAGACGAGTTGCGCCTTGCTCTCCGGTGCAGGATGGTAACGGCGGATCCACAGGTCCGGGTCCGAGGCCATGAGCTATTTATGCGATAGCGCGGTAATGCGAGGCTAAAAGCAGCAGCTCGGGCCCTTCTCGCCTGGCGTCGTAGACAAGGCATCCGCCACTGAGCGCTTACAGTACATGCCGGCGGAACGTGCCTCGCAGTCGGTCGTCGGACCTGCCGCCGGCTGAGCCCGACGATACTCGGCCCAGCCAGACGGCCCAGCAGGTCCGCCGGGATGCCTTTATCCGCGTGCAAGGCTCACGTTAGCGACGGCGAAGACGCTGGCCCATAGGTGTACCAGCTGAATTCGGCATGGAGGTGGCCGTGAGCCGCTGGTAATCCCTGCAATATGCCGCGGATCGCATGACCGGGTGAGATTCAACACGCCAAGGCGATGGTTAGGAGAATGAGGGATGGCGCACAACTTCCAGGCCAGCCAGCAGTGGGAACGTATCCAAAAGTACTGGATCACCGAGAATGCGGCTGATGATCTGACTAACTTCAAATCCGACCAGCGGAACCACAAGATAGCCCTATGGGATCCCCGGAATAGTGGAATAAGGTATCTTAAGACTCTGGTATATAACCTGGCTATGGGGCTGGACAAAGAGAATTGGGCTCGGCTGAAAGAGGTCAAGAATCGAAATGTTGGTAACCCTCTCACCGTGCGCTGCAACGGGGAAACGGTTTGCCTCGATTATCTCCAGGCCGTGCTCGAGCTTGGATTCATCGAGCAGGAAATCGACCTCCAAGGAGCCAGTGTGATGGAGATCGGTGCCGGCTACGGCCGTACGTGTCATACGATCCTGTCTAATCATGACATTGCCGGATATACTATTGTGGACCTGAACAACACCATGCGGCTGAGCAGGAAATATCTGAGTGAAGTGTTGGACGACAAGCAATTCGCCAAGATCAGGTTCGTCGAGGCGAGTAACGCTGACAGCGCACTGGAGTCGATGTGGTTTGATTTGTGCATCAATATTCACTCGATGGCCGAGATGACCCCAGAAATCGTGCAGGATTATCTCGGCCTGATCGGCCGTACGTGTGCATCATTCTACGTGAAGAATCCGGTGGGAAAGCACACCGACAGGAGTATGGACGGCCATCCTGAAGGTATTGAGGCTATCCAGATGGCAATGGAGACAGGGCCGCTTAGGCAGGTCCTTGACATTCATGACACCATGGCGGTGAATGCTGCGGTGACGGACTTTATCGCTGCCTACCGGCCAGGCGAAGAGTGGACCTGTGCCGCGGACGGACGCGCAATTCCGTGGAGCTATTTCTGGCAAGCCATCTACAAGAACGACGCATTTTACCGTTAACGTCAGCCTTATGCTGCCGATACTTCTTTCCACAGCCCGCGGAGCGATTCCAGCAAGGTAACTTTTGGGCGCCAGCCAAGTAGTTGCCAGGCTGGCAAGGTCTCAACTTCAATCCAGTCAGTTCCAGCGTCCCGGTTCCCGGAAGCCTGGTTCTCACCAGCCTCCTCGATACTCACCGGGAGTCCGCTGACTGAAACCATCATCTCCACCGCGCGTCGCACGTGTACCGCCTCGCCCCGGCCCAGATTGATCATCTGGCCCAGCGCGGATCGTCCGGCCGCCAGCTTCACCGCTGCTGCCACGTCCCGAGCATCGAGGAAGTCCCGATGGCCCGTGAGCTCACCGAACCGCATCACCGCCGGGCCACGTCCACGCAGCTTCGTCAATCGCTCGGCCACGCTGCCGAGGAGGCTGGCCGGAGGCGAGCCGGCCCCTGTGACATTGCTGAGCCTGACAACGGAACCATCAATCAGCCCAGCCTTAGTTGCCCGGAGAACGGCGGACGTTCCGGCGAGCTTGCTTCGGCCGTAGGCACTGACGGGGCGCTCCGGCGTCTTAGCGTCAATACGCGTGCCGGCTGGCACGGGTGCATACTCGTACACACTGCCAAGGTGAATCAGTCGCGGGCGCCATGGAAGCGTTATAATTGCGGAAATGATATTGTTCACCATCTTCGAGTTGACCGCCCACATCCGTTCTTCGCTCGTTCGCCACACCGCACCTGAGGCATTCACAATCAGGCCTGGGCGGTGCGCGAGAAGAAACTGCGTTATGCGTGGGATGTCGGTGGAGCACAGATCAAGCGCGCCATGTCGTGTCTTGGCCTGACTCTCGGGCGGGTGACGTGACACGATGATGACCTGACGGTCCGATCGAGCAAACTCCGTGACGATGTGCCCGCCAATGAATCCGGTGCCGCCGATAACAATAACAGTTTGTTCGCAGTCACTGGCTCTGGACAAGTTGTCCCATTCCTTTCCGTCCTGTGTGCAGGCCCCCGTCGCGAGGAAGATACACGCGGGAAGACCCATGGTCCCCCGTCCATCTAAATCATTGATTTAGTTGGCCTAATGAGGACCGGCCGGGAGGTCCTGGTGAACCTTGGCGGGGCAGGCGCCACTGCTCTTCCGCGTGGGCCCGGGCCGCGACCATCCGCCGGGACGTGACCGCGGTCGCCGCCCGTGCCCTAGGTCCGCTCGGAACCCGTCGTGCGGGATCGGAGCGGAAACGACCTACCAGAATGGCCGGTGGATCGAGGCTTAGACCAGCTTTAGCGGCATCGGAAATTATGCACTTGAATATCTGTCGTGAAGGAGAAGGATGAGATGGCTCGTAATTACCAGGCTAGTCGCCAGTGGCAGCGTATCCAGGACAACTGGATCACCGAAGAAGTGGCTGACGACCTGACCACCTTCAAATCTGACCGGCGGAATTACAAGATCTCGCTCTGGAATCCTGAGGTTAACGGCGGCAGATACCTGAAAGCGCTGATTTACCATCTCAGCATGGGCCTTGACGAGCAGGAGTGGGCCAGGGTGCGAAGAATTAAAAATCGCGAGGTAGGTAATCCGGTTACCGTGTGCTGCAATGGGGAGAAGATCTGCCTGGACTATCTGCAGGCAACTCTCGAACTTGGATTCATCGAGCAGGAAATTAACCTGGCGGGCGCAAATATCGTCGAGATCGGCGCTGGCTACGGGCGCACGTGCCACGCGATCCTATCCAACTATGATATCTCGACGTATACCATTGTCGATCTCAAGAACACTATGCAACTGAGCAGGAAGTACCTGCGCGAAGTCCTAGATGACACGCAATTCGCTAAGATTAATTTTGTAGAGTCTGCCGGAGCTGACAATATACGGGATCCGGCACATTTTGATTTGTGTATCAATATAAATTCACTAGCTGAGATGAGTCCCGCGACGGTATGTGATTACCTTGAATTGATCGATCGCAAGTGTGCCTCCTTCTATGTCAAGAATCCGGTCGGGAAATATTTGGATAAAAGTATTACCGGATATTCGGAAAGCGATACGCCAGTGCAGATAGCCATGGAGAGCGGACCTCTTAGGCAGGTGCTTGACATTCATGACAACCTGGCGGTAGAGACGGCGGCATCTGACTTTATCACAGCGTACCGGCCAGGTGAGGACTGGATCTGCGTCGCGGACGGATGGTCATTGCCGTGGAGCTATTTCTGGCAGGCCTTCTATAAGAACGATCGTAGCTATCGGTAACATCGAAAAGACTACTTGCATTCATGGCCATCAAAGTTTCGCACCGTAGCGGACGCGAGCAGTATGCCGACATAGCGGCGCTGACCGGGTTGCGGGAGAACGGCGCCCTCGCTGCAAGGATCGCCCGTTCGGCGGTCACCATTAAGGGCGAGATGCCGAATATGGATGACATCTTTGAATGGCTCGAACGGTGTCGCGGAGAGACTTTCATGGAGGTCGATCGAATCCCGTTCCGCGAGCTTGACGCCTGGTCGTTCGACGGTCGCAGCGGGAATCTGGCACATATCAGCGGACAGTTCTTCCAGGTAGAAGGCCTGCACGTCAGTTCCGGCGGCATGTATTCCGCCGAATGGTACCAGCCGATCATGTGCCAGCTGGAGATAGGACTTCTCGGCATCCTTGTACGCGAGTTCGGCGGGGTACTGCACTTCCTCATGCAGGCCAAGATGGAGCCAGGCAATCCAAACCTGTTGCAGCTTTCCCCTACTGTGCAGGCAACGCGCAGTAATTACACAAAGGTGCACCGCGGTAAGCCCGTTAGGTATCTCGATTACTTCATGCGGCCTGGACGGGGCAGCGTGCTGTCGGACGTGCTGCAGTCGGAGCACGGCTCCTGGTTCTACCGCAAACGCAACCGGAACATGATCATCGAGGTCGCCGACGACGTTCCCGCACACGATCAATTCCGCTGGCTGACCCTCGGCCAGATTGGTGAGCTCCTGCGCGAGGACAACGTCGTCAACATGGACACGCGATCTGTCCTGGCCGGGCTGCCGGGTCGCAGCGCGCCACGGGCGCGCTGCTCCGATACCGATCTGCTGTCGTGGATCGCCTCCATGCGCTGCGGGAACGTAGTCCGTGCCGACCGGGTACCGCTGGCCGCAGCGCTCGGCTGGATCCGTGGTACCTCGGCAATCGAGCATGAGCAGGGGCGCTACTTCCGTGTGGTGGCCGTGTCGGTAAAGGCGGGCAACCGCGAGGTCGCTCAGTGGAAGCAACCAATGTTCGAGCCGTGCGGGCCAGGCGTCGTCGCCTTCCTGACCCGCGACATCGAGGGAGTGCCGCACGTGCTGGCCCGCGCGCGGCTCGAGGCTGGCTTTCGCGACACGGTGGAACTCAGCCCCACCGTCCAGTGCACACCTGGCAACTACGCTCACTTGTCCGCGGCGGACCGGCCGGCCTTCCTGGATCTGGTGTCCTCCCCGGCACCATCTCGCGTCCAGTATTCGGCGCTGCATTCCGAGGAGGGCGGCCGTTTCCTCAATGCGGTGAGTCGCTACTCGCTGATCGATACTGACGAGAGCCAGGCGCCACTGGACCCGCCGGATGGCTTTCAGTGGGTATCGCATGGCCAGCTCACGGCACTGGCCCAGCACAGCCACTACGTCAACGTCCAGGCGAGGACCCTACTGGCCTGCCTCAACATGCTCACGGCGGCCGGGGCAGCCGTGTGATCAGACAGTGATACGCACTGCCATCTCCTGCACCACGTCAACCAGCTCAGCCTGGCGCAGGCTTGCCACGGCGAACGAGCCCTCGGCTGCGAAGGGCCCCTGGGCGTTGGCCGTGCGCACGGCGCGTGCGAAGAACGCGATGACGTTGGCCAACTGATCATCGGCAGGCAATGTAATCTGCTCGCGATGATCTTGCCGCTCTACCCGTATGACCGGCTGGTGTGTCGCGGATGGGGTGAACGCGCGGTCGAGCATCAGGCGGCCGGTGCTACCGGCGAACTCATAGCTGCTCCGGTAAGAGTGCTGCATTCCGAAGCTGAGATCGATGGCGATCCCGCGCTGGGTGTACCCCAGGATGCGTCCCGATACCACCGCGCCCGTCTGGGCCTGCTGGCGCAGTACCGCGCCGACGACCTCGATGCCGTGCCCGAGGAAGCGGAGAGCGGCGCGAATCGGATATATGCCCATGTCGAGCAGCGCGCCACCGCCTACGTTCGGCTGATACCGGATATTGCCGCTGGGCAGCGGCGGAATCGTGAAAGCACTGGAGAAATCGCGCAGTTCGCCGATGGCACCTTTATCGAGCAGCTCGAGCACGGCCGCATGCTGTGCATGGTGCATGAACGCGACGTTCTCCAGCAGCACCAGCCTATTGGTGCGTGCGAGCCGCAGCAGTCGTACCGTGCTCTCGGTAGCCGCGGTGAGCGGCTTTTCCGCCAGGACATGTTTTCCTGCGAGCAGTGCCTTCTCTATCCACTCGGTGGCGAGCATTGTCGGGAGAGGGACGTAGACAGCGTCGATATCGGGTGATTCGAGCAGCGAGTCATAGCCCAGCGTGGAGGAACAGTCGAACTCGGCGGCGAACCTCGCTGCCTTCGTCGCGTTTCTGCTCGCGATGGCGGCTAGCCGGGCGTCAGGGCTGGCGACCAGAGTCGGTAGGGTCCGGCGCCACGCAATATCAGCGCAGCCGACCACTCCGAAGCGAACTGGCGGTGCCGGTACTTCCACGGGTCCCCGATTACAGGCTCGAACTAGGCTTGGGGCGAATAATTCATGACCGGTCGATTGATTCGGCTAGCGCGAGGAGCCGTCTGTGCGACCGGGCGCACTCCATGACGTACTGGCCGTACGGCGATTGGCTCATCTCCATTCCCAGCCGGTAGCAGTCGTCAGCGCTGATGAACGCCATATTCATGGCGATCTCTTCGATGCAGCCAATGCGAACGCCTTGGCGCTGTTGCACATCGCGGACGAAGCCAGCCGCCTCGAGCAGCATGTCATGCGTGCCGGCATCCAGCCAGGTGACACCCCGCCCAAGCCACACCAGATCGGCTCTCCCTTCGTCAAGGTAAGCGCGCAGGACATCGGTGATCTCTAGTTCGCCGCGCGCCGACGGGGTCAATCGCCTGGCGATCTCGACCACTCCGGGGTCGAAGAAGTACAAGCCCGGGATTGCCAGAGAGGATCGAGGCTGCGCGGGCTTCTCCTCGATGCCCACGAGCCTGCCCCGCTCGTCGATCTCGGCGACGCCAAAATGCCGTGGGTCAGATACTATGTGGCCGAACAGCACACATCCCTTCAGCCTGTCCGCGCTCCGGCGGAGCAGGGACGGCAGATCCGCACCATGGAAGAGGTTGTCGCCGAGAATCAGAGCGCAATCTTCGTCGCCAATGTAATTAGCACCTACGCGGAAGGCATCGGCTATCCCGCGCGGCTCGTCCTGCGTTGCGTAGCTGATTCTCATTCCCAGGCTCTGGCCATCTCTGAAGAGCCTCATGAAAACCGGTGCTTCAGCGGGCCGGGTTATGAAGAGCACATCGCGGATGCCCGCGAGCATGAGGATGGACAGGGGGTAGTAAATCATTGGCTTGTCATAGACCGGGACCAGCTGTTTGGATCCTACGAATGTGAGGGGCTGCAGCCGGGTTCCGTTTCCGCCGGCCAGGATGATGCCCTTCATCGGTCGGCGACCGGTCGACGGAGATCCGTATAGAATTCGGAGATCGCTCGCATTGTCTCAGTGTCGGTGACACTGCTAAAGCGCGCCTAGGCTCTAGGGCCAGCTCACGCCTATACTGTCCCAGTTCAGCGGACGCGCTTCGCGCGACGCGCCCGGAACACCCCTATTCGGTCCGCATGGGATAGAGGCCGATAAGGGTTGTGCGCGGGCTGGGGTAGGGGTTGCGTATGCCTGGACAGTAGCTAGTCTTGATACCAGCCACTCGGCTTCAGCCCGCACGGCGATTTAGCACGTTTGCTTCGGCGGGCGAGTTCGTAGCCGCGCGGCATCATGGGCGGAACATTAAGGACTGATAAGAAAGTGCGTCATGCGCCAATCGGATATTGTTTTTCGAATGCCGCCGGAAGCGGACTGGAGCGCAGCGGACTGGAGCGCAGCGGGCTGAGCGGTAGCGTGACATGAGGGTTCTGGTCACTGGGGGCGCTGGCTTCATCGGGTCCCACTATGTCCGGCAGCTACTGTCGGGCGAGTACTCCGGATGGCAAAAGGCCGAGGTTACCGTCCTAGATCTGCTTACCTATGCCGGCAACCTCAGCAACCTGGATCCGGTGGTCGGCCGTTTCCATTTCGTGCACGGTGACATATGTGATGCGCTGCTGCTCTCCCGTGTCATTCCCGGTCAGCACGCCGTCATCAACTTCGCTGCCGAGTCGCATGTCGACCGCTCTATTGTCAGTTCCGCCGAGTTCGCGCGCACCAACGTGATTGGGACTCAGGTCCTTATGCAGGCGTGCCTGGACGCGGGCGTGGCCAAAGTGGTCCAGGTTTCCACCGACGAGGTCTATGGAAGCATCGAAGCGGGATCGTGGGACGAAACAGCACCGGTTAACCCGAACTCTCCGTACTCAGCGACCAAGGCTGGCGGCGATCTGATCGCGGCTTCATATTGGCGGACGCACGGTCTGCCAGTATGCGTCACGCGGGCCTCCAACAACTATGGCCCCTACCAGCATCCTGAGAAGCTCATTCCGTTGTTCGTCACCAACCTGCTCGACGGTAAGACAGTCCCGCTCTACGGAGACGGCGGAAACATCCGCGACTGGCTGCACGTCGATGATCACTGTCGCGGCATCCAGCTTGTCGTGGAGCAGGGTCGGCCTGGTGAGGTCTACCACATCGCTGGTACTGTCGAAGTCACCAACAGCGAGCTGACAGGAAGGCTGCTGGCTACCTTCGGCCAGGGTTGGGACATGGTCGAAAAGGTGACAGACCGCAAGGGCCATGACCGGCGCTATTCGCTGTGCGACGCAAAGCTGAGGACTCTGGGTTACCAGCCGAGGATAGATCTCGACCAAGGGCTGAAGCAGACAATTGCCTGGTACCGGGCCAACCGCAGGTGGTGGGAGCCGCTGAAACGGGACGTCGCCATCGTGCGATAAATTAGGCGAGGTTTAGCTACCGCGGCGATGATGGCGGCAAGCGCAGGAGAAATGCTGCGGAGCCGGACATATGCTTCCGGTTCCGCGCCATCGCTACCGGCTCCAGGAGCGTTATGACCGAACAATCAGCCTCTTCACGCGTTATGGAAACAAGTAGGACAACTGAGTCATGGAATGCTCGTGAGCCGTTCACGCGGCTGGCCCAGTTGCTGGATGCCGGTTCATTGACTCCATTGCACGAACGTGACGAGACCGCCGTCGCCACGGTATGCGGAAGGATCGACGGCAATAAAGTGATCGCCTTCTGTACCGATGCCAGCAGGAAGGGAGGGGCACTTGGCATAGAGGAGTGCGCCCGCATCGCGCAAGCTATCGACTTGGCCGCAAAGGAAGAATGGCCAGTAATCGGGATTTGGCATTCGGGCGGCGCCAAGCTGAGCGACGGCATCGAGTCAATGCACGGAATCGGCCGGATATTCGCCGCTATGGTCCGTGCGTCGGGAATTGTACCCCAGATTTCCATCGTGGTGGGTCCCGCGGCAGGCGGAGCGGCGTACGGGACGGCTCTGGGTGACATAGTCATTATGGCGCCAGCCGGCCGCATTTTCATAACCGGCCCCGACGTGATCCGCAGTGTCACTGGCGAGCAGATTGACATGAAGCGCCTTGGCGGTCCTGATGCCCAGGCCAGCTCTGGCGTGGCCCATGTGACAGCCACATCCGAAGCGGACGCTTATGCCAGGGCGCGTCACCTGACCGATTTGCTGATCCATCCCGGCTCCTTCGATGATACCTTGGCGACGGCGACCGCCGATCTCCGCGCGCTTCTGCCCGAATCGCCGCGACGCGCGTATGATGTGCGGCCGCTGCTAAGAGGCATCCTTGATTGTGATGCGGACGGTACCGTAGAGGAGCTACAGTCAAAATGGGCGCCAAATATGGTAACGGGTATCGGAAGGCTAGGCGGAGGAACTGTCGGAGTCATTGCCAATAACCCACTGCGCAAGGCTGGATGCTTGGATTCGGAAAGTGCCGAAAAGGCGGCGCGCTTTGTGCGCATGTGTGATGCGTGGGGGATCCCGCTGCTCGTCGTGGCCGACGTTCCTGGCTATCTACCAGGTACGAGCCAGGAATGGGGCGGCGTAGTCCGGCGCGGTGCCAAGCTGCTTTATGCATTTGCTGAGGCTCAGGTGCCCCGCATCACGCTGATAACAAGAAGATCTTACGGTGGTGCATACATCGCCATGAATTCTCGCGCACTTGGCGCAACAGCCGTGTACGCTTGGCCAGATGCCGAAGTCGCGGTGATGAGTGCCGAATCCGCCGTTACCATTCTTTACCGTAAAGAGTTGGCAAGTGTCAAAAATGATAGCAGCGAGGCCCTGCGCATGGAGCTCATTGACAAGCAACGACGGCTGGCGGGCGGTGTTGAACGTGGAATAGCGCTTGGCTTGATTGACGATGTTATCGATCCCGCGCATACGAGCCGACGACTTGCCGCGGCATATGCCGCGGCAACTGCGATTGTTTCCAGGCGCCGCGGACGGCATGGCAACATGCCCATTTAGTATTATGGCCGCGGTTCACATGAAGGGCGACCCGACGCTGGAGGAATGAATTCGATGGACCATTTCAGGCGCGATTCTCACCATGACAATCGCGAGACCATCCGAGTGGTTCTCGAGGGAGGTCCTCCTGACCTTCCCTCCGAGATGCTTATTAATCATAGCGTTCTGGCGAATAAGAAAGTCAAGGTTCCACGCTATGGTGGTTACGAGCACTATGAGCTGATCAATGATTATTTTTCAGAAACCGATGGCTCGCCGGTCTTTCGCTGGACTATGCGGACGAAGGTTGCTGAATAAGTACCCCGAAGTGTCAATCAGGTCCGGAAGAATCGCGATGAAGTTCGGCTGGCAGCTCGCCTCGGCAGCTCACGTTCAGTTTGCTGTATACCCTGGTTAGATGCTGTTCCACAGTGCTGACTGTGACGAATAGTTTGTCGGCGATCTGGCGGTTGCTGTACCCGTCGACGGCAAGGGATGCGACTCGCCGTTCTGCGTCGCTGAGATTCGTAAACCGTTCCCGGCTGGCATGATTGGCCGTGGTGTCCAGGTGGGGATGGGCGTTGTCGCCGGTGCCCGGTAGAAGTGAGCTGGCGAGGGTGGTCGCACCGCACTGCTTGGCAATCTGGTGTGCCCGGCTCCGGACGCTGCGGGCTTCACCGGTCTTGCCGAGCGCGTGATAGCTGTTCCCCAGGTCGGCCAGTGCGTGGGCCAGTTCGAGCCGGTCGCCGGACTTCTGCAGTTCTTGTATTGCCTCATCCAGCCGGGCGGGGCGGTTGGGCAATTCTTCGCATGCGGCCAGTACGCGCAGCGAGACACCACGTTCCCGGGTCTGCTCCTGGGTGAGCATCTCCAGCTGCTCCATCACCAGGTAATGGGCGAGCTCGTCATGTCCGAGCCGCAGGTGTACCAGTGCGCTGTCGCTGCGCCAGGGCACCAGCGCAGGGAGGTCCATATGCCACGAGGCCATCAGGTCAGCGATGGACCGGAAGTCACGCAGGGCGGTGCTGAAATCTCCCCTCGTGTAATGAAGGCGGCCGCGGGCCTGCAGGTAGTGCAGGCCCAGTGGCGTTTCGAACAGGGCATCGGGTACCCGGATACGTAGGTGAGCGGATGCCTCCTTGTACCTGCCTGTTACTGTCATCACCCGGACGAGGACGCTGAGCGGTACCACGACGCCGATGCCCCAGCTCTTCGCCGGGATAAGTGCCATAGCGGTACGGGCCTGGGTTTCAGCTCCGGCCAGGTCGCCGCGGCGCAGGGCGATAACGGACCGGAGGGCGGCGAACATCGCCTGCCAGGTGGGAGCTTCCCGGACGGCTGGGTCCTTCTGCAGGGAATCGCACCAGACGTCAGCGGCATCCGGGCGCCCGCTGAACAGCAGGGTAGCCAGCGCCGCGATGAGAAGGCCGATGGTCCGCTCATCGAGGATGCTTTCCTCGAGGAAATGCTCGGCGGCGATCGTCGGTTCTCCCGCGCTGTCGGCCAGTGTGCTGGTCAGCATCGAGATAGCCTGCCATTCCGGAGTGGCGGCCACCGGCGGGGATTCGGCAGCGGTGCGCCAGGCGGGCGGCGGTGACTGGTCAGGCTCGCGGGTAGCCGGGAACACGTATGACATCCATACCTGGAGGGCGTCCAAGTGGGCGCTACCCACAAGGTCAAGGTGATCCCGCGACTGGCTGGCATACCGTAGTGCCTCGCTTGCCTCGTCGGCGCGGCCGAACCACATCAGGCGGCTTACCCAGGCCAGTACGTCCTGGGCGGCGAAGTCACCAGAACGGATGTCTGCGATGACTTCGGTGCTGTGACGCATGGCAAGAACAGGATCAACTCGCCACTCCGCCCGGGCGAGCAACGCCACGGTGGCCGCTCGCTGGGTCTCGGTGACCGGCATCCGATGCGCCAGCCGTAGGTAGCGTAGGGCACGACTCACCTCTCCGCTGCACAGGGCCTGCTCGGCAGCGTCGTGGAGCAGCGGCACTGCCCAGGCCGTCTCAGTCCGGTCAGCGGAGACGAGATGATCGGCGATAGCCAGCGCGGGCGCACCCTCGATCATCAGGAGTTCCGCGGCCCGCGCATGCATAGTTGCTCGTTCCTGAGGAGCCAGCCCGTCCAGCAGTGCGATCCGTAGCTCCGGATGGCGGGAGCAGTTGGTATCGAGTACTCCCGTGCGGCGGAGCGCGTCCAGCGTACGCGTCGTCGAGTCACAATCCAAGGCGGCAAGACGGCCAGCCAGCACCGGGCTGGCCGACTGCCCAAGGATAGCCAGGCAGCGTGCCACGGTGAGCATGGCGAAGTCGCATCTGTGCAGAATTCCTAGGAATGCGCGGGTAGTTTCCGGACCGATCGTCAGCTTCCAGGGCTCGATGTCCCCGTCCAGCCAGTAGGAATCCGGCCTATGGGAGTCCTGCATGAGCGCGCGTATCATAACCGGATTTCCGCCAGTTATGGCGAGACACTCTGCGGTAAGCTGCTCCGGGATTACTCCCGGAAAGTGGTCTGCGAGCAGGGCTTTAACGCCACGCTCGGTCAAAGTGTCTAGCTGGATATTACTGCAGTATGGTGCGGGTGGCAGGCCAGCCAAGAACGCGGAATCGAATGGCTGTGATATGACACAGACGCAGATTACCACCATAATGCGTGCCGCCCGGAGGCGGCCTATGATCGAAGCCAGGCATCGCAGTGAGGCTGGATCGGCGTGATGGACATCATCAACTGCTATTAGAAGCGGACGATCCGTCCTTTCGTTAACCCTGAGCAGAAGCGCGCTCAGCGCGTGTGCTATATAAGCGGGGGTTCCGGATCTGCTCGCCTCATCAGCGTCATCGTGGGTTATCTGTGCGCTGATGGCGCCAACCTCGAGAAGCTGAGCAGCCTGCTCACGTACGTCTGCGGGTAGCTCCGTACTGAGAAAGAGCTGGCTTATCACCCCGAACTGCAAACTATGCTCCGCGCGCGACGCGGTCGCCTCGCAGTAAACCGCGTTTGAGGCTATTGCTTTCCTGGAGAGCGCATGCATAATTTCGGTCTTGCCAGTTCCTGCGGCACCGGTTATTATCGCTACTCGCTCTTCACCATTGCTGCATTCGGTAAAGAGCCTCGATAGGCAAGAAAGTGCTTCTGTCCGTTCATACAGCGTCACAGCACGACCTCCACAGATCCCCGTTTCTCTATTGTGAGAAGTCCTGTAGCGCCCGTGGCCTGCCACCCCGCCTCCCTGACCGTTGCCCCGAGATCGCGCGCATAAGACACCTGACGTCTATAGTCATTACCCCCGTTTATGATCGTTACCTCCATTCTTCATGCTATGCAGCGGTCGGTCTCGGGCCGGTGACGCGCTTCCTCCGTAGAAGGGTCACGCAGCGTACCGATTCCTTTAGTCATTCTGTACCCCGTCGCTGATGGTGAACTGAAGCTTCTCTGAAGGCCGAGCACCAGCTGACGTCGGCCCGGGACGCTCGGCTGAGCGGAATCGCTGGCGGCTATTGTCATCCGCGTCGATTTAAAATCACTTACGCGGTATTCCCCCAACCGCGTAACGATGCGACTCGGATACCTGCGTGCTGCCCGCCCAATGCGGCAGTGTCAAGTCCCGTTTTCACGGTATAACCACCGCGGAGGGTCTTATATCCTGGCCTCGTTCTTTAGTACTAGCCACTATACCTGATCGCGATGTAAGATTGGGATGGCCCCTCACCCTGCTCCTTGACACCTGCTCGACCGATCAGTTGCTGACTAAATTCCGGATTCCGCATTCGGGTTACATCCTCTTTCGCGGATAGGTTCCAAGAATTTGGGAAGCAGTCCTGGCGATCTAAGTATAAATTATAAGGACGATGGCTTCCACGGACAATCCCGACAACCACCCCTGACAATCGCTTGGGATCGGCGACGTCGCAGACTGATCTGCCATGTGAGGCGGCTGGCACCTCATGCCCCTCCAGTTGACCAGCCCGTTCGCTGCTGGGGACGGACACGGAACCTGTTTGTCAGGGTCGCTGTCAGGGTTGTCGGTGCCGAAAAGCTGGACTCTGTGTTATGAGCATGTGATTTGCAAAGTACAATGATTCGAGGTTTTCCGCCGTATAGGAACGACTTCAAGGGGTCTGCCGTTGCCTCCTGAGCCGGACTCCGCGGCCCGGGCCGCGTTTGGCCACCAGCTCAGAGGGTTCCGGGTCGCGGTCGGAATGACGCAGGAAGTGCTCTCGGAGCGTTCCGGCATCAGCGTCGATGCCATCAGTGCGCTGGAGAACGGTCGCCGCTCCCACCCGCGTCGGTACACCGTGCGCGCGCTCGCTGATGCCCTGGGTCTTTGCCCAGGCGACCGGGAGCGGTTGGCCTCAGCCGCCGCGGGTGATGCCGTCGCTGATCCGGTGACGGGATCGTGCGCGGATGAAACCGGACTGCCCGTCCAGAGCAGGGCGGAGCCCGTTCGGGTCGCGATTGTGGACGACCATCCGATCGCCAGATATGGAATGGAACGGATTCTGGTCGGCAGTCCGGGCCTGCGGCTGGTGCTGTCCGCCGCGGGCGTCGAGGATCTCTCCGATCTCCTGAAGGAGGATGCCGCCCTGCGGGCTGACCTGGTGGTCATGGATCTGTACCTGCAGGGTGAGCGGCCATCCTTGGACGTGCTGCGAAAGTTGGTGGCCGTGTCTCGCGTGCTGGTCATTTCCGCATCGACGCGACCTGCTGATGTTCTCGACTCGATTCTGGCGGGAGCTAGTGGCTATCTGACGAAGCGGGCCGTTGCGCGCACATTCGTAACCGCCATCGAAGCTGTTTACTCGGGAGGTTTCTGGCTGTCTTCTGAGCTGGCTGGTGTCCTCCGCAGCGAGCTTGGCGCGAGAACCGGTGAACGTACCCCGTTGGCCGGTGCCAGTACTTCCGGGCCTAAGGCTGAGACCTCCGCCGAGGAGGACGAGATCCTCAGTTGTATCGCCAGCGGGCTGACCCACGAGCAGACAGCTCTGCGAATGGGCATCAGCACCACGGCGGTCAACCTGCATCTCCGCATGATCCACGCCAAGCTGCGCCGTGAGGTCGAAGGCAGTCCGGTCAACGGGTATCGCATCGACCAGGGATCCTAGCTCAGGTAACTCTGCGCTCAGCGCGGGAGGCGCTTGTCCCCCCTCATGCTGACAACCCGGTCCCCCGTTCCAGGGCACCCACAGCTCGACCTGGGTGCCGTATCCGGGTGCGGACTCGATCTTCGCGTCCCCCCCCACTGAGCGCAGGCGTGCGATGATCGAGTTACGCTGGCCGAAGCCGCTACCATAACGTCCCCGCTCGAAGCCGCATCCGCTGTCGGCCACGCTAACTAGGACGCCGCGGCCTGCCGGTGCGATCCGTACCTTGGCCTCAGTCACATTTGCGTGTTTCGCCACGTTGAGGAGTGCCTCATCGAGCGCGCCCGCAAGCGCGGCGATCGTGTGCGCGCTCAGTTGCCGGTCCGCGAGACACGACGCGCGCCCCTCGATGTCATTGACGTCCACACGGAGCCCGGCGCGGACGTGATGCTCGCAAACGCTGCCCATCGCTTCGAGCAGGCCGCTAGCGGTGTGGTTGTCGGCACGCTCGATGAACCGGCGGAGCCAGGACGCCTCCGCGGCAACCTGGCTCTGTACTCTTTCGTCACTGATCCATGGCGGCTGCGCCAGCATTTCGAGCGTCTGCAGGACGCGGTCATGCAAGAGGCGGGCGGCATGTGCATGCTCCGCGGTACGGGCCAGCTCCTCGGCTTGGCCGACGGCCTGCCGTCGGTGCTCATCCAGCAGCGCACCATACCGGCGCATCCTGGATACGACAAGCCAGCAAACGCTCGCGTTGGCGAAGTAGCTCAGCGCGTTCGGCGTCGAGTTCCATACGGGATCCCCATGGAGGAACCGGGCCGAGAGATCGTATGCGGTGGCGACAAATGCGGTGAGCAGCACCGCGCCCGGCAATCGGTATGGGCCGAGTCCCACAGTGAGAACCGCGATCAGGCTGAATGGGTACATAAAATTGGCCCAGGTATTGTAGTCTGGCGCGGCGGTCAGCCGTGCGCATGTGACCAGTGCGGCCACCGTGAACGTCACATCGACGATGACTGTCGTTCGGGAGACCCGGGTCTGGGCCCAGCACCTCGCCACGAGCAGCAGGCTTTCCAGCGCAACGGCGCCGGCCAGCGCCGTGATCGCGCTCCGGTGCGGAATACGTCCCCAGGCGGCCGCGAGGGCGAACGTCACCTGTGCGACCCCTGCCACTCTGAAGAGGACGAATGCGCGCAGGATAAGCCGCTCCGGTCCGCGGGCATCGGTGTCCAGATCGTCCCCCCGCCCGAGCGCGCTGCCCGCGCGGTAAAAGCGGACCAGTCCAGGGAGGCTGTTCATGGCTGGCATGACGGGACTCTTCCGTACAAATCGCAAGAGGCAGCCTCGCAAGCGACCGCCTGGCAGGCTTCCCTGCCAATGGCCTCGCCATGCTCACCATCTGGACAGCATTCACAGAGGCCGTCCATCCCCCGTCCTCCCGCGGTCCATCATTGCCACCCGTCGTCCTGCTCTGCGCCGCCTTGGGGACCCGATCCACGGTAAGCGGCACGACTGCCGTTCTGTCAAGGCCTTTTTACCCGAACGGCGGTAGTGCGACGGCCCGGCTCGTCAATCGAGCAGGTCACCAAAGGCCTCAAGGGGGCCAGGAACCGTCCGGACGGCCCGCGCAAGGAATGGTACGTCCGCGGGCGCGTCGTCACATCCGGATCTGGCTCAGCCGGACGGCCCGAGTGGGGTGATTTTGCGCGGCCGCCTCATGCACCGGAAGCTGATCCACCGAAAGTTACCGTCGCGTCGACTTGACCTGGCCGAATTACTGTTCGACACTTGATGTGTGGGAGCGGCGTTCCCGGAGCTCAGGCGGGTGCCGACGGTACTGCCCGGAGCGAGAGGGCAATCCGAGGTACCGGCTCCGGGGGTACCGGAGGCCGCGGTACTGCCGGTTATGCCGGCGCTGCGTGACCTGCTGCCGCGGGGCGGGCTGGTACGGGGGACGGTGGTGACGATGCCTGAGTTCGGTTTGCTGTCGCTGGCGCTCGCGGCGCGAGCGTCGGCGGACGGGGCATGGTGCGGGGTGGCCGGGATATCCGAGGCCGGCATCCTGGCGGCGGCCGGGCTCGGCCTGGATCCGGAACGGACGCTGCTGGTCCCGGATCTGGGGAGCGCGTGGCCGCAGGTGGTGGCGTCGTTGCTGGACGGCTGCGAGGTCGTGCTGCTGCGGCCGCCGTCCCGCCCGTCGGCTCAAGCCCGGCAGCGGCTGGAGGCGACGTTGCGACGCGGGCATGGCGTCCTGCTGGTGGCCGGCGACTGGCCTGGCGCGCAGGTCCGCCTGCGGGTGGCGGCCCAGGGCTGGACCGGGCTGGGCGCCGGGCATGGCCGGCTGCGAGCGTGCTGTGCGCAAGTGATCGCGGATGGCCGCGGCGAGGCGGCCCACGCGCGGACGTGCTGGCTGTGGCTGCCCGCCGAGGACGGGAGCGTCGCGATAGCGGATCCGGCCGAGATCCCGGGTCAGATAATCACCGACCCCGCGCCCGACGCCGCACCCGCCCTGAAGGTGGTGAACGGCCAATGACCACGGCAGGCACTAGGCCGGAACGGGTTTTCGTACTTTGTTGTCCGGAACTGAGTTGCTCAACGGTGGCCTCGCGGCGAGCGCCAGCGAGCTTCGCGGTCGCCGGGCCGCGGGGGCCCGAAGGGCCTTCCGGCCGGGTGACACCAACTGCGGGAAGTGTCGCGGGAGGGGGGTCCGGGGGGTTGGTATTCACCCCCCGGGAAAACACAGCACAATCGTTCGAACGGGTCGTCGCGGTAGTGATCGGGTTCTGCCCGCGGGTGGAGGTGGTGGAGCCTGGCGTATGTGCCTTCGCCGTCCGCGGGCCGGCCAGATACTTCGGCGGCGAGACCGTGGTGGCCGCGAAGGTCGCCGCCGCGGTGGCCGGGCTCGGCGTGGACGCCCGGGCCGGGATCGCCGATGGCCTGTTCGCCGCGCTGCTCGCCGCCGGTTCCGGGCAGATCGTCCCGGCGGGTGGCACGACTGAGTTCCTCGCGCGGCAACCGGTCAGCGTGCTCGACGATGCCGACCTGAGCGAGCTGCTGCACCGGCTGGGCATCCGGACCCTCGGCGACCTCGCCGCGCTGCCGGTGCGGGATGTCGTGAGCCGGTTCGGCGCGGCGGGGGAGCGAGCCCACCGGCAGGCCAGCGGATGGGATGCCCGGCCGCTCGCGGGCGCTCCGCCCCCCGACGACCTGTCCGTGGCCCAGGAGTTCGATCCGCCAGAGGCCAACGCCGAGCCGCTCGTGTTCACGGCGAAGGCACTGGCCGAGCAGATGCACGCCACGCTCCGCGCAAAGGGCCTGACCTGCGTTCGGGTCCAGGTCCAGGTCAAATGGGAGGACGGCCGGGAAAACAGCAGGCTGTGGCGGCACGACGGGTTCCTCAGCGCGGTCCAGGTCGCCGACCGGGTCCGCTGGCAGCTGGACGGGTGGCGCACAAAAGAACCGGAGGAGGAACGCGAGGCCGGCGGGATCACCCTGCTGCGGCTCACGCCCGACCAGGTGGTCCGGGCCACCGGGCAGCAGCTCGCGCTGTGGGGTGAGGCCGTGATCACGGACCGGGTCGCCCGGGCCGCGATGCGGGTGCAGGCCCTGCTGGGACACCAAGCGGTCCTGCGGCCGCTGCTCGAGGGCGGGAGGAACGTGGATGAGCAGGTAACACACCGCCCTTTCGGTGAAAATGAGGAGCCCAGCCGGGCAAAAGACCAGCCTTGGCCGGGGCGGATACCCGGTGCGGCGCCCGCCGCGGTGTTCCCTGAGCCGCGCGATGCCGCGGTCACCGACCGGGGCGGGCGGCCGGTCACCGTGAGCGGGCGGTGCGAGGTCTCGGCGCCGCCGCAAACGCTTGCGGTCGACGGCGGGCCGCCGCGGGAGATCACCGGGTGGGCCGGGCCGTGGCCGCTGGCCGAGCGGTGGTGGGATCCGGACAGCGCCAGCCGGCGCGCGCGATTCCAGCTCGTGACCGAGGACGGGCGGGCGTGGCTGGCCGCGGTCCGAGGCGGCCGCTGGCGGATCGAAGCAGGCTACTGGTGAGCGCGAACGAAGCGCGGAGGGGCGAGCGGGAGCGAGCGCCGCGGCGGTCGACGTCCCAACGGGGCGTCGGTTCCCGCCGTGGCCCCAAGCCGGCTGAGCGCAGCGAAGCCTTGGCGCGGAGGGAAAGCATTGGGCTGGGATAACCCGCCGGTCTCGTGGCGCGAGCTCGAACGGATGTTGACGTGGGGCGAGCCAAAGGGGCGCGGCGGTGCCTGGACTGACGAGCGCAGCGAGGAGGGAAGGCGGCGCCTCGAAGCGCCCCGGAGGCGAGCCACACCCTGGGCAGAATTGCACTGTCACTCGTGCTACAGCTTCCTGGACGGCGCGGCCACGCCGGGTGAACTGGTCGCCGAGGCCACGCGGCTGGGGCTGACCGCGCTGGCGATCACCGACCACGACGGAATGTACGGGGTGCCGCAGTTCGCCCAGGCGGCCGAGCGGTTCGGCGGCCGCCTCAAGACCGTCTTCGGCGCGGAGCTGAGCCTGGACCTGCCGGCGGGCCAGGGAGGCGTGCCCGATCCGGTCGGCCGGCACCTGCTCGTCCTGGCCCGTGACCCGGAAGGGTACCGGCGGCTGTGCAAGGTAATCAGCGCCGCGCAGCTCGCAGGTGCGGAGAAGGGCCGCCCGGTCTACGACCTGCAAACGATCGCCGACGCGCACGACGGGCACTGGGTGGTGCTCACCGGATGCCGGAAGGGGCAGGTCCCCGCCGCGCTGGAGGCCGGCGGCCCGGACGCGGCGCTCGGTGAGCTACGCGAACTCATGAACATGTTCGGCCGGGACAACGTGGTGGTGGAGCTGAACTGCCACCACCTGCCC
The DNA here is from genome assembly GCA_019245115.1 of Streptosporangiaceae bacterium. Classification (GTDB taxonomy): domain Bacteria; phylum Actinomycetota; class Actinomycetes; order Streptosporangiales; family Streptosporangiaceae; genus JAFARZ01. The sequence goes on along the minus strand of JAFARZ010000290.1, from coordinate 17,292 downwards.
GGCGACGACGAACGCAACGACAGCCTGTTCGGTGTGGCCATCGTGGCCGGGGTGGACGCGGTCGCCACCGGGAACGTGCACTACGCGGCGCCCGCACAGGCCCGGCTCGGGCAGGTGCTGGCCGCGATCAGGGCGCGCCGCAGCCTGCGTGAGATGGACGGCTGGCTGGCCGCCGCGGGGACGTCGTACCTGCGCTCCGGAGACGAGATGACCTTCCTGCTCCGCCGGTACCCGGGCGTCTTTGAGCGAACGATTGCGCTCGCGGGGGAATGCGCGTTCGATTTCGATGTGCTGGCGCCTTCGCTGCCGCCGTACCCGGTGCCGGAGGGGCATGACGAGGAAAGCTGGCTGCGTCACCTGGTGGCGAAGCACGCACCGGAACGGTACGGGCCGCCCGGCAACGAGCGGGTTCCCGGTGCGTATCAGCAGATCGCGCGCGAACTCGGGGTCATCTGCGGGCTTCGCTTTCCCGGATATTTCCTAATAGTCCGCGACATCGTGGAGTTCTGCCGGGAAAACGGCATTCTGTGCCAGGGCCGCGGGTCGGCCGCCAACTCGGCTGTCTGTTACGCGCTCGGCATCACCAACGTGGACCCGGTCCGCCACGGCCTGCTGTTCGAGCGTTTCCTGTCCGAAGGCCGGGATGGTCCGCCCGACATCGACCTGGACATCGAGCACCGGCGCCGCGAAGAGGCGATCCAGTACGTCTACGGCAAATACGGCCGGCAGTGCGCGGCGCAGGTCGCGAACGTGATCGCCTACCGGCCCCGGATGGCGCTGCGCGACGCGGGCCGCGCGTTCGGGTACGAGCCGTCGGATTCCGACGTCTGGGTGCGGCAGATCTCGCCCGGCGGCGCGATGGCCGGCGAGTCGGTGCCGGTCGAGGACGTCCCGCCGGTCGTTGCCGAGGTCGCCACGCAGATGCTTCGCCTGCCGCGCCACCTCGGTATCCACTCCGGCGGCATGGTGATCTGCGACCGCCCGGTCGGCGAGGTTTGCCCGGTGGAGTGGGCCCGGATGCCCGGCCGCACCGTGCTGCAATGGGACAAGGACGATTGCGCCTACGCGGGACTGGTCAAGTTCGACCTGCTCGGCCTCGGCATGCTGGCCGCGCTGCACGATTGCTTCGACCTGGTCGCTTCCCATCATGGGCGGCGCTATGACCTGGCCACGATCCCCGACGAGGACGCCGGGGTGTACGAAATGCTCTGCGAGGCGGACACGGTCGGCGTGTTCCAGGTCGAATCGCGCGCCCAGATGGCCACGCTGCCGCGGCTGAAGCCGAGGAAGTTCTACGACCTGGTCATCGAGGTCGCGCTGATCCGCCCGGGCCCCATCCAGGGCGGCTCGGTGCACCCCTACCTGCGCCGGAACGACGGCCTGGAGCCGGTCGAGATGCCGCATCCGCTGATGGAGCCGGCGCTGCGCAAAACCCTCGGCGTGCCGCTGTTCCAGGAACAGATGATGCAGCTCGCAATCGATTGTGCCGGGTTCTCACCGACCGAGGCTGACCGTCTCCGCCAGGCAATGTCTTCCAAGCGTTCCAACGAACGGATCGCGGAGCTTCGCCAGCGCCTGCTCGACGGGATGGGAGCTCGCGGCATCGGGATTGAAGTGGCCGAGGATATCTATGCCAAGATCCTGGCGTTCTCCAGTTACGGGTTCCCGGAGTCGCACGCGATCAGCTTCGCCTACCTGGTGTACGCCAGCGCGTACCTGAAGCGGTATTACCCGGCGGCGTTCACCTGCGCGCTGCTGCGCAACCAGCCGATGGGGTTCTACGCTCCGCACAGCCTGGTCAACGACGCGCGCCGGCACGGGGTCACGGTACTTGGCGTGGACGTGAACGTCAGCGACGCGCTGGCCACGCTGGAGGGGCTGGCCACGCCGGGGGGTTCCGGGACGCCGGCCATCCGGCTGGGCATCGGCAGCGTGCGGAACCTGGGCAAGGCCGCGGCTGAGCGGGTGGCGGCAGAGCGGGTAACGGCCAGGCGACCGTACCGCGACCTGCCGGACTTCGCGGCGCGCACCGGGTTGTCGGCCGCCGCGCTGGAGGCGCTGGCCACGGCCGGCGCGTTCGGCTGCTTCGGGCTTTCCCGGCGGGCGGCGCTATGGGCGGCCGGGGCCGCTGCTTCGTCACGGGAAGGGCAGCTACCCGGGACCGTGACCGGCCTGGACGCCCCGCCGTTGCCCGATATGACGCCGGCCGAGGAGACGCTGGCCGACCTGTGGGCCACCGGGACGTACGGGGTCCATCCGGTGGCGCACATCCGGTCGGCGCTGGGCGGGCGCGGCGTGCTGACCGCCGCCGCGGTCAGGCACGCCCCCGACCAGTCCGCCGCCGCGGTGGCCGGCCTGGTCACGCACCGGCAGCGGCCGCCGACCGCGCGGGGCGTGGTGTTCATCAGCCTGGAAGACGAGACCGGCATGGTGAACGTCATCTGCCCGCCCGAGGTCTGGGAGGCGCACAAGCGTATGGCCGCCGTCGCGCCAGCCCTGCTCATCTCCGGCCGGATCGAACGCGCCGGCGCCGCGGCCGAAGGCCCAGGCCAATCCAGCGCCGCGGTCAACCTGGTCGCCTCCTCGCTGCGCCCGCTCAAGGTCGCCGCCACGGTGCCCAGCCGCGACTTCCGCTAGTCCGGGGTGCGCGAGGCCACCTGGTGTCCCGCGGCGTCGTACGCGGCCCACCTGACCGAACTCAATTTGCCCCAGGGACCGGTGTAGGCGGTCACCGACCGACGACCGCTCGCTGTCTCGGTCCCAAGGACTGGAGCGCCGCGATCAGCGCTTCGCGATCTTCGACGCCGTGGCTCTTATGCTCGTTGTGCTCCTCCGGCGGGCGGTCCGTGAGCCGTTCGGCGATGCGCCGTTTACGGAATCGGTTGTGGTTCTCGTTGACCACGATCCGCCGGACGTAGGCGTCCGGGTCGCCGCTCCGCATGACCCGCGGCCAGGCCGCGTACGCCTTGGCGAAGGCGGTCTGCGCCACATCCTCGGCGTGCCCGCGGTCACCGGTCAGCCCGTAGGCCAGCCGCACCATGGCCGCCCAGCGGCCGTGCATGAACTCGCGGAACTCCTCGTCCAGCGTCTGGTTCATCGCTCACCTCTCCACCCGGCAAGACCACGATGACCGGGCGGAGGGTTGCACGGCTGGCGCGGCTATTCGCGCTGGGCGGGAATGTGCGGCAGATCCGGATCGCCGCTGGCGTGGAAGGTCTGGAGGGTGAGCCCGGCGATCTTGCCGTTTGCGATGCGGGCGATGTAGTGGCCGTGCACCACCCAGGCGTTTCCGGTGTCTGGACGCCAGTGATGGGCCGTGACGTGGGTTTCGACGCGGTCGCCGGAAGCATGCAGCGGACCGGTCAGGTGCTGGGTGGCGCCGAAGCCTTTCAGGAACTCCGTCCACTGTGTGATCAGCGCGTCGATGGCAATGGTTTCCGGCTCACCGCCCCACAGCGAGGTGTAGTCCGTGTCTACCGGATCGGTGAACGAGTCCTTGACCGCTGCCCAGTCGCGCCTGTCGATGGCGTGCAGCATTCGCGTGATCACATCGGCGTCGCTCATCCGTGTCTCCTCCTTAGCGCACGCCCAGGGGGCGGAACTGCACGCTGATCCGCGGGCTGGTGATCTTCGGGGCTTTGGGGATGGCATGGTCCCAGGTGCGCTGGCAGCTACCGCCCATCACCAGCAGATCGCCGTGGCCAAGCTCAAACCGCATCGACGGGCCGCCGCCGCGCGGCCGCAGCGCCAGCGCCCGGGGCGTCCCCAGCGACAAGATCGCGACCATGGTGTCATGGTCCCGGCCGCGCCCGAAGCGGTCGCCGTGCCACGCCACGCTGTCCCGGCCGTCCCGGTACAGGCACAGCCCGGCGGTACGGAACTCCTCACCTAGTTCATCCCGGTAGTGCGAGTTCAGCGCTTGACGTGCGGCGGTGAGCATGGGGTCCGGCAGCGGCGCGTCCTCGGCGTAGAAACATAGCAGCCGGGGGACGTCCACCACCTTGTCGTACATGTGCCGCCGCTCCGCTCGCCACGGCACCGTCTCCATCAGCCGGGCGAACACCTCACCCGACCCGGCCAGCCATCCCGGCCGTACATCCACCCAGGCGCCCCGGGCCAGCGGAGTCCGTCGCACCTCGCCGGATTGGCCTGGGCCTTCGGCCGCGACGCCGTCGAGCGTACCCAGCGCGGGCTGCTCGTCCAGGTCCAGCAGCGACTCCTGCACCAAAACGCCCACTCGAACACTCTAGCGCACGAATGGCGCGGTCACCGGCCGGCTGAGTCCTCGGCCAGCGCGGCGACGTACGGCGTCCCGTCCCGCCATGCCGCTATCTGCTCCGGCCGGCCGTACTCCTCGAGGTAGCTCGCCACCCGGTCCCTGACGTGATCCCCCACCAGCACGGGCTCGCGAGGGGAGTCCGATCCGTCGAGTGGCTCGACCACCGTGTCCAGCGACGGATACACGAACACCGCTGTGGACCGCCGGGTCACGGTGCCGCCCGCCACCACCCGGTGTCGCCCCGGCCGTAGCCGTCCGCCAGTCCAGCGCGTGAGCATATTCCCGGAGAAAACCTGGAGCGCCCCAGGAATGATCGGCACCGGAATCCACGCACCGTCCGGACCCTGGAGCTGAAGACCTTCGTAGTCTCCGGACTGGGCCAGGATCGTCACCGCCGAGTCGTCGGCGTGCTCGAGCAGCAGCAGCTTGTCCGCGTCATCGACCTCCTGTCCTTGATACGTCCAGGTCGGGTAGTCGTTCACGGTCAGCCGGGTATGCGGCAGTGTGCCCATCGGGAACTCGTCGAGCCCTATGGCGTTCGCGTACAGCTTCAGCATCCGCATCGCCAGGCCCTGCGCCGTGGCCATGTACTCCATGGCCACGGCGCGCAGCCGCGGATCGTCCTCCGGCCACATGTTGTCGTGCGCGAACAGGCCGAGATACTCGTCGCTCAGGCCCGCCGCCCGCGCGTCCGCCGCGTTATCGAACTGCGCCACGTTGAAGCGTTCCAGCTCCAGCCGCCCAAAGTCATCCGGCCACTGCCGCCAGCCCCGGTACGGATGCGGGCTGGCCAGCTTCGCCTTGGCTGACCGCGGCTGGCCGAGCAGTCGCCCCACCCGGGCGTCGAACTCGCTGATCAGACGATCCGGCACGCCATGATTGAGGACCTGCACCGCGCCGAAGTCCTCGATCCCGGCCCGCACCGCGTCGACTTCGCTCGCCTCCGCCAGATCCACCACAGGAATAGTTCGGCTCATACCTCTCCTAACCACCCAAACTCCCCCCACCATCCCGCCCCGCCTCCCCATCCCGTCCGCTCCTCGTCTCCCCATCCCGTCCCGCCCCGCCCCTCCCCATCCCGCCCCTCCCATCCCGCCCCGCCCCGCCCCTCCCCATCCCGTCCCGTCCGGACATATCCGACATATCGCCCAACGTGCCGGCTGGCAACGTTGCGGCGAATCGACTTTGCGACCAGCCGTCGTCCCTGCGGCTCACCCACGGCTCACCCATCTACCCGCCCCCCCAGGTCTACCGCCCCCACAGGTCTACCCGCCCCCACAGGTCTACCCGCCCCCACACGTCTACCCAACGCACGGCTGGGCTGCTCACCCCCATGTCGGACGTGTCCGACATGTCGCCCAACATGCGGGGGCCAGGAACGGTTAAGGTAAATCGAATTCCCGTCGGCCGTCAGCGGGCCGCCGGTTTTGCCGGAATATGACCGTTATATTCACCGCGGCTGGGCTCGGTGGCATGGAAGAAAAGCGCCTCACGGAAAGAAGGGCACCGGTTTCCGGCGCCTTTCCTTCCACGGGGCTCCTTTCTTCCGTAAAGTGGCTTACTCCGTATCCGTTATATGGCGATACGTGTAGTTCGCCGGGGCTGGCCAGCGAGTTCTTGCGATGATGACATGTCCGACATGCCGCAAAATGCACCTAAAGAAGCTGGCGGTTCGAAGTCCGCACCTGGACCTAATTCATGATCTTGGCCAGTTCGAGGCGAATAGGCCCAAAACCGCCCATCACCATGGCTGCGCCTCGACGGTGGCCGGCAATGGAGCGATCTGGCGTCTCTCGCCCGGGGCGTTTCATGATCATGGGTCGTTTGCGGGAATAGTTACCGCAAACGACCCATGATCATGGCCGACAGCGGGGCGTGGCCCAACGGGGCGTGGCTGGTCGTGGGGTGTGGCCGACAGCGGGGCGCGCCTCCCGCCGGCCCGGGGCCTTCCCGCTGGTCGGGCGCTTCTCGGCGGTCGGGCGTCTCCCCGGCGGTCGGGCGTCTCCCCGCTGGTCGGGCGCTTCCCGCTGGGCGGCGCTTCCCGGCGGCCGGGCGTCTCCCCGCTGGTCGGGCGCCTCCTTGTGCCTCGGCGATGATTTCCGGCTCTGGGGGGCGTCCTTACTCAGGGATGCCTCGGGGACAAACCGGGGGTTTCCCCCATCGGAATCGGGCCGCCGTTTTCCTACCGTTGAGGACTACGGGCCGTTGAGGACTACGGGCCGTTGAGGACTACGGGGCAGCCGCCCGCTGTTGTCGGACGGGAAGGACGGAGAACGGGGACGACGTGATGTACCGAACGTGGCTTACCGGTGCGACGGGTGTGATAACGCTGGTTATAGCCGTCGTGCTGATGGCGCATTGGGCGCCCGCGACGCATCAGCCGTCGCACGCTCACATCGTGACCACGCGGTCCGTGACGAAGCCATGAAGCACTGACCGGCCGCTCAAACGACCGGCACGACATGCACGACATGGAGGCGCAGTGATCTTGGTGACGGGGGCCACCGGCAACGTCGGCGGTGAGCTGGTACGCGCGCTGGCGCAAGCCGGCGAGCGGGTGCGGGCGCTCACCCGGGATGGCGCCAGCCCGGGACTGCCCGACGGCGTCGAGCAGGTCAAGGGTGACCTCAACCAGCCGGACAGCCTGCGCGATGCACTGACCGGAGTGCGCGGCCTGTTCCTGCTTCCCGGATATCAGGGCATGGCGCAGACCCTGGCCCACGCCGGTCAAGCGGGGGTCGAACGCGTCGCGATGTTGTCCGGCAGTTCCGCCGCCAGCGGCGACACGAGCAACGCGGTGTCGGCTTACATGATCGAATCCGAGACCACGCTCAAGGAATCCGGGCTGGCCTGGACGATAGTCCGGTCGTTCGGATTCATGTCCAACACGCTTCGGTGGATCCCGCAACTGGCGGCTGGCGACGTGGTCCGCGACGCGTTCGCCGACGTGCCGGTGGCGATGGTCGATCCCTTCGATATCGCCGCGGTGCTCGCGGTCGGGCTCACCACGGACAGCCACCAGGACAACAAGGACAACAAGGACCAGGTGTACACGGTGTCCGGACCGCAACCGCTGCGGCCCGCGGACCGCGTCCGCATCCTCGGCGAAGTGCTCGGCCGGGACCTGCGCTTCGAGGCTCAGTCCAACGCGGAGGCCCGGGCCGAGATGAGCGCGGCCATGCCCCAGGCGTATGTCGACGCATTCTTCAGCTTCTATGTCGACGGGACCCTGGACGAGTCCACGCCGCTGCCCACGGTTGCCGATGTCACCGGTCGGCCGCCCCGTGCCTTCGAGCAGTGGGCGCGGGCCCACGCGTCCGCATTCGCCTAGCCTCCCAAGCCGAAAGCCACCTAAGTGACTCCGGGATCCCGGCCGCCATGTCGGCCGGGATCCCGGCGCCGCGTGGTGCCTCCATCGGGGAGAGCGCCAACGGGTCCGCCCAACCCGTCTTCCGAAAGACCGTCCGCGGTAGGGAGCCGGGACGCGACCAGTAGGCCACGGCCCGGCTCCTTGCCGACGGTCCACCCGCTCCGCTAGTACGAGTGCGCAGGACCGGTGTTGACAGCACTTTTCTCGTAAGTCTTTCGAAGAAAATCTGCCGGGCTTCCCGACAGCGCTGAACCGTCCGCCCGCTACGTCCGTTCCATAGATGCAGGGACCTTTGACCGGGAGCGGGGAGGCGATGGTCGCTGTGCTGTGGAAGAGTGCCCGCGGGGCGCCGGACCGGGCACCGGCGCCCCCGCCGGACCGGGCACCGGCACCCCCGCCGGACCGGGCACCGGCACCCCCGCCGGGCCGGGCACCGGCGCCCGCGGTGATCGCGTTGCTCGCCGGCCGGCCGAGCCGCGACGGCTTCCGCGCCACGCTGCTGGATCTGGCGGCGCGAGGCTGGTTCGAGCTGCGGCAGCCGGGTGTGGTCATCGGCGGAGACGCGATGCAGCTGGCCGGACCGGTGATGTGCGTGCTGTCGCCCATCGCCGACCTGACCACGCTGCTGCCATATGAGCGGCGCGCCGCGGCCTACCTGGCCTGGTCTGCCAGGGTCAGCGGCGAGGTGGCCGCGGACGTCGTTATCCGCGACATCAGCGCCAGGGAACTCCGTGCCTTCCGCGGCGAGGTCAGCGCCGACGCCCGGGCCCGCGGGCTGACCAAGCATGGCCGGCCGACGAGACCCGGCCGCGAAATCGTCGCAACGTGGCGAACGTTGCGTACTACACGGCGCTATGTGGCCTATGCCGCGGCACTCGGCGCGGCTCCGCTGGCGCCGTTCGCGCCCCGCAGGAGCAGGAGAAGGTCTCTGACCCACCGCAAAAAGTACGAGTTCGACGGCCGGATACTCCGGCAATGGGAGATCAACCAGGGCAGCGCCGAAGGCATCGTGCAATACGTCGCCATCGATGACGGCGTGCGCGCCCGGACGTTCCGCATCGCCAGCCACGTGTTCGAGATGCTGACGCCCGGTGCCGTGGTCCACGCCCACGTGGATCCGAGACGCAAGGAGTTGCTGGGCGCCCGGCCCATCGCCCCGCGCGCCCATGCCATCCTTCCCTTATGCCCGTCACCGCCGGCCGCAAGCCCACCGCCGCGGACCTGGCCGCGGCCCGGGACCACACGATTCCCGACATCATGCCCGAGCCCGGCGCCCGGTTCTCGGTGTTGTTCTGCGGCATCAATCCGAGCCTGTACTCGGCGGCGACCGGCTGGCATTTCGCCCGGCCGGGGAACAGGTTCTGGCCCGCTCTGCATCTGTCCGGGTTCACCGAACGCCGACTCGATCCCAGTGAGCAGCACCTGCTGCCCGGCTATGGCCTCGGCATCACCAACCTGGTCGCCCGTGCCACCGCCCAGGCCGCCGAGCTCACCGGGGCCGAGCTGGCCGAGGGCGGAGAGCGGCTGGCGAACCTGGTCGGCGAACGCGCGCCCGCCATCGTCGCGGTCGCCGGGGTGAGCGCCTACCGGAAGGCATTCGCCCGGCCGCGAGCCAGCATCGGCCCCCAGTCCGGCCCCCAGTCCGGCCCCCAGTCCGGGACCCTGGCCGGCGCCAGGCTATGGGTCCTCCCGAACCCCAGCGGCCTCAACGCGTCCTGGACGCTACCCCGGCTCACCGAGGCCTTCCGTGAGCTGCGCGAGGCCGTGGAATAGTGGAATAATTGACGGGTGGACGTGGCTGAGCTGCGGCACCTGCGGCGGGCGCGGGACATGATGGACAGGGAATACACCCGGCCGCTTGACCTGGCCGAGCTGGCGCGGGTGGCGCTGATGTCGAGCGGGCACTTCTCGCGGCAGTTCCGGGCCGCCTTCGGGGAGACGCCGTACGGGTACCTGATGACCCGGCGGATCGAGCGGGCCAAGACGCTGCTGCGGCGCGGTGACATGTCGGTGACCGATGTGTGCATGGCGGTGGGCTGCACGTCGCTCGGTTCGTTCAGCGCGCGGTTCACCGAGATCGTGGGGGAGAGCCCCAGCGCGTACAAGGCGCGCCGCCATGACGCCGCGGCGGCGGTCCCGCCGTGCGTGGCGCTGACCTGGACGCGGCCGGTCAGGCGCAGGGCGTAACGTTGCGGCATGGACATCAAGCTCTCAACCTGCTTCCTTATCGTCGATGACCAGGAGAAGGCGCTCGCCTTCTACCGCGACGTCCTCGGCCTCCAGGTGGTTAACGACGTGTCCTTCGACGGGATGCGGTGGATCACCGTGAGCCCGCCGTCGCAGCCGGGGCTGCAGATCGGGCTCTTCACGCCGAACGAGAACCCGAACGCGTCCGCCGCCGACCGCGAAGCGCAGGCGGAACTGCTCGCCAAGGGGCTGCTGACCGGCGTCATCTTCACCACCGACGACTGCGACGCGACATTCGAGACGATCCGGGCATCGGGGGCCGATGTGGTCCAGGAGCCCATGGACATGCCCTACGGGGTGCGGGACTGCGCCTTCCGTGACCCGGCCGGCAACATGATCAGGTTCAACCAGCCCCGGCATTAAACCCTCTTTTACCACGAACGGCGCCGGTGCTTCGATCAGGACACCTCTGCCGCCGCGGTGCGCGGCAGCAGCATCGACAGCACGCCGCACAGCGCGAACGCGCCCATCGTGTACGGGGTCGTGTGGACAAGCGCGGCCTCGAACGAGTGACCGTTGCTCAGGTACCCGAAGAACACGGTGCCGAACAACGCCACGCCGATCGCGCCGCCGAGTTGCTGCGCCGTGCTGAACAGCCCGGACGCGCCGCCGGCCAGTTCTACCGGGACTGCCGCCAGGGCGACGTTGACCAGGGGCACCACCAGCAGGGCCAGGCCGGCGCCCGCCACGACGAGGCCGGGGACGACGGGCCACGGGCTGCCGTTAAGGCCGATGTGCGGGGCCGCCATGGCCACGCCCGCGATGCCGGCGACCATGCACACCGCGCCGCCGGCCAGGATGCCCCGGCCGTAGCGTTGCGCGAGGGGCACCGCGACCGGCGCGCCGATGAAGCTGCCCGCGCTGAACGCGACGGCGGTCAGGCCGGCCTTGAGCGGTGAGAACTGCTGGCCGATCTGCAGCCACAGCGCGAACGCGACGAAGAAGCCCTGCATGCCGGCCGCGAACGCGAGCTGGACGCCCACCCCGGCCGCGAAGGCAGGGATGCGGAACAACGCCGCGGCCGGAGGCCCAGGCCTATTCAGCGCGGCCCGCGGCAGCGGCGCCGCGGCCCGTCGTCCGCGCTTGAGCAGGCCCACCGCGCACAGCCCGGCCAGTCCGGCGGCGAACACCAGCCACACCCAGGCGGGCCAGCCGAGCTGACGGCCCTCGAGCAGCGGGTAGACGATGGCGACCATCGAGCCGGCCAGCAGCAGCGCGCCTGCCACGTTGGGGCGGCGCGCGGCCGCGTCCCGGGTTTCCGGCACCAGCCGCACGCCCGCGATCAGCGCGCAGACTGACACCGGCACGTTGATGAAGAAGACCGAGCGCCAGCTCCAGCCGAACAGGTTCGCGTCGGTCAGCAATCCACCGAGCACGAGGCCGACGGCGGACGCGAAGCCGAGCATCGCGCCGTATATGCCGAACGCCTTCCCCCGCTCGTGGGCCGCGAACATGGCGCGGAATGTGGCGAGCACCTGGGGGGTCATGGCCGCCGCCGCGACGCCCTGGACGACACGCGCGGTGATCAGCTCCGCGCCGGACGCCGATATCCCGGCGCACAGGCTCGCCAGGCCGAACACGCCGACGCCGGTCAGGAAGACCCGCTTACGCCCGAGCAGATCGCCCAGGTTCCCGGAAATGATGAGCGCCGCGGCGAAGGCCAGCATGTATCCGGAGACCACCCATTCCAGCTGGGTGGCGCTGGCGTGCAGGTCACGACGGATGGTGGGCAGCGCGACGTTCACGATCGTCACGTCAGTCAAGCTACTTTCGTAGCAATGGCTCTGACCTGCCCAGACGCCGTTTGCGAACGCGAACGCGAACGGCGAATGTGTGGCCCATACGTGTAGGCGCGAGGGGCGTTCGCGTTCACAAACCGTCCGGCAGCCGGCGACCACCCGTCCGTTACTCTGTGTGATCGTCCCGTTGTCTCGTCCCACGTCCCGATGTGGCCCCTATACGTGCAGACGCGCGAGACGGGACGAGACAATGAGACAAACTCGGTTACGGAACGCGACCCTCAGGGCCTGGCCGCGCGCCGGTAGTGCAAGTGCAAGTGCACGGCGCGGATGTGGCCCTATACGTGCAGACGCGAGGGCCGTGCACTTGCACTATGCACGATGCTGCTGACTGGTACCGCTGGGTCGGCCTACGTGGCGTAGGCTCGATGAAAGCAGGGTGACTGTGCGGAGATTTCAGGAAGGTTTGGTCTGTCGTGTCCGGTAATGGTTCCGCATCCGGGCAGTCATGGGGAGGGCGGGTCTGCGCCCGGTGCGGAGCACGATTGGCCGGCGATAACGCGGACGCAATCTGCCGGCCCTGCCAGCGTGCCGCTCGTGAGATGTGGATGAGTCCGCCTGAGGTCCCCCCGGAATTCTGGGAAGAGGGCCAGTTGCGTGATTCTCTGGTGCGGGAACGTCACATAGGCCATGCCATAAGAAGCTATAGGTATCATCCCTTCCACGGGCGGCGGCCGGTTCCTCAGGACGTGGTTGCCAGGTGGCTGAGCATAAGCCAGGCGCAGCTTGCGCGTATTGAGAAAGGCCGCCCCATTAATGATCTCAGCCGGCTTGCCCAGTGGGCGCAGATATTGCGGATACCGCAGGAATTGCTGTGGTTTTCCATGCCGGAATCCGCCCAGGCAACGCGGGGCCAAGGGGATAATGCCGGGGAGGTAGCGGAAGAACCTGAGAGTACAGGTGTTCCGGAAACAACGCTTAAGGCGCTGATCCGGGAACGTCATCTTGGGTATGAGAGTTTCTGCCGTGAATGGGATCGCATCGCTAAGGGGATTGACGGGTATCTGATCGGGCGTTATCCGGGCCGGGCGCAGTACTACCGGTGGCTGCGTGGTGAGCTAACTGGCGGCCGGCCGTATCCTGATGCTTGCCGTATTCTTGAAGCCATGTTCCCGGGATGGCGCGTGGATGAGCTATTCTCGCCTTTCTCCGGGGACAGCGGGGAGCCTGATTTCAGCGCCGAGGTAATGCGTATCATGGGAGAACGCAAAGTCGGGGTGAATGAGCTTGCCCGGCGGACCCATTATACCGCCGGCTACATTTCTACGCTTTGCAGCGGCAAGAAGCATCCGTCAATGGAGGCGGTTGAGCTAATAGACCGGGCACTAGAAGCCGGCGGCCATCTCGTTGCCATGATGAAGGGGTACGCCGGCGCGCAGAAGAAGGCCACTACGCGGAAGCATTCAGCCGGGGATATTCTGAGGCTGCCGATATGGGCTGAACGGAAAGCGCGGGGGTGGCCAGTGCGGAAGCTGGCCGAAGAATTCCTTAACGCTGCGGACGATCCCGGCCAGGTTCCTCCCGTCTACGTGCTGATGCAGTTGATTAACGGTTGGGAAGCCGGCAGGCACGCACCGCCCCAGACATACCGGATGCTGTATTGCAAAGTATTCGGCAAGAGCGAAGACCAGCTATTCAGTCAACCTTCCACCCTAGAATTCAAGGCTGGAATACAATCGCCAGAGAGTACCGTTTCCGCTGGGTTTCCAGAACGATCGCCAGTGGAATCGGAAACTCGTATCGGCGATCTTTTGGTATCGCCCCGAGACGACATTGCAAGCCCTGAAGACTTCATTGACGTGCTCAACCGTGTCCACAGAATGAGCAGAACAATTAATCCTGAAGTCATCCGGCATCTTGAAGAAAGCATAAGCGATACCATAGCGCGATATGAAACGCTTGATCACTCCACCCTCTTCCCCACTCTCATAAAGCAACGCCGGTGGATTGATGCCATTCTCGGCGAATGCGGTAATACAAAGCAACGTCAGAGGCTATTTGGAGTAGCGGGAGCAACGTCAGGAGTCCTAGGGTACGTTGCTGTAGGCCAGGGTGATTTTACTCTTGCCCGTGCTTACTGCCTGGAGGCATTCCAGCTTGGCGACTTGGCCCAAGAGCCTAATCTACAGGCATGGGCACGCGGCATGCAGAGTTTCTGTGAATACTACGCCGGCCGATATGACGACGCGCTGCGCTTCGCGCAAGACGGACTTGATTACGCGCAATCTGGACCCCAGAGTGTCCGCCTCGCTATAAATGGTGTGGCTAGGGCGCTAGGAAAACTAGGGGATGCTGAGGGCGTACACCGCACCGTTGATCAAGCCTATGAACTTATGGATCGCAACGATGCACCCAGCGGGATTCCTTCTAGTATTTCACTTGGATGTTACAGCGCTGCGCAAATTGCTAGTAACGCGGCTACCGCATATGTCGCGCTGGAAAACCCGGAAAAGGTTCAGTATTTTGTTGGCCTAGCCCTGCCCGATATCGAGAACTCCGAGTCGCCTTGGAGTCGTTCACTCGTTCTAATCGATCTCGCTTTCTCGCTAATCAAAGCCGGGGAACCGGATCTTGACCGTGCTTCTGAACTTATTGTCACTGCGCTCGGAATTTCAGCAGACCGGCCGATAATCTCGGTCCAGCGGAGAACGTGGGAATTTGTCCGCGCTGCCGCTGAACGGTGGGGCAACACACCACAAGTGAAAGCGATTCTCGATGCTGCCTCTACTATGAAAATTACCGGTGACCTGGGCTGATAACGTGAACGCTCCCAGCTCCGCTGGTAGCGCCGATAGGGAGCGCTTCCGGACCCTCCGATGGCTCCACGACCACTGGTCACGTCCCATCGGCCGGCCCGCTTATTACTGGTATCTGACATTCGGAAGCTCTCTTGAGCTACATCGTATTGTCAGGATATGCCAAGAAGCTATCGCGTTTCCATACTATGACCTGCTGCCTATACAAGACTTGCATCTCACGCTCGACAGGATCGCCTTTGCCGGAGATATCACGCCGGATCGGCTTGATGCCATCCGAACAACCGCCGCACGTACCTGCCGGCAAATACAGCCATTTAAAATCACCATAGATTCTCTCGGAGGTACCCCAGGCGCGATCGGCCTTACTGTCTCCCCCGCAGAGCCGATATTGCACCTTCGCGACACACTCCGTGCTGCCACGCTATCCGTCTGCCCAGACGCGCCGATCAGGCATTCATTCCATCCTCATGTGACGATAGCCTACGCAAACTCAGACGGTATCCCCGCAGCCGAAGTTATCTCAGCGGTCGAGAAACTAAACTCAACTACCCACGTCGATATTCTCATTCGGGAGGGAACCCTCGTCCTGCTTGAGCGATATAACCGGTCATATACATGGCAAGTTATTTCGCGAATCCCGCTGACTGGCTGACTCGCTTTCTACCCTGACCGTGTTTTACGCACCATAAGCACGGCGTTGTCCCCCTTTCGACCCGATCGCACGGATGGTAGGGTTCGGCGCGTGGCAGCCCACCTTGGCTGTTGCCCTGGAACGCCCCAGGATCGCCGTAGAGGCGCGGAGCGGGCCGACCCATGTTCGTGTGTGGGTCGGGCTGTCTGAGGGTTCTACGGCGTTCTGAGGGCCACGGGCGCGCGGAGCGGGGTCGGCTGTCACGGTGGGTGATCGTCCGCTCGTCCATCGTCCGTCCACGCCTCGCGTGTGCCTACACGTATGGGGCCGGACGGACGGCGTGGACGTGGACGTGGACGATCACGCACGGTACCGGAGCTGGCGCGAGTGATCGAGAGGAGGGGATACCCGCCGAGTCACCCCGGAGGGGGGTGATAACCGACGCCCGATGAGAACCGTAAGGAATCCGAAATAGGAGAGGTGAACGCCTATAGGAGAAAGGACCTGGACGCGTTGCGCGCGTACCATCTGAATCGCGTGGTGAGTAAATTCAAGATGGTGATCAGCGCAGAAAACGCGGAACTGCTCGCTGGATTGCTGGGAGACGATGGCGGAGAGCAGCAAGACGTAGCGTGATAGCAGTGGGAGAGCCTCGGCGGAGAGTATCCGCCGAGGCTCTTTGGTGCTGCTGCCGCGTATCAGCCTAGCTCGTTTTCCTCGATATCGATGCGCCCGTAATCGATGCTGTCGGGATGTGCTTTGCTGTCGTGCGGGCCGATGATTACTGCGCTGAAGAGGAACCGTAGCACGCTGTTTTTCCGCTCGGGACTCAGTTTCTCCCACTTGGCCTTTGCGCCGGGGCCGATCAGGTCGGCTATCGCCTCGACTGATTTTACCTTGACGACAGTCTTCCGCTCGTTCTGGCGTATACGCGCTTGTATCTCGCGCCTGTCCTTGCGGTATTCCTCGGTGGTGATCTCCTTGTTCTTCCACATGTCGTGCAGGTCGCGTAGCAACTGCTCGTCCTCGGCGATTTCGTTTTCCGCCGCCTGGACGGCTCCGGTACGGGAGCGGCGCGGGCTGATAGTCAGCTTGGTGAGCAGTTCGATGGCGGCATCCTCCACGAATTCCTCTAGTGGTCCGGCTTGCATGATGCGGGCGCATTTCAGTCCGTCTTGCCGGTTGGCGCGCGAGCAGCGGTAATACTTACCGCTGCATCCTGCCATCGAGGTACCGCAGTTACCGCAGATTACCAGTCCCCGGAGAATGTAGGCGCGCGGCGCGTGGTTCTTCGCGCGTTTCTTCTGCGCTGCGGCACTGCGGAACGTCAGCAGTTCCTGTGCGAAGTCCCACTGTGCCCGGGGGATGATCGGTAGCCATTTGCCCACGGCTACCTCCTGGCCGTTGTGCCAGCAGATACCGGCGACGTGCTTATTCTGCAACTGCCGGCGCACGGTCGATTCAGTCCATGCCTTGCCTTTTGCTGTAGTAATTCCGCGCCGGTTGAGGTCTACCGCGATGGAGTAAGGTGTCTCGCCTTTGGTGAACCTGTCGAAGATTTCTTTCACGATCGCGGCTTCCGCCGCTATGATCTTGAGCCCGTCGGGAGTGTATCCAAAGGCGCGTGCGCCGTTGGGCAGGCCCATTTCGGCGCGTTCTTGCTTCTGGTCTTTGAGACGCCGTGATGTGTCGTCCGACGTGCGGCAGGCGTGGGCTATCTCGATGCGCAACGCATACCGGTCGTCCGGGTCCTGGAGATTACGGGCGTTCACCCTCCCGTAAAGCGTTATCCCGTATTCGTCGGATATCGACAGCAGTTCCTCTAGGTCCCACGGCTGCCGCATAAGACGGTCGGGATGGTAACAGACGATATGCTTGATCTCGCCACGCCGTGCGGCCCTGATTAGCTCGTCCCATCCTGGCCTTTTGCGGTTGCGGAGCCACGCGGACGCGCCATTGTCGATATAGACGTTCTTCGGGTCTACCGATAGGCCGAGTTTTTCGCAGTCGGCCAGCGCGAGGCGCTTTTGGCGGTTAACGGTGATCTGCTGTTTGTCGCCTTTCCTCGACTTACGGCAGTAGATAGCCGTAAGATCAGCATTCGGGATCGTCGCCATGGGGTAGGTTCCTCGGCTCCTCGGAGCCCTTCGTGCAAGGGTATTTGTACTGGTCATACCCCGGATGCTACGAACGACACATGGTGTCGA
>JAFARZ010000280.1 GCA_019245115.1 Streptosporangiaceae bacterium | reverse complement strand
CATTAGGCGGACGGCTGGGTTATGTTCCCTGTCGTGGTGTTTGTGCTGGCAGGAGCGGTGGGTCTCGTGTTGCGGTCCGCATAATCCTCCTGGGCTGCATGCCCGTATCGTCGCAGAATCACCCTGTTCGTTCCTTCACCGAGCAGGGGTGATTCTCATGGGAGAGGAAGATGTCAGAGTCGCCGCGGCCCGTGTCCTGGCGGCACTGCGTGAGGCTGGGAGGTCCGAGGGCACGATCCGGCGCTACCAGGTTGTGCTGGACCGTTTCACGGCCTTCCTGGATGGACGCGGCCTGAGCGCGGTGAGCGACCAGGTGTGCGTGGACTTCATCGCTGGCCAGACGGGGACCAGGCTGGGGGCGCTGCGGGAGCCGGTGCCGGACGGGGATGTCCAGGCGGTCCGCCGGCCGGTGGTGCTGATGGCCGACGCGCTGGCGGACCGGGCGGTCGTCGTCGACCGGCCGGTGATCCTGGTGAAGGACGGCTGTCCTGCCAGGTTCCGCCCGCTGCGGGATGAGTACGTTGCTTCGTGCCGGGCGCGCGGCAACGCCGAGGCGACCCTGGTCGCGAAGGGCAAGGCGGCCAGCCGGTTCCTGGGCTACCTGGACGAGGCCGGCGCCAGTGACCTGGCCGTCCTCAGCGTGCGGGACGTGTCAGGCTTCCTGCTGCGCCAGCGCGGGCTGCGGCGCAAGACTATCGCGAGCCTGAGGTCGTGCCTGGCGGACTTCCTGGCCTTCCTGGCCGCTACGGGCCGGGGACCGCAGGGCCTGGCCGGTCGGCTGCCGCCGCACCGGCACCTGCGCCATGAGTCCGAGCCGCACCTGTGGACCGCGGAGGAGATCCGCCGGGTGCTGGCCGTGATCGACCGCCAGTCCGCTGTCGGCAAGCGCGACTACGCGATGATCCTGCTGACCGCGAGGCTCGGCCTGCGGATCTCCGACCTGCGCCACCTTGACCTCGGCGACCTGGACTGGCGGGCGAAGACCCTCACGATCATCCAGCGCAAGACAGGCCGGCCGCTGAGCCTGCCGCTGCTGGACGACGTCGGCTGGGCGGTCATCGACTACGTCCGGCACGGCCGCCCCGAGACCGCCTGCGCGAAGGTGTTCATCCAGCACCGTCATCCCTTCGGCGCGTTCGGCGGCTCCTCGTCGGTCGCGACCAGGCTGTCGTGCTACGCGGCCCGCGCGGGGATCGAGTTCCCGGCCGGGGACACGTGCGGGATGCACTCCCTGCGCGGCGCGCTGGCCGTGGCCATGATCGGCGGCGGCACGCCGGTCCCGGTGGTGTCAGCCGTGCTCGGGCACACCTCAAGCGACACGACCCAGGCCTACTACCTGCGCTTTGACACCGAGCGGCTGCGGTGCTGCGCGCTGGACGTCGAGGACGTCCTCAGCCAGGCAGGTGAGCGCGGTGCCTGATGCGACTCTGGAGGACCTGGTCGCTGGGCTGGTCGCCTCACGTCATGTCGGCGGGTACAGGTTCAGGGACCAGGAACGGGTGCTGCGCCAGTTCGCCGGCCACTGCCGGCACGAGGGCTACCCGGACGGGTCCATCACCCAGGAGGCGGTCAGCGGGTTCCTTTACGGCCGTCACCTGCGGGCCTCCACCATCCGGCGCAACGCGCTGGCGCTGCGCCAGCTGGCCGAGCACGCCCGGGCGGCCGGCTGGGACGCCTTCACCCCGGCCCCGGCGCCCCTGGCCCGTGTCCGCCATCAGCCCCCGTACGTGTTCACCGACGACGAGGTGCGCCGCCTGTTCACCGCGATCGACTCCCAGCCCATGTCTGCCTTCTCGAACAGGGCCATGGTCGACCCGGTCTTGTTCCGGGTGCTCTATGGCGCCGGCCTGCGGGTTTCCGAGGCGCTTCACCTGACCCTGGCCGATGCGGACACCCGCGGCGGGACGCTGCGGGTCCGCGACTCCAAGAACGGCGAGAGCCGCACCGTCCCGGTCACCGCCCGGCTCACCGCGACCCTGGCCGGCTACATCGCAGCCGCGCATCCCGCTCCCGAGACCAGCGACTACGTGTTCTACAGCATCGCGCCGGGCCGGCCGATCGACCGGTCGACCGTCTACCTGCGCTTCCGCGGCTACCTGGCCGACGCCGGCATCCCCCACTTCACCGGCGGCCCGCACCCGCACTCGCTGCGCCATGGCTTCGCCGTCGCCAACCTGCGGCGGTGGGCCGCGGAAGGCACGGACCTGGCCGTGGTGCTGCCCTACCTGGCGTGCTACATGGGCCACGCCGACCTCCGCGGCACCCAGTACTACCTGCGGCTGACCGCGGACGCCTACCCCGAGGTGATGGCCAGGGCCCAGGTCCGGTTCGGCTACGTCATCCCCGCGCCGCCCGGAGACGAGCCGTGAGCCCCCGGCCCGCGCCACCGCCGGACCTCGCCGGGCGCTGGCTGGCGAAGTTCTTCACCAGTTACCTGGCCGGGGAGCGGGCAGCCTCGCCGAGGACCGTCTCGTCCTACCGGGACGCGATGAAGCTGCTGCTCACCTGGTTCAGGGACACTGAGGGCATCCCGCCGGAGAAGCTGCGCCTGGCCGACATCGACCGTCCCCGCGTCCTGCGGTTCCTGGGCTGGCTGGAGGCCGGGCGGGGCTGCTCGGCCGCCACGCGCAACCAGCGCCTGGCAGTGATCAAGTCGTTCTGCCGCTACACCGCCGTCGAGCACCCCGACCTCCTCGGCCAGGCCACCCAGGTCCTCGCGATCCGGCAGAAGAACACCCCGGCCCCGCAGCTCGACCATCTGACCGGCGACCAGGTCAAGACGCTGCTTGCCGGACCCGGCACGGCCAGCGCCCGCGCCGTCAGGGATACCGTCCTGCTCGCCCTGGCCTACGACACCGCCGCCCGCGTCCAGGAGCTCTGCGACCTCGACGTCGCCGACATCCGCCGCGGCAGCCCGATGACCGTGGTGATCCGCGGAAAGGGCTCCAAGATCCGGTACGTGCCCGTCATGGAGCCAACCGCCCGCCTCGTCGGCGATTACCTCGACCACCGGGACCGTCACCCCGGCGTCGGCACCGACGCGGACCCGCTGTTCGCCGGGCCGAACCACCTCAGGCTGACCCGCTCCGGGATCTCCAAGCTCCTGGCCCGCCACGTCCAGGCCGTCCGGGCCCGCGACCCCGCCTGGGCTCCCGCCCTCCAGGTCACGCCCCACACGCTCCGGCGGAGCCGGGCCATGCACCTGGTCCAGGCCGGCGTCAACCTGATCTACATCCGCGACCTGCTCGGCCACGCCGACGTCTCCACCACAGAGATCTACGCCCGGGCAGACGCCGAAGCCAAACGCAAAGCGATCGAGAACGCCTACGAGCCACTCACCCCGGACACCTTGCCCGACTGGACCCAGGACTCGTCCCTGCTCAGCTGACTCGACTCGCTAGGCCGATGACCCAGCCCAGGAGGAATTATGCGGACCGCAACACGAGACCCACCGCTCCTGCCAGCACAAACACCACGACAGGGAACATAACCCAGCCGTCCGCCTAATGACGGTTATGTGGAGTGCCACATAATCGTCACACTTTCGCCCACGACTGGCTCAACGGCGGCGGCTCGGAGGGCGACTTGATGCGGCTCATGGGCTGGAAGGACCGCGCGATGCTCGACCGGTACGGCGCCGACCTCCAGGTGCAGCGGGCCATCGAGGCCAAGCGCCGCCGGGGCGACCTGTACTGACGACGCGGCCCGACAGGAGATAACCGTGAACTGCAACGAAAGCAACGCTGCTGTGCACGCCGCGCCTGTTCCTGGCGTCGTCGCTCAAGCGCCACAGCCGGTCCGTTCGTGGCCCCTTCTGATCCTCGCCCTGCCCGCTGCGGTCGCGGTGTGGTCCGGCTGGGTCGGCATCGGGCAAATGACCGGGTTCGGGATCGTCCGGCCGCTGCCGGGCATCTGGGACTCGCTCCACGTGGACACCGCCGTAACGCTGCCGCTCGGAGTGGAAGCGTACGCGGCCTTCGCGCTTCGCGCCTGGCTGACGGGGAGCAGCTTGGTGAGCAGCCGGACCAGGCGGTTCGCACGCTGGTCCGCGATTGGCTCGCTGATCCTCGGCATGGCTGGCCAGGTGGCCTACCATTTGCTCGCCCAGTCCTCGGCGACGCGCGCACCGTGGGGAGTCACGACGCTCGTGTCCTGCCTGCCGGTCCTGGTCCTGGCCATGGGGGCCGCGCTTGCCCACATGCTTCACGCCGACACGAGTGCAGGTGGCGAGCCCGGCGATCCATCTTCGGACTTGCCGCCGTCGGCGGCCAGCAGCGTCGCGTCGGGAGCGTCTGTCACAATCCGCCCGGACCGGCGGATGCCCACCCCGGACCAGATCGTGGTCCCGGACCGGAACGGTCCAGACCCTGCAGCGGACCAAGCGGACCAGGGATGTGATACGGGACCAGGGCAGGTAGGGCGACGGCTTCGCGTGGCGGAGGCGCAGTCTGCCGCGACGGCCCTGGCGGCTGCTGGCCGTCGCGTGTCACGACGTAACCTGCGTGCCGCTGGTGTACGCGGCTCGAATGCTGATCTGAGCGAGCTGACGCGGATCGTCGGACCACGTTCCATGAACGGGATGCCGGCTGGAGCGCCGGCCCGGTAGCCCGCGGCTCGCCGATCTGGATGGCGTGGCCCGGGTGGCGGCCTCCCGGGCTGGTCAGTGTGCGCCACGCTGGGCCTGCCGCAACCGGGCTGCAGTGCTCCGGGCGGGCAGAGATCTTTTCCTTGATCCCCGGGCGGTACCTGGTGGGGCCGGCTTCGCCGGCGCTGGTTTGTGCCCGCGGGGAAAACATCTTGCCCGCCCGGGCCGCCCGGTAGTGCGGCGCGGCCCCTGGGCGCGGCGCTGTGACCTGACCGCCGGGAGGCCCGATACCACCCGGACCTGGTTCATCCACAGCGAAAGGCAGCAAAACCGTGAGTTCACAACCATCGGTCCGGCGCCGCCTGATCGGCGCTGCCCTCCACCGCTACCGACAGGACATGGGATACGCGCTGGACGACGCGGCCCGCGTGCTCGAGTGTGATCGGTCCAAGATCAGCCGGATCGAGACCGGCCAGCGCGGCATCCGGCCCAAAGAGCTACGCGAGCTGCTCACCGAATACGGCGTGCCGGACAGCGAGCAGACTACCCTGGTGAAGCTGGCCAGCCGGACCAGTCAGCATGGCTGGTGGGATCCGTACCGTGAGGTTCTGTCCGAGCCGTTCACTGATTACCTCGCGATGGAAGCGGCCGCCACCGAGATCCTGGTCTACCGGGCCGACCTGGTGCCGGAGCTGCTGCAGACCGCAGCCTACGCCCGGGCCGCCATCGCGGCGCAGGCCGGGGACCTCACCGCAGACCAGCTGGACACCCTCGTCATGGCCCAGGCAGCCAGGCAGCAGACGATTCCCGGCAGCGGCCGTGTCGAGGTGATCCTCGGCGAGGCCGCGCTGCGGCAGCTGGCGGGCGGGGCGGACGCGCTGGACGCCCAGCTCACCGACCTCGCCGGACTCGCAGACGGCTCCCCGGACCTGACTGTGCGGGTGCTGCCGTTCTCAGCCGGGGCGCATCCAGCGGCGGGCCGCGCTCCGTTCACGATCTTGCGGTTCGGCGGCGCGCCGGGCCTGGGCGTGGTCTACCTGGACACGCTGCGGGGCGGCATTTGCCTGACTGACCCCGCCGGCATCGCCCGCTACCTCAGCGCGTTCGCCCAGCTGCGCAGCTCAGCGCTCACCGCCGAAGACACCAGCCAGCTGCTCCGCAAAGCCGCCGAGGAACTGAAGCCACCGTGGGATGCCTAGCACCCGCCCGCATCTGATCTCAGCCGCCGCCCGCCCGGATCTGCCCGGGCGGGCTTTGTTTATCAGGAGCACGAGATGACAAACCCTGTTCCCGCCCGGGCCGCCGCGATCACGCTGGCGGCGAAGTATCTGGAATCCGCGGGATTCCGCATCCTCGACCGCGCCTGGACCGCGCCAGACGGCCAGCTCGACATCGCCGCCGTGGACCGCCAGACGTTCGTGGTGTGCCAGGTGACGATCCGTTCCGCAGGCCGGTGCGGCACGCTGCTGGAGGCGGCCGGGCGGGCCGGGCTACAGCGGCTACGCGGCCTGGCGGTGGCCTGGCTGACCGCGCACGGGATGCGGTTCGACCAGGTCCGCGTCGACATCATCGACCTGACCTGGGAAGGCGGCGGCGGATACACCACCGAGCATCTGCGGGGGGTGGCATAGATGCCATCCGCACGAACGCATACCGCCGCGCTGACCGGCATCGACGCCCACGTCGTCACGGTAGAGGCGGATATCACCAACGGCCTGCCCGGGATGATCCTGACCGGGCTGCCGGACACCGCGCTGCGGGAGGCCCGGGACCGGATCCGCGCCGCTATCATCAACAGCGGCCACGACTGGCCACAGCAGCGGATCACGGTGAGCCTGTCCCCCGCGTGGCTGCCGAAACGGGGCAGCTGGTCCGACCTGGGCATAGCGGTCAGCGTGCTCGCCGCGGCGGATGCCGTGCCGCGGGAGCCAGCCGCCCGGGTGATGTTCCTCGGCGAGCTGGGCCTGGACGGACGGCTGCGGCCGGTGCGCGGGGTGCTGCCCGCGGTGGCGGAGGCGGTCAAGGCCGGGTTCAGCACGGTGGTGGTCGCGTCGGAGAACACGGCCGAGGCGGCGCTCGTGCCCGGCATGACCGTCATGAGCGCCGGCACTTTGACCCAGGTCATCGAGTGGCTACGTGGAGGCGACCCCGCCGGCAGGGCCGTCCTGGATGATTCCGGTCCGGGGACCGCTGTCCTGTCCGGGCCAGCCGGCACGACCGGCGTCACCGTACCGGCAGATCCCGGCCTCTCCGGCGGTCAGGCATATCTCTCCGGCCAGCCCGAAGCCCTTCGGGCTGCGGAGATCTGCGCGGCGGGCGGCCATCACCTGTCGCTCCTCAGCCCGCCCGGCACCCCGGCGGCCGCGGTGGCCGCCCACCTGCAGGAGCTTCTCCCCGGCCTCGACCAGGAGGCGGCGCTTGAGGCCACGGCGATCTATTCGCTGGCCGGTACGCTTCACCCGGACGATCCGCTGATAACCCGTCCGCCGGTCGTGGCCCGCACCACACCGCCAGCAAGGCGGCGATCGTCGGCGGAGGCGGCGCGGCCATCCGCCCCGGCGCCGTCTCCCTGGCCCATCACGGGGTGCTGTTCCTGGACCAGGCTCCCGAGTTCGCGCGGGACGTGCTGGATGCGCTACGCCAGCCGCTGGAATCGGGCCAGATCACCGTGGCCCGGTCCGGGATGACCGCCACGTTCCCCGCCCGGTTCATCCTGGTCATAGCGGCCAGCCCGTGCCCATGCGCGAAAACGGCCGGGCCCGCGGCGGAGTGTCGGTGTAGCCCGGCCACGCGCCGCCGCTACCTCGGCCGGATCTCCGGGCCGCTGCTGGACCGGATCGACGTCAAGATCGAGCTCCACCCGGCCGGCCGCACCGGACTGCTCGATAACCGGGGCCGGGCCGAACCCAGCCAGGTGGTCACGGGCCGGGTGGCGGCCGCCAGAGAACAAGCCGCCCGCCGGCTGGCCGGTACCCCATGGCGGCTGAACGCCGAGATCCCCGGATCTGAGCTGCGCCGCCACTGGCCACCCGGCCCCGGCGCCCTCACCGACGTTGAACGCGCGCTGGAACGCGGCCAGGTCAGCGCACGCGGCGTAGCCAAGGTCATCCGGGTCGCCTGGACCCTGGCCGACCTCACTGGCACCAACCGTCCCGGCCGCGCCGAATGCGACACCGCCCTCAGCCTGTACCTGGGAGTCACCCGATGAGCCACAACATCCGCCCAGCCGCTTCTGCCGCAGGCCAGCCTGCAGACAGCGCCGGTCGTGACCGGACTGCCGAACCGCCCCGGACGGTGAACCAGCTACCGGTCATCGACTGGCGGCCCAAGCCCGCCAGGCCCGGCGAACTCCCCGCCCAGTTCTATGTCATCTGCCTGCGCCCAGACGACGAGGGCGAGCGGCCCTACATCGTGTGGACCATCGCCTATGATCCCGGCTACCAGCGCGGCATCTGGGTGGCTGGCAACGGCCGCTACGACCTGACCTGGGAACGCGCCCAGCAGGTCCTCGATGAGCGCGCCGCAACCGTGCATCCCCAGGCCGGCCGCGGCAGCACGAGCCAGGAGATGTCACCGGCGACGCCACCGGGTACAACAGGGCATGTATCCGCCCCTGCCGCCTGGCCCGAAGACCAGGTGATCGCCCCAGCCGACGGTGAACAGCGGCAGGCCCGGGCCGCCCTGACCTTCCTCGCCGACCCCGCCGATCCCGTCCTCGGCGCGTTGATCCGCATCACCAGCCCGTCGCACATCCTGCGCTGCATCAAAGACGGCGCGATACCAGCGGCGGTAACCAGCGTCCTCGATCAGCACGGACCAGCCCTGCCGCGATCCGTGGCCGCCTGGCGATCCCGGCTCGGCCAGATCCCCAGCGCGGACGATCTCGCCGGTTACGAGCGGCGCGGTATCCGCCTGCTATGCCCAGGTGATCCGGAATGGCCTGCCGCCCTGGATGATCTCGGCGACACCTGCCCGTATGCGCTATGGGTGCGGGGCGACCTGAACCTGCGAACCTGCTGCACCAGGTCGGTCGCAATCGTCGGCTCGCGGGCCGCGTCCGGTTACGGCGCGCACGTGGCGGGCCAGTTCGCCGCAGACCTCGCTGCCCGCGGGTGGACGGTCACCAGTGGAGCAGCCTACGGCATTGATGCCGCCGCGCATCGGGGCGCGCTGACCATCCCGGACCGTGGGCCGACGATCGCCGTCCTGGCCAGCGGGGTGAGCCATCCTTACCCGGCCGGGCACCGCGACCTGCTCGGCACGATCGGCGGGTGCGGTCTGGTCATCAGCGAGGCCCCGCCGGACCGGGCGCCGACCCGGCTAAGGTTCACCGTCCGGAACCGGATCATCGCCGACCTCGCGGCCGGCACCGTGATCGTCGAAGCCGGGCTGCACAGCGGCACCATGACCACCGCCCGGCACGCGCTCGCCCTGGGCAGGCCGCTGATGGCCGTGCCCGGCCCGGTCACCTCCCCCCAGTCCGCAGGCGGCCACCACCTCATCCGGACCAGGCAGGCCACCTGCGTCACCAGTGCCGGCGACATCCTCGGCGTCGTCTGCGCCAGCGGCGAGGTAACAGCCCGCCAGGCCGGGGGCTGAGCTGACAGGACCAGGCGGTCGCATGAGCGGCGTAGCTGCCGGAATGGCCGGGGTCACGCGCGGGGCCCCTGCCAGCCCGCGCATGGCCCCGGCTACCTGTAACCAGACACGACAGGAGAACGCTCAGCATGAGCGGCTACCAGGTGACCGTCACAGATAGCGACGGGAACCTGATCGCCTCGGCGGCTATCGAAGCTGGCGGCGGCGTGTACGTCAACACCGAGACCGTGGAGGAACTGATCCCGGCATTGAAGACCCTCAGCCGGTACAGGGTCGCCGTCGTCCCTCCTGGCGGCGATCCGCGCACGGCTGGGAGGCCGACGAGCACCTCGTCATCCTCAACATGAGTCATCCAGACGATGACCGGCGAGTGGAACGCGCCTCAGCCTCCAGGGCCGGATCACCGGCCAGTGCCTGCCGGATCGCCAAGCGCACCGCCGCCAGCGCATCATCGTCATCCGGATCGGCGGCCAGCGCGCTCAGAGGATCGGGCAGTGGCTCATCCTCGCCGCGAGAACCGAAGACGCGCTGGAGCAGGTGGCGGCCTAGGCTGACCTATGCGTCCGCCGCCTCATCCCGCGCCTTCCAGCACCGCCCCGCCATAGGCGCCCCCCGCCGCGGACACATACGGCGTTATCTCCATCGTCAGCGACGCAACGTCCCCTCGCATAAGCCCTTGGGCGATCCGTGCAGGTGAGAAACGTGTTGCCGCCGGGTGGCCGCGACTGCTGCACTGGAGCGGGCTTTTACAAGGTTGCCGGATCGGAGGTGCTGGTTGGGCGGGGCTTCGCGGCCGCGTACTGGCGCGCGCATGGGTGACCGGGTCAAGCTGCACCGGCATGCGCTGCGTCTTGACGGGCGGGAGTACACGGTGATCACGCCGCGGCCGGGCACTGGTGTCAGGTTCAGCACCAACCAGTTCCATGACACCTGGCATGTGCTGTCAGACCTGCGCGGCGGGCGGCTGCTGGCACGCCTGCTGTGGGGGCTGGCCTACCAGCGTGTCCCCGGGACCCTGGTACTGATCGGCCCGCCGTTCCTGGACCCGAACCCGTTCGATGCCGGACCCGCCGATCCGATCGCCCTGATCCCGTCGGGGCTCACCTCGCTGAGCACGCAGGCCGCGCTGCAGCTGCGGCAGCGGCTCCCGCTCGGCATGCCCGCCGGAACCGTCCGCTGGCACACCCCAGGGCTGGATCTGGCGATCGCCGCTGTCCGGTATCAGCGCCGCCTGCCGCTGGCGCAGCGGCAGGCGCCGTCGTACTCCCGGGCCAGCCACGGGCACCACATCAGCCGGGTCGGCGGAGTCCTGGTCATGGCCGCCACAGCGCCAGAACTGAAGGACTGGGCGACCGGGGCAGGCCAGCTCGGCGACCACTTCTACGAGGGATCCGACTACGCCTACCTCGGCGAGCCGGACGGCGAAGTCCGTCTTCGCTAACTACCGGCAGCGGGTATCGGCCGCCCGGGCCGCCCGCCGCGAAATCCTCTCCGCCCCGGATTGCCCGCAGGCACCAGCCGAACAGCAGCCGCTTGTCTGGCGACGCGGCACGGAAATCCAGGCCCTCCGCAACGGCACGATCGCCCGCGGCGGACGTCACGTGCACCCACGCCAGATCGAACAGGTGCTGGCCACACACCCGGCCGTAGCCCAGGTCGCCGTCACAGCCATCCCGGACCCGCACCTGGGCCAGGACATCAGCGCCGCCGTCGTCCTGCGCCCTGGCACCAGCGCCACACCTGAAAACCTGCACGACTTCGCCCGGAACCAGCTCCCGATCACCCTTCAGCCCGGGCGGATCTGGCTGGCCAGCACGTTGCCCACCGGACCCGGCGGGAAGATCCTGCCCCGCAAGCTACAACCACCCGCACGCCACACGACCGCCGAATCCAGCTCAACGCCACCGGCCCCGCACAGGCCGGCCCGCACCGGGACTCCCAACCGGCACCAGCCACCAGCACAACGCAAGCACGCCTCCCTGCCGGATAACAACCCGATCTCGCGACGGCCACAACCAGCGATAGTCGCTCCGCGCGATTGGCAATCCTGAGAACGAACGATCCGAACGCCGACTCGGCGCGGCGGGCTCCTCATGCAGGCTGAGTGGGCGACAGCGCGCATATCAGCACTTATATCGCGCCAATTGATGATCGCCGCCAGGCTCATCCTCCAGCGCTGCGATGCCACCCTGCCGGTTGCGGGCCCGCCAGCCGATCACCGTTGGCCGCGACACCCGACCGCTCGGGCGGGCTGCGCGGTTCGGCACCCCCGGTCGGCAGGCACCACGCGCGCGCCTGCCGCTTATGTCAGACTTGCCGGATAAGCATAATTCTTAAATCTGGCGGTCGGATCTGAGGAGCCAATCGTGGGCGAAGGGGCGGATCCGGTGGGCTTTGGCCGCATCTTGCGCGGGTACAGGGTGGCCGCTGGCTTGACCCAGGAAGAACTCGCCCGGCAGGCGGGGCTGAGTGTGCGGGCTCTGAGCGATATGGAGCGAGGGTGCACGAGCAGGCCATATGGCCGCTCGGTGCGGATGCTCGCCGACGCGCTCGAGCTGGACGAACCCGCGCGCACGCGGCTGATGAGCGCTCTGCACAATGACACCGAACAGGATGGCCATTCTGAGGTAGCCGACAGCCACGGCGACCAGCGCCAGCCCGCGGCAGCGCGCCCCAGGCGGGCGGAAGCTCTGCTGGATCCGGAGCCGGGCCCGTTGACGAGCCTGGCCCACACCGCGTCGGCTGACGTCACCGGCGCCAAGGTCGGGTCAGCGGCCGCCCCCGCCTGGATAAGCCGCGCCCGGCTCGATCGGGTCCGCCGGGCGCGGTGGGCTCCCAGGAGCGCGGTCGGCGTCGCCGCCGTGCTGGCTGGCGGCTTGTTGTGGTGGACTCTATTAGGCCATGGCGCGCTCGTGACCGATGGCGCGTACCCCACAGTGGCTCAATGTGATTATAACGCTCAGCAGCTGGCCAGCAGCGCGGTGCGGGCCAAAGACGGCACGTACTGGGGGACGGTCGAGGTGCGGTATTCCTATCGGTGCGCCGCCGTGTGGGCGCGGTTCGACCCTAGCCCGGCGTTTGCCAGTGCTAGCGCAGCGACGGTTACCCTCAAGATCGCCCGCCGACCCGGCGGGAAGAACGAGGTGTCCATCGTGGTGGATCCCGAGCACAAGCCGCGCACCGGCATGCTCCTTCTGCACGGCGGCTGCGCCCAGGGCAGCGCCCTGATCACCGAGCTAGGCCAGGCTCTGGCGAGCGCGAGCACGTCCTGTAAGGCCCCGCCCTGAGCAACCACCCGCGCTCGGCGCCCGGGACTGGCCAGCAACCGGTTACCTTGCCCAGCCGGAGGCCGATCCGGCCTCACCCATGCTGACCAGAGGCATCGATCGCATCACCTCCGCGCACACCGATTGCGGTGGCGCTGCGCGCCAATCCATTGGGTAATCACGGCAGCGGGGCGCTCGTGACCCTTGTCGGCAGACAGCGCGGTGTGCATTGACGTCCCTCCGAGGCAACCTAACGACCTCTCGGTGCGACTCAGCCCGGAAGTCAGCCGAGCGCTGTGTTGAGTCGCCGCTGGCCTGGCCGTGATCAAGTCGCCTGCGAAGACTGCCGGAAGACTGCCGACAGAATTCATGGTCAGCGGCGGTGGCCCGGGTGACACTGCTGACTGCGGGCTATCCGGACGCCATGCTGGCAAAGACAAGGGAAAGGAGTTCGCATGCCGCCGCCGACGGCTAGCGATCGCCTCGGCAGTAGCTAATCGTTTACGGGAGGGCTTCTTATCCTCGATCCACCGGTTAATTGCGGCGAGCCGTTTCTGGCTTGATTGCTGCACGGGGAGTTCTGCGAAGTGGATGCGGGCGCGGGCGTCCTGCCGCTCACCTGTTGTGCGGCTTGTCCGGTTCCTGGGCTCGGGGGCGGGGTTTCGGGGTGGCCGTTCGGGCCGTCGGGGTGCAGACCGGGTCAGGGCTGGTCAGGCCGCTTTGGCGGGCGGCCCGCGGGCAGAGAGGAGGCTGAGCCATTCCTGCTCACGGTGCCAGCCTTCGGGCAGGTGGAGGGTGAGGTGGCCGCGGCCGTGCCGGGCGGTGCGGGCCGCGATGGCGATCAGGTCGCGGCGGATGGTCGCTGCCCGGGCCTTCGCGAACGGCAGGCTGGCCAGGGCGCCGGCGGCGCGGAGCAGGTTATGCGCCATGGCCGCGATCGAAAGCCAGGCCGCATTCGCGGCAAAAACCCCAGATGGCAGGTGAGCAAGAGGCCCGCTGGTGATGTCCGCGAAGACCTGCTCCACCACGGCGTGGTCGCGGTGCTGTTCTTCGGCTTGGATCAGCTCGAAGGGGGAGTCGGTGAACACGGCGTGGTAGCGCCAGACGGGAAACAGCTCGTCTTGCCCGCCAGCCGCCTGCTTGTTCAGGTCACGGACCCGGCGCACGATCAGCCGCGCGGTGACCGCCTGGCCCTTCTTCGAGGCGAACGCCGTGTACTCCGCCTCGGCCACTTCCGCGTCGGAAACCCAGACACCCAGCTGAGTAGGGTCGGCTGCCCCGCGAGGTCCTGGGTTTCATCCTGGATGAACCCGGGCCTTTTCGGGGCAGCCTCCCTCCAAACCCGGCGTGCGACTTTCACCGCACCGGGCTTTCCAGCAACTTAGGCCGCTTGCGTGACGGGGTTCTCGTGAATCCAGTCATGGCAGGCTGCGCAGACGATGAGCGTCTTGCGCCGCTTTTTCGCCATGAGGGCGGCCCACGCGGGCTGGCCCGGTCCAGGCTGCCCGAGCGCTTTGAGGCCGGTGACCTGGTGAACTGCCACCGTGGTGCCGGTCTCGCAGAGCTCGCATTCCCGCTGGCGGAGCCGGGAGATCAGCTCCTTGCGGGGGTAGGCGGCCGGGGCGGGCCGGGGATCGCGGATGACCGCGTACCGGTCGCGCTGCAGGATGATCCCGCCGGATCGTGCTACGAGGTCCTTCTTGCCTTCGCGCTTTCTCCTGGCTTCGAAGCAGGTCCGCGGTCCGTTCCTGGTCTTGACTTTGGCCTTGTAGCGGGCCGCCATCTTGGAGACGGTGCCGTGGTGCTTGGCTGCCATGGTTTTCAGCATGGACGTCGTGGAGTACCACCACAGGGTGTTCAGCCGGTAGACGTCCTGGGCGAGGAGGTAGTAGTTGACGACGCCCTGGTACTCGGCTCCGTAGAGGCGGACGATGTCGTAGTCGTCCAGGTTCTGGAGCTTCGGCCGGTGCCACGGTTTGCCGTGCAGCCGGTATCGGGCGCACTGGGCCTTGATCACGTCCGGGGGCACTTTGAGCGCGATTCCCCCGTTGGCCGATCTCCGGCCGCCGGTGAGTTTCGTGTTGTCGTGCTGGACGGTGATGTCGTAGCCGAGGAAGCGTGCCCGCTGGGTGCGGGCGTGGGTGATCAGGGTCTTGGCGTCGTTGAGTTCCAGCCTGAGGGTCTCCCGGAGGAACCCGGCGATCCGTGCCTTGACCTGCTCGGCTTCGGCCCTGGGGCCCGTGAATCCCAGGATGTGATCGTCCGCGTACCGTGTGTACTTCAGGCGGCGGTATCCCGGGTCCGTCGGGTCCCTGGCGGGGATTCTGCGCCTGAGGGCTTTCAGGTCCCGTGCTTGTGCCCGGTTCCCGTTCTGGCGCGCTTTGCGCAGCTGGTATTTTACCCTGTCGTATTCGGGGTTATCTTTCCGGCTGGTTCCCCGTGTGTACTGCGGGATCAGTTCCTGCTCGATGAATTCATCGAGCTTGTTCAGGTAAATATTACTAAGGACTGGCGATGCGACACCGCCTTGCGGGCATCCGCTGAACGTTTCACGGTATTCCCAGTCTTCGAGGTACCCGGCTCTGAGCATGTTGCGGATAAGCCGGAGGAAACGGCTGTCATGGATTTTCTCCGCCAGAATCCCGAGAAGGATTTCGTGGTCAAGCCTGCCGAAGCAGTCGGAGACGTCACCTTCAATAAACCAGGTGGTCCCGGTCCAGGTGTTGCTGATTTCCCGCAGTGCGGTATGGCAGCCCCTGCCTCTCCGGAAACCGTGGGAATTATCCGAGAACTGCGGATCGTAGTATGCTTCCAGCAGTATCCGGATGACTTCCCCGACTAGCTTATCTGACCAGGACGGCATTCCGAGGGGGCGGAGCTTCCCGTTTTTCTTGGGAATGTAGGTGCGGCGGGCCGGTGCGAACCTGTACCGTTCCTGCCGCATCAGCCCTATGATCTGTTCGATCTTCGCCTCGGACATCCCGTCCGCCGTTTCCTCGCTGGCCCCAGGGGTCATCGCTCCTTTGTTCGGATAAATGTTCCCGTAGGCCATCAGGTACAGGTCCTTGTTGAACATCTGCCTGTACAGTTGCGTGCACGGCAGTTTCCTTTCGCCGCGTTCGCGGAGAACGCCAAGCACCACTGCGGCTTTCTGCATTGCGCATACCTCATGGTTTCTTCTCGTTCAGTTGCCTGTGCCCCTTCACCCTGTGGTCCGTTATTAGCGGTCTCCAGATTGGGCGGACGTTACCTCGCCGATTACTACGGGCACTCCGTCGCCATAGCCCTCTGGGCCTTAGGCGATCCCATGTTCACACTGCCATACGTTCTAGCGTGACTTAGGCGTCCCTTCCGTCTCCTTTAATGCCCTCGCTGGGCATCGCTCCTGCACCCCGGGAGGATTGCGGCGCGCGGACGATCATCACGCCGCAGGGGCCGGCGCCGGTTACAGGTGCCTTTCCGGCGGGCGGATCTTTTCACCTTCTGGAGACTAGGATTCAGGCAGTCAGGCTTTCGCCATATCACGCGGATCTCCCGGCGCGATGCCCCATGCACCTGGGCGCATCCGCCGGTTTCCTGGCATG
The DNA here is from genome assembly GCA_019245115.1 of Streptosporangiaceae bacterium. Classification (GTDB taxonomy): domain Bacteria; phylum Actinomycetota; class Actinomycetes; order Streptosporangiales; family Streptosporangiaceae; genus JAFARZ01. The sequence continues at coordinate 1,517 of JAFARZ010000280.1, read as the reverse complement.
CTATTTTTCCTTGCGCCCTTTCGGGTTCCGGTAAGCCATCAGATCCAGGAATATCTCCTCTCATTCCTGCCCGCTGAGCGGGCTATATAGCAGTGCGCCTCATGGCGCACTCATCCCAGATCGCGCGCGGGTACCGGATCGGCGTCCAGGCATCCTCCCCGATGGCGGTGATCGCGGCGCGGATGCTGGCGTTCATCGGGACGGTAACGGAGAACCGGGCACCGGCGCGGCGGATCGCGCTGATCACGGCGGCGTTATAGAACGCCGAGTCCATCCGGACCACGATCATCCCCGTGCACCCGCAGTCCCGCGCGGTGCCGATGGCCTGCGCGGCCAGGCTCGCCGCGCCGCGGGCGGAGGCGGCGTTCCCGCCGCGCAGCCTGGTGGCGGCGATCACCGGTGCCGCGATCGGCGTGCTGATGGTCGCAGCCAGCGCGTTCAGGCCCCGGACCAGCAGCGATTTCCCCTGGATCTTCGTGTGCCCGAACCTGGCTCCTTGCTTGGCGTGCCCGTAAACCCGTTTCTGCATCGAGTCGATGTCGATGAACGCCAGCGTCTCCTTACCGGGCAGCAGCGGCGCCTGCCGCGTCAGTTCCGACAGGAACTCCCGGCCCGCCTTCTCCAGCTGGAGCACGTTGCCCCAGGCATAGCAGCGCAGGTGCGAGCCCAGCGTCGACGGTGCCCGGACCCCGCCGAACAACGACGTCATCGCGCCGTGCCGCAGCAGATCCATGTCATCGATGCTGTCTGCGCCAGCGGCCATCCCGGCGACCAGGCACGGCACTTTCAGCTGCGCGTTGACCCCGCACTCGCCACCTGGCCGGACGTGCGCGGCGACCAGATCGCTGAGCCCGGCGCGCTGCGCCAGGGCCATCACCGGGACCAGCCCGGCATGCGACACGAGATTCGGGTCATCGAACGATGCGTGCGTCTTGGCCAGGCTATGCAACAATCGCACTTACCAGGTGTCCTCTCGAACTAGACGACAGAAGCGTCAGATACTCCTATCGTCCCAGTTCAGAGGGCACCTTTCACGTTGACACGCCCCAGGACATCCCTATTTGCCGGTGAATCGAGGCTTAGGAAGCTCGCCGAGTCCGGGGCGAACGAGCGCCACGTCGTCGTAATCGCGACACACGGCCAGCCCGGGCTCCACACGGCCGTGGACCTCGCCTGACGCCCGGCCAGGCTCCGGACCTCGACAAGTGCGTCGACTGGCTATAGATGATCGCCTCCCAGGACCTGCCAGTTCGGGGCTGCTACTGGACATACCAGCATGGCTGGGGCTACAGCCGTACTGCCGACTAATGCGGCAGGCGGACCGTGGAGCTTGCACGTGTGACAGGAAGACGGCAGGTTCGCGGCGTACCTACTAAGTAATTCATAAGTTTCTGGACTTTTCTTGACCTATATGGCATAATATCCGTATGTCACGAAAGGGCCGGAGGGCGACCGAGGAAGAGCGGATGCGCGCAGTCCAGCTAATGGAGAGCGGTAAATCTCCTGATCTGGTAGCT
>JAFARZ010000155.1 GCA_019245115.1 Streptosporangiaceae bacterium | reverse complement strand
CTCCTCCGAGTGAGCAGCATGCCGATGGTGCCATCGGTGCCGCTCAAACCGATCAGTAGCGCTATAGAGCGTGCCCAATGGCGCCATCGGTGCCGCTGGCCAGGGAGCAGCACCTGGCTGTCACTTTAAGGGAGCCACACCCTTGTCACAACCATAGGGTCAGGTGCCCATGAATGTCACATTCAAGGGGTTCGCAGCGGCACTGGGGATCACAGCACAAGTCCCAGTGGTCCCTTGCAGCTCCCGGGTAACACGATCAGAGCGCCGGACCGATCCCCCAGGCCCCGACGAACTTCCGGAGCGCCCCACTTAGCAAGGCCGAATCGGTCACGCGGCGCATAACACCCACGGTGCCTTTAACGGAGACGGTGCCTTTAACGGTGGTGCGCCTAATATGTGGGTCCATGCCTTCACCCGGGTGTACCGGACCTGAATCCTGATCGGCTGGAAGAGGTCGGGGCTGACCAGGGTGGGGTGAGGACGGACGACGCTGCGGTAGACGTAGTCGGAGACGATCAGGGCCGTGTCGCCGCTGGAGTCGGCGAGCGCGCGCTTGAACGGCCGGGCATCGAGCATGCGGAACAGCAGGTTGATGTCGCTGCCGACGAAGCCGTGCCCGTCGTGGCTGACCGGCCCGATGTGGGCGGCTGCGCGGAGCTGGATACGTGCCGCGTCGCAGGAGACGTGGTTGTGGCGGCGGATGAGCCCGCGGAGCCGGTCGGGCAGCGGGTCGATGATGCCGGTGAACGCGATACCAGGCGGCAGGACGATCAGTACCCCGTCACCGCGGTCCTCGTGGATACAGGCAGTCCAGGGAACTCCGGAACCATTGAAGGCCCGTTCGAGGAGCCGGTAGAGCTCCTCGTGCAGATACAGGCGGATGTCGTCGTCGCGGTCCGGCCGGGTGTACCCGGCGATGTCGACAGCGAACATGCCGCATACCTGGCCGGTGGCCAGGCTGGCAGCTGGACTGCCGGAAACGGCGGTCATCTCGGGTCCTCCATGCCTGCCTGCTGGAGCGGCGATGCGTGGTGTCCGGACGGCGCGCTCATGTCGCCGCTGGCCAGCTGACGGACCTGTGTTGCCGATATATCGAACAGTTGCTTGAAGTCTCTGGCGAACTGGTCGGGGCGAAGGTAGCCGTGCGCGGAGATGATGTCCTTGATGGGCGTCGTGCTCAGGGCCGGATCTTGCAGGTCGCGGTGGCATGCCTCCAATCGAAGCCGTTTGAGTAGTTTCATCGGCGTATGTTCGGTGTCCTGGAACAGCTTGTGCAGGTAGCGCGGCGAGATATTGGCAGCCTTGGCGATCTGGTCCGGGCCGAGCGCCGGGTTACCGAGGTCCCGGCCGATGACTGCGCGGCAGCATGCCGTGCGCAGTAGACGCCGGGTGCGCGGAGTGATCCCATCCGGCAGGCCGAGTCGCTGGCGGATCAGCCCGACCGTGCACTCGCCCAGGACCTCGGCGAGATCCGGATCGGCCTCGTGTCCGGCGACGGTGGCGGTGCCGGTCAGCCCGATCAGGAATTGCGCGATCAGGCTGCGTCCGGGCAGGTTCCTCGGCATGAGGGTACCGATGAGCGGCTGGATCGTGCCGCAGGTGACCGGCACCAGCGCGCGTGGGAATGTCACCATGACAACCCGCATAGGGACGGGCCCCGTCGTATGGAAGGACCGCCAGGGGCGGGACAGGTCGCACAGTGCGATGTCCCGGGCGCGGTAGGACACCTGGCTGCCCGCCTGTTCCGTCCGAATTCCGCCGTTGATGCTCAGAAGTATCCGGTAGCACTCGGGATCACAGGCCCTGATCAGGCGGTCGGTCCGGTGCGCCACGACTTCGGAGTCCGCCGCCCAGGTCAGCAACTCGATTATGAAGTCGCCGATCTTGGTGATCGACATCGCCGCGAGCAACACGCCTGGTGCACGCCCGCGGATCGCCACCGGTGCCAGCTCGGCACCGGCACCCGCCCGGTAATACTCGTAGCGGTCGAGTGGGCGCACCGTCCTGGTGTCGTACAGCACATTCATGGTCGTTGCCTGCTTCTCCAAACACCGATTGAGATATCCCAATTGTCAGCCGAAATGACCAGCCCGGAGTTGACTGTGCGCGCACAACCGGTCGTGGGCACTCCGATCCGTTCAGCCGGGTTTAATCAACTCGATCCTCGGCACGAAGCCGGCGATCTGCAGCGGGCATCTGCGGGAGCGGTGCGGTTGCCGTGGGCGAGACGCGGCGGGCGGTCTCGCGTGCAGCAAGACGACGGCTTGCGAGGGTGCCTGCGGCGAGCAGCGACGCGAGCGCGAGCCAGCCTAGCCGCCCCCAGCCGGTGAGGATGGTCGTGACGAGTACCGGCCCGGCCGCCTGCTGCACAGCCATGGAGGTCTTGAAAACGCTGAGGTAGCGCCCGCGCAGCCGGACTGGGGCGAGGTTGACGGACAGGAACCACTCGCCTGCCGAGGTCACCAGCTCCGCGCTGGTCAGCGCACCGAGCGCGAAGACGAGCAGCACGGTCGCGGCGATGACGGGTGCTCCGGCGGCCAGGGCGAAGGCGCCGCACGCGAGCACGAATGACACGGCGGCGGTGCGGTAGCTGCGGATGATCCCACCGCGCGCGGCGATGTTGCGGGTGGCCCGCACCTGCAAGAGCACGACGAGGACGGTGTTGAGGGCGAACAGCAGCCCGGTCAGCGGGAGCGGCGCTCTGGTACGGGTGACGATCCACAACGGCATCGCGACGAGCAGGAGGCTGTCGTGCAGCGCCATGATCACGTTCAGGAGCGCCAGGCCCACGTAGGCGCGATCATGGAGGACCTCCCGGTAGCCGGCCGCGTCGCCGCCCCGGCGCTCGGGCGGCGGGACCGCCGGTAGCTGCAGCACGAACAGTCCGGCCACGACGTAGGAGGCGGCATTCGCCGCGAGCAGCATCACAAACGGGGTCTTGCCGTGAACCAGCAGCGCGAGCGCGGCGAGCAGGCCGCCCGCGCCGTAGCCGAGGTTACGGAGCGACTGCTGCCATGCGAGCGCGTCTACTTGTCCGGGACGCGGCGTCACGCCGAGCGTGAGCACGGCCGTGGCGGGCCGCTGCATGCGGCTGGCGAACTGGACCACGATCGCCACGCCGAGGAACGAGGCGAACGAGCCGACGGCGATGTAGGCGACAAACCCGAAGGCGCTCGCCGCGAAGCAGCCGAGCACTACCCTGCGCGCGTCGAACCGGGCGAGCAGTGCCCCCGACAACGGTGACGCGGCAATCGCAAGGAAGCCGGCGATCGTCAGGCCGAGCCCGGCACGCGCCGGGGAGAGCCCGACGATCCGCGTGAGGTAGATCACCGACAGCGGCAGGAACAGGCCCGTCCCGAACGCGTCGGCGAAGCTCGCCGCCAGCAGCCGGCGTTGCCAGGGGTCATTGGGAGCCTTCGCGAGCCATGCCGTCAGTGCGCTCATGGGCGGCAATGCACACCGGTTTAACTGGTGTCTGCAACACTACTTATACTGGTGCTGCGATGAGTGATTTCCGTTTCGGCCTCGGGCACGTGACTCTGGACTTCCTCGCGACCCTCGGCCGCCCGGCCGGCAGCCGGATCGAACGGCTGGCCGCTCCGCACGACCTCGACCGCTGGATCGCCGAGGCGGGAATGGCGGCCGCGCCATGCGCGAGCGGTCAGCTTCTCGACGACGCGCGCGAGTTGCGAGAGGCGATCCGGCGCGTACTCGACTGCGCCCGCGAGGGCAGCCCTCCGGGCGCACCTGATCTCCGGCTCGTCAACGAGTGGGCGCGCAGGCCGGTCGCCGCGCCACAGATCGGACCCGACCTCGCGCGCGTGTCGGTCGGGCCCGATCCGGTCACCGGGGCGCTTGCCCACATCGCGCGGGAGAGCGTCGAGTTCATGACGGGCCCCGAACTCGCACGTGTCCGCACGTGCGCTGGCTGCACACTGCTGTTCATCGACCGCTCACGACCAGGCACCCGCCGCTGGTGCTCGATGGAACGCTGTGGCAACCGCAACAAGACGGCGCACTATCGCCAGAAGCGGCGTACCTGAGCCGCGCCCACGTTCACGGTCTGCGGATAAAACCAGGTGCCCCAGGCGGGTCGCGCGGTTATGTTACGCGCATGCCGAGTGTGATTAAGTCTGTATCCTTCGACGCTGCGGACGCGCTCGAACTGGCCATGTTCTGGGCGGCCGTCTTCGGCTCGGATGTGGACGAGGACTCGACGACGGACAAGGCCTTCGTCGAGGCCGCGGGCTGGGGCGGGCCGAATATCTGGTTCACTAGGGTTCCGGAAGCAAAGGCCGCGAAGAACCGGATGCATTTCGACCTGAGGGCTCCCGGTCCGGTAGCCACCGAGGTATCGAGGCTGGAACAGCTGGGAGCCACCGTGGTCCGCATCCATGCCAGCCACACAGTGATGCAAGACCCCGAAGGCAACGAGTTCTGCGTCGAACCCGGTCCTGGATAGCAGAACGTGTCCCGGCCACCGGATCGAGGCTCACCAGGAGATTCCCGAAACGATCACCGAGCGGAAGAACGGCCATAACCAGCCAGACCGTACCGCAAACACCGCCGGCCGCGCGACGGGCGAGCGCTCTGAACGGGCATGAGAGCGCGTGCGGCCTGACGTCTCCAGACGGGCTGCCTACCTTGCTTGGTGCCCGGGCAGCAAGGGCCGCATGAAAGTCCGCTCGTAACGGAGCACGCAGCGGCTCTCGTCCCTGATGCGATCCGCCTCGATGAAGTCCGGGTCACTGCCGAACAGGGCACGATACTGTTCATAAGCGGCAAGACTGGGGAAGCTGAACAGCGCCAGCGCTTTATCGCTGGCCCCCTCGGCCGGCAAGAAGTAGCCGTGATGCATGCCGCCATGTGAATTGACCAGCTCGATCCACCGGCGGCCGAAGCGCTCGAAGGCATCGATCTTCGCCGGATCGACGACGTACTCAACCACGCAAGTGATCATGCCTCAGGCTAGCGGCGCCGCCGTTCGCCCAGCGGTTGCCACCTGTAGGCGTCGCGTGCCGGTCAGAGGGTCTGCAGGCCCTCTAGGACCTGGCGGAGGACGTTCTTGTCGGTGAGGCGGGTTTTCGCGGCGGGGGTACGGACCTCGAGCACCTGATCGTGCACCAGGTCGGCGAGCAGGATACGGAGGACCCCAAGCGGAAGGTCCGTCGCAGAGGCAAGGTCAGCAACGGTCACCGGGGTCGAGCAGACCGCGACCATCCGCATCTGCTCGGGACGCAGTACCGCAGGGTCCGGGACGGCCCCGCCATGGCCGACGACATCCATCAGGTCGTACACGCGATCGGCGCGGGGCCGGGTACGTCCGCCGGTCAGTGTGTAGGGACGCGAAACCGGTCCCGCATCCCAGTCTTTCCACTTGTCGTCAGCCACGAAGCCCCCTAACGCGGGTTCGCTACCATGTGCACGCCAACTCGTTTGACCAGTACTGCCATCTCGTAGGCGACCTGGCCAGCATCAGCATTGATGTCGGCGACCACCGTCAGGCATGTCCCCTGCCCTGCCGGCGCGATGAACAACAGCGCGAGGTCCATCTCGATGATCGTCTGCCGGACTTCACCGGCAGCGAGTTCCTGGCCCGCGCCACGTGCCAGGCTCTGCACTCCGGACGCGAGCGCTGCCAGCCGGTCCACCTCGTCGGGACTCATGTCTGACGAGGCTGCCATCGGCAGGCCGTCGCCGGAGAGCAGTACCGCGTGGCGCACTAGGTCGACTGTCGCGACCATGTTCGCGAGCAGCCAGTCAAGGTCACCTTGAGCTGTCATCGTCCTCCGTCGTCGGTTGCCCTGCCCGCACGCCAACCTTGCTGGATGGCGGAAGTCAGGGAGCGCGCGCGTTCCGGTGACCGTTCAGACTGTGCTTCCGCACTGGGCCTCGCTGCTTCCCAGGCGATCCCCGCCTGCCGTTGCCGCCGGGGAAGCCCGTTGGTGGGCTCAGAAGCGTTCCGCGGCACCGTGGGCGCGTCCCGAGCTCGCCGGATCTCGCGCGCTGAAGGCGCGGGAGGCATCGCGACCTGCGTTTCGTCGGCCACCAAGTCCGCCGGGAACAGCACGACCGCGGCTGTGCCACCGTAGGGCGACGGCCGCAGGCTGACCTTGATCCCGTGCCTGGCGGCGAGCTGGCTGACGACGAGCAGGCCGAGCTGGTCGCTGCTGGCGAGATCGAACTCAGGTGCCCGGGACAGCCGCTCGTTGAGCTGCTGCATCAGCTCCGGCGGCATGCCCAGACCGCGGTCCACGATGTCGATCGCATACCCCCGCGCCACCCGTGACCCTGACACCGTTACCCGTGTCGACGGCGGCGAGTACGCGGTGGCGTTTTCGATCAGTTCGGCGAGCAGGTGCGTCGCGTCCGCGACAACCGCGCCGGACATGTAGTCGCGCGAGTCGATACGCATATCCACGCGCACGTAATCCTCGATCTCCCCGATCGCGCCGTTGAGCATCTCGGCGACCGGGACCGGCTCCCGCCAGTCGCGGCCCGGCGCCGCGCCGGACAGTATGATCAGGCCTTCCGCTTGACGGCGCATCCTGGTCGTCAGGTGATCGAGCTGGAACAGCCTCTCCAGCACGCTGGGGTCCGTCGTCTCCCGCTCCATCTCGTCCAGCATCCGGAGCTGACGCTGTAGCAAGGACTGGTTGCGCCGGGCCAGGCTCCGGAAGATATTGCTGACTCCCTTGCGTAGCCGCGCCTGCCCGACTGCCGCCTCGATAGCCGCCCGCCGGACGACGGAGAATGCGTCAGCGGTCTCGGCGACTTCCCTGGTTCTCGCATCAATCGCCAACGGCGGCGCCGCTGCCTCGACATCGACGTCAGCCCCTGCGGTGAGACGTCCCAGCACCGACGGCAGACGCTCCTGCGCCAGACCGTGCGCTTCACGGCGCAGGTCCTTGAGCTCAGCCGCGATGCGCCGGCCGAAGCCGAGCAGCAGCACGACGGACAAGGCGACTCCGATGAGACCAAGCACGCCGACAAGCACGAGGCGGAACAAGATCACGTCGCCGGCGTGCGCCGCGCCCTTACGTATCCCGAGCAGCGCGGTGTCCTGGGCTTGGGTGGACGCCGCCTCGACCGCTGTGAACGCCTGGTTCCACGACGTCGGGACGACCGTGATCGGCTTCCCCGGCGCGGTCGCGATGATCTGGTCCTCCATTGCCGCCAAGCCCGCGAACGTCTTCGACTCCAGCAGCGGCGTGTAGGGGTCGGGTATCTGCTGCCAGAACTCGAGCGAGCTGCCCAGCTGGTCTTCCAGCCGCTGTTGGCCGACGGACTGCGCGAACAGCCGCTGTTCCCCCGCGGTCATCACCCCGCCGCGGGACATCGCAGCCAGCGCGAGCGGAAACTCACGCGCGATGAGTTCCGCCGACAGGCTTTCGTCGGTGTCGCCTTCGACAAGCTCCGACAGCGATACCGACTGGCCCACCAAGGCGGCGCTCCGGGCGAACGGGAAGAACGCGTCGGTGACAGCGTCGTAGGACCCGAACGCGGTAAGCGGGGCGATGCGGCTGCTGTCCACCCCGGCACGGATCGATGGGAGCTGGCCGAGCGCGGCGACCGCGACGTTCGCCAGTTCTTGTGACGCGGTCGGCAGGTCACCGAAGGCGGCGTGCAGCCCCTGCTCGAATGTGCTGATCGCGGCATCGGTCTGTGCGCGCTGCGCCACCAGGTTCGCGCGGCTGACCAACCCGTGCCCGGCCTGAAAAAGGTAAGTGTCAGCCCGTTCGGTGTCCACCTGCGTCACGACGGCCTCGGTCACGGTGCCCACGTCCTTGTCCACCGTGTCCGTCCCGTAGTGGGCGATCGCACTGGTGACGGCATTTTCCGCGGCGAACGCCCACAGTGCGACCAGGGAGACTAGCGGGATCACGATCAGTGCGGCGAGGGTGGCCTGGATGGGCCGCTTACGGCGCTGCGCGCCCGGTCGTCCCGCCTGCGTCGAACGGTGATGACCTGCGCTCCGGTTCATCCGTTAGCTTCCCGTCGTTCGTGTGCGGTGAATGGCAGGCTAGCAAGAACGATGCCCCCATATCGACATTATTGCTGATAAACACCCTTATACACGTATGTGACCCGCGGCCACGGGGCTTCAGCCCAGCCGAGGGACGAGCCTGAGACCAGGGGATGCAGTCAGCGGCCTCCGGGAACCGCCGCGGCGTTGACGATCACCGTCTCCATGTGCCCGAGCAGTTTCTCCATGTCCGCCGGGGCCACGAAGTGAGTATCCGCCCACAATTCGCAGCACAGCGTGTCCGGCGCGTCAGTAATGTACAGGAAGACTTTCTGCTGGGGCATGTCGTTGCGGTCGCCCCAGGTCAGCGTGGACCGGGTCAGCTCGTCGCGGAGCGATGGCGCCCCGTCCGTCGCGGGGACAGTGTCAGCGATCTCGCGGTCGAGCACCCGGCGGTCGTTGAACACCACGCTCCAGTCCGGCTCCACGCCGCGCTCGGCCACTAGCCGTTTCCACACCTCGTTCGCAGCCGCCGGATCGTAATAGGCGTGCTTGTACGCGCCGAGCCCGGACTGCCAGGCTCGCCTGACGACCTCCTCGAACGGGCCGTCCGTCTCGATCACGACAATGGCGGACTGCATCACCGGGCTGACTGAGTCGGCGAACCCCGGCCGGAACCGGTTGCTTACCGTTAGGTGCATCGCGACGCGCTGGCTGACGGAAACGGAGGCAAGGCCGACGGCGAACGCGGCGAGCAGAACCGGGGACGTGCCGAAGCCGAGCCGGGCCGACAGCATCCCCGCTGCCCGGTAACCCGCCGGCGAGTCGAGGGTGACCTGCCAGAAACGCGGCCGCCGCGGGTCACCCGACTCCTTGAGCTGGAGGTCGGGGATTTCCGCGGCCACCCGCTCGAAATAACGCATCGACGCCTCGTGCGCACGGCGCCCACTCGGGCCGCGCTGCCGGCTGGCCTGCTCCATCGGCTGCATCGCCGTCACCGGCCCGGTCCGTTCATCGCGATGGTCGAAGTCGTCATACAGCGCGGCCAGGCCGAACGCGTCCAGCGCGATATGGCAGATCACCTGCACGACATGCGTGGCGGAGCCATGGTGGGTGACCACGGCCATCCGCAGCGGCCATTCGGCCTCGTAGTCGAATTGCCGCGCCTTATACCCGGCGGCGACGGCGGCCGCCACCTCGCCCGGGTCGCGCTCGCCCGCGTCCACGACCTCGAGCGCGGCCTCGCCGGAGGCGTGCACCACCTGCTGGGCCTGCCCGTCGGGGCCAAAGCGCAACCTGGTGCGCAAAGCCTGGTGGCGGCTCATGATGAAGCTTAGCCCGGCCGCGACGTCCGCCACCCTCTGGCCGGGGGGCAGCGCCCGGGCGCCGCCCATCGGCAGGGAGCTGCCCTGGTCCTGGATGACAGCCCAGATCTGCTGCTGGCCCCAGCTGAGCTCCGCGAGTCCGGTGCCCTCACCCTCGAACGGAACGAGGACCCGCTCCGACATGGCGCTTCACCCGTCTCTCATGTGGCCCTGCCCGCGATCGAAGGGCGACGATCAAGGGCTCCTGGTAGCGCTGGCACCTAGGACACGCCGCCCGGCGCGCTGCGCCTCGGCGGTGATCCGCTCGCCGAACCTGGGCCACAGCCCGCGCAGCCGCGAGGTGATGATCACCGCGTCCGCCGACTTTGCCGCCAGCTGGGTGCGCAGCCCGATCGCGTGGTAGCCGACGTGCCGGCCGTCCGCGGTGGCCTTCGCGAGCAGGGCAGCGTCGAAGTCCAGCAGCGCGGCGGGCGGCAGCGACGCCGGGACCGACCCGCCGCAGCCGAAGACCGCGACGCTCGCTCCGGCCGGCAGCTCACGCAGCGCCGACTCGATCTCGGCCGCCACGTCCAGCTCTCTGGTCTGCTCGGTCCAGTGGGCAAGCATCGCGGCGTCGGTTTCCATCGTGGTCAGCTCGAAGTGGCGCAGCGTGTCGACCAGCAGCTCCACGAACGGGTCGCGGAACTTGTCGTGAAACAAGCGCGCGTTTCGCGTCAGGCTGCCAAGGCGCCGCTTCACCTCGCGATCGATGGGCGCCTCGATGGTCCACGCGTCGAGGGACAGCGTGAACGCCACACCGTTGTGGCAAAGCCGGTAGCCGAGCTCGGTGTCCTCCATTCCCCACGACTTGAACATCTCGTCGAACCCGCCGACTGCCCAGAACTCCGCGGCCCGCATCGAGCAGTTCATCGTGGTGAAGTAAGTCCACGGGACGGCGAACTTCATGAAGTCGAAGCCGACTCGCTCGAATTCACTATGCCGGATGTCCTGAAATAGCGGGTCATCGGCGTTCCGCCGGACGACTTCCGGCAGGCTGACCGTGCCGAACGAGGGGGGCACCCACTTCTCCTTGCGAAGGCCGTCATACCCGTAGCAGTAGCCGAGGACGGCCCGCCTGCCCGGCGTCGAATGCGCGGCCAGGTGCCCGCCTACGAACCCGGGTCCGGCCAGCGTGCCGCAGTCGAGGAACGCGAGGATCGGCGCGGCCGCCTGCCGGGCCCCAAAGTTGCGCGCGGCGGCGGCCCGGTACCCGAGGTCCTCCTGCCAGACGTACTTCAACCGCAGCGGCCCGTCAAACGACGCGGCCACCTCGGCGGAACCGTCGGACGAGCCGTCATCCGCGACTATCACCTCGAACTCCGCTGCCGGGAATTCCTGCGCGGCGAGCGCTTCGAGAGTCTGCCGCAGCTCATCGCGCCTGTTGTAGGTGGGGATAATGACAGAAATCGCAGGCTCGCCCATGACAATTCTCCCCTTCCGCTTCATGATTGTCCCCGTGCCGCGATTGGCGATCAAGCGAGGCGAGTAATTTTCACTAGCGCGGTCCAGGCGTCTTCGCCGATGCAGCCCGGTGCGGTCTGCCGTCTCACGTTCAGCCGTGCCGCCACGTCTAGTTGATGTGGCGCTGACTGGTGACGCAGGCCCGGCATAGGAAGGAAGCAGGCAGTGACGGTACTAGCAAATTCAACCCCGCGTGCCGCGCACACGGTGCTCGCAACGCGCCTGGGAACAGTGACAGTCGTCCGGGAGGAAGGAGCCCTGACCGGACTGTATTTCCCCCGGCACTGGCCCAGGCCCGACCGTACGGCGTTCGGCCCCCGCACCGATGAGGGATTCGGGGACGTCGCTTCCCAGCTCGGCGAATACCTCGACGGGGACCGGAGCGTGTTCGAGCTGCCCGTGAAAATCAAGGGCACCGAATTCGACCAGCGGGTCTGGGAGCTGATATCCGGCGTGCCCTACGGGGAGACCACCACCTACGGGGATCTCGCCCGCGGTCTGGGGGCCGGGACGGATCCGCGGGACGTCGGCGCGGCCGTTGGCCGCAACCCGCTGTGCATCGTGATCCCCTGCCACCGGGTCATCGGCAGCACAGGCAAGCTCACCGGCTACGCGGGCGGCCTGGACCGCAAGCGCACCCTGCTCGAGATCGAGCACGCGCGGGCCCTGCGTGCGGGACACGCTCCCGCGGCGCGCCTGTGGTAGGCCGCCGGACAAGCCAGGCCACCGGCTCTGGGCGCTACCGGGCTGGACCGGCGGCATTCCGGCCGGACCGCAGGATCTGTTCGGCGCCGCGGCGGATCCGCTGGTTCTGGAAGGTGCGGTACACGCCGCCGCAGGACATCAACGCCCCATTGAGAACAGCGAATACACCCACCGCCCGCTCCCCGTCCTGGCGGGCACCGATCAGCGCGACGACGCCGAAGGCCATGCAGGCGGGCCCGGTGACCAGCTGGAGCCAGCCCACTGCACGAGCTACCCGCAATGTCCGGAACCGGCCGGCCATTACCTCGGCGGCGAGCCCGCGCGCCGCGGTCTCCAGGGCCGGGCTACTCACCGCCCGTCCCGCCAGCACAGAGTCCAGTACCTGCGAGCGGTCGCGCCAGCCCAGGCCGAACCGGGCCGCCAGCCACCGGTCGATCTCGCCGTGCCCCCGGTCCGATGTTCCGGCAGGCCGGGGCCTGCGGGTGAGCCACCAGCCGGCCACCGGCACGCCCACGCCCAGGATCACGATCAAAGCCACCACCACCCAGACCACCCCGCGTGTAGTAGATCCCGCTCAATCTGGCTGACCTGCTGGGTGTTACCACCGTACGTTCGTTATAAAGATCTTTAAGCACGAACGGCGGTGGTATCACCTCTGGGGCCTCGGGATGTTTATTCGGCTCGTCGTGGGCAGAGTGTATCGGCACGACGTTTTCCGAGGGAAGGAGCAGTCGTGAGTGGTACCGATAAGGCCAAGGACAAGGCAGAGGCGGCCAAGGGCAAGGTCAAGAAGGGGACCGGCAAGGCTATCGACGACCCGGTGCTGGAAGGCAAGGGCAAGGCCGAACAGGTGAAAGGCAACCTGAAGCAGGCCGGCGAGAAGATCAAGGACGCCGGGAAGAAGTAGCCCCCCGCCGCGGCCAGCGGCCGATGGCGAGCCAGACGAGGCATGGCTACCATCGTCGTTATGGCATTCCTTCCCGGTCCGCACAGGATCGTCCGGCGGATGGAGCGTGGCGGCCCCAAGAGCCACCTGATCGGCGGTGCCAGCGAGGCGGAGATTGCCGAGCACTACGCGCACGCCACCGGCCAGGAGTGCCCGAGGTGCGGTCGCGTCATCGAGGCCGACCAGACAGCCCGGCTGGTCGGCGACGGGAACTGGGTTCACGACATGTGCCCCGCCGACGAGACGATCAGTTAAATTCGCCGTCCCGCGCGGGGGCGGCCCTGATTCTGGGCGGCACCGAATCTGGGCGGCACCGATCTGGGCGGCGGTGTCGCGGGTGATCACGGCCGCGTCGCTGGTGATGGTGACGAGGGTACAGCCGGCTTCGCGGTACCGGCGCGCGGTGGCTCCGTCGGTGGCATGCACCCCGACTGGCTTACCCGCGGCGGCGCAGGCCGTCCCTATGCGCTGCAAGGCGCGGCTCAGGACCGGGTCATCCGGGCTGGGTTCGCAGTCCAGCGACAGCGACAGGTCCCCGGGGCCGACGTAGAGACCGTCGACACCGTCGATGGCCATCGTGGCGTCGAGGTCGGCTACAGCGTCGGTTGACTCGGCCATCACCAGGCAGAACGGCTCTCCGGCCGCCAGCACGCCGCCCGCGGACCGGTACCCGGCGGGCGGGTAGCGGACGGCGCCAGCCACCTGACGGGCCTGGGCGGCCGAATCGACGTTGGGCACGATGACGCCTTCGCAGCCCAGGTCGAGCGCTCGCCCGATATCGGCGGCATGCGCATGCCGGACCCGGGCGACCGGCGTCGCTCCCGCCAGCCGGATCGCGGCGGTCAGCGCGGGCAGGTCAGCTTCGGCCGCCTCGCCGTGCTGCAGGTCGATCACCACATAGTCAAGACCCGCGGCGGCCAGCAGCCTCACGTTCACCGCCGACGCGATCACCGACCAGGCGCCATACAACGGCTCACGGGCAATGAGGCGGGAACGGAAGCTGACGGCCACTGGCATAAGACCAGCGAACCACATCCGGACGCCCGGTCTCCACGCCAGGGCGGGTGCGATACTGCTGCGATGACCAGCGCGGGCCCCACCGTCCCTCGCAAGCTTCGCCGCTGCGACACCATTCTTCTGCGGCTATTCCGACATCACCGCTCTGCAGAACGCCATTCTCGCCCGAACCGGCATGGTCACCTATTCCGGCCCCCATTGGTCTGGTGGCCCCCATTGGTCTGGTGAGGGTCTGCGGTCGGGTGCCGGTCCGGGCGGGTCTGGTGCCCGGTCTGCCGTCGAGTGCCGGTCTGCGGTCGGGTGCCGGTCTGGTGAACTTGGGCGAATCGGTGCATAGCGGGCACATAGCCAGCCATTGCGTGGAATAAAGGAGCCCTCTGGAGGGAAAGGCGCCGGAAACCGGTGCCCTTTCTTCCGTGAGGACCTTTTCTTCCGCGTCGTCCAGCACCGTCGAGTACACCATAGCGGTGCAAATGGCGCTATCGGCTGGGACGCGGGCCAGCCTAGACCTTACCAGCGGTTCCTCACCTCCATACAGCGCGGAAACTTTGTGCTACGCGGAAATTTACCCGCCGTATTCGTACATTTAATTTCCATGCAGCACGGATTTTCCGCCTTATCAGCAGCTCGTTCGAGACCTTACCGGTAATGGCCCGGCACCGTAGGCGATGCCGGGCCTCCGGGTGTCAGAACGTTGGGGATGGGATGCTGGCCAGGCCGGTGGACCGCGGCGGATCGGAGGTAGTGCGGTTGTCGCCGCCGCGGACCTTCTCGAGTCCGGCGAACATCGGTTCGTTGAGCAGGCCGTTGGGCATCGGCGCGGAGCCGATCGCGAACGCGCCAATCACTCGTTGCTGACCGGCCAGGAAGGACGTGGAGATGTAGTCGCCGACCATTGCGCCCTGGCTTGTCGGCGCGAGCCAGGCGAGCTGCATCGGGGCGCTGAGAATCCGTGGCGTGCTCCACGTCTGCCCGTTATTGAGCGAGGACGAGAAGCCGACTTGTATCTGGCAGGTGCTGCCGGTGCAGCTGGGATTGGTGTCGAAGTAGTAGGTGAGCGCGAGCAGCGTGTGGCGGCCCGAGGAGGTGCGGTCCACCGCGAGGCCGGGGATGAAGTGGTCGACGTTGCTGCCGACCGGATCGAGCGGTATACGGCTGACCGGCGACCAGGTGGTGCCGTCGGCGGAACTGCTGAGCACGATGTCGTTGGCATCGCCGCCGGGTTCGAAGCGGTTGTCTTGCCACACGACATAGACCGTGCCGTCGCGGTTGATTTCGGCGGGCGGCAGCGGCGAAGTGCGGAGCCCGGGAACCGCATGGGAGGACCTTGCCGAGATCTCCACTGATGCGTTCCAGGTGGCGCCGCCGTCATCGGAGGTGAAGGACCCGATCGTGCCGCCGAGGGCTTCGAACGGCACGACGACGTGGCCGTCGGGCTGCACGACTGGCTGGCCACCCAGCCCGTGAACGCTGTCCGCGGTGGGCGTGGCCGGACCCCAGCCCAGCCCGTCACCTGCCGATGTGGACATCAGTTCCAGGTCGCGGCTGCTGGCGTTGTCGAATTCGGTGTAGCAGTGGCCGTAGAACTGGCTGAACGGAGTGTTGTCGCAGGTCGTCCAGTTCTTGTCGCGATGGTTACCGGCGCGGTCCAGGTCAGGCCGCCGTCGACGGAGCGGCTGGCCATCACGTCCACGATCCCGCCGCCGGAGAAATGCGCGCCGAGCCAACTGATGATCCACACCCGGTCGCGGGCGTTGTAGGCCACCGAGGCGTCGCTTACCGAGAAGAACGGTCCCGGCCGCATCGCTTGCACACTCGTGCCCGGCAGGAATCCGTGTCTCCAGGAGATACCGCCGTCGGCGCCGTCTAGGCGGGGTTCTGGTGATAGTCGTGAACTTACCTGCGAGATGTGTTCAGTGGCGCGTCGCGTGCCTGAGGTTGTTGACTAGTCACATGACCGACCTCCCCCCGGTGCGGGCCGCGCGGATCCCGGTGACCGACTCGTACCACGGAGTGGACGTAACCGAGGAATACCGGTGGCTTGAGGACGCCTTCTCCGCGGAGACGATCGCCTGGACGAAGGCCCAGCAACAGCGCACCCGTGCCTACTTCGACGCGATCCCCTGGCGAGACGCGCTGCGGGCTCGTGTCGAACAGTTGCTGAAGGCAGAAAGGACAACATACAAGCGGCTCGTGTCCGCGGCCGGCACCACGTTCTTCGCGCTGAAGGTGCAAACCGGGCGCCAGCGGCCGTTCCTGGTGGCTCTGACCGACCTCGACGACACCGCGACCGAACGTGTCATCGTGGATCCGGATGCCATCGACCCGTCCGGCGAGACCGCCATCGACTTCTTCGTTCCATCACCAGATGGCAAGCAGGTCGCGGTCTCGCTGTCGGAGCACGGCACCGAGGACGGATCGCTGTACATCTATGACGTCGGCAACGGGAAGGCCGTCGGTGAACCGATCCCGCATGTGAATCTGATGGGTGGTTCGGTGGCCTGGCGTCACGACGGCTCTGGGTTCTGGTACACCCGCTGTGCTGACCCCGCGGGCTTCCGGCAACAGGTGTGGTTCCGTGAGCTCGGCGACGCACCGGACCACGTTGACCTCCCTGGCGGTTTCGCCGACGAGCGGATCGCGGAGAACCGCCTGTCCGGCTCACCCGACGGTCGCTGGGTGATGGACCGGGTACAGAAGGGCGACGGCGGCGAGTGGGAGGTCTTCCTTCGCGGCCAAGGTGCCGGTGGCTCGTGGTGGCAGGTGGCGGGTATCCCCGACAAGTGCGTACATGCCGTGTTCGGCGCAGACGCGCTGTACCTGCTTTCCCGCCGGGACGCTCCGCACGGCAAGGTGCTCCGCCTGCCGGTGACCGGTGGTGTCACGATCGCCGACGCCCACGAGATCGTGCCGGCCAGCGACTTGGTCATCGAAGACCTTGCGGTGACTCGCGACACCGTCTGGGTGGTGGACATGCACGGCGGGCCGCAGCAGGTGCGCACCTTCGACACCGGCGGGAGAACGCTGCCCGCGGTTGAGATCCCGCCGCTGAGCTCGGTGTCCTCGTACTCTGGTCGTCTCTCGACGCTCGGACCGGACCGGATCGCGTGGCCGTGCGAGTCCTTCACCGAGCCGGCGACCTGGTGGGTAGCGGCCGACGGAGAAACGCCCCGCCCGACCGCACTGCGGACGATCACCCCAGTCGACCTGTCCGGGTATGAGGTGACCCGCGAGTTCGCGACATCGAGGGACGGAACACGTGTCCCCCTCAACGTGATTGCCGCATCCGGCACCCCACGAGACGGAACCGCGCCCGCACTGCTAACCGCGTACGGCGGTTACGGCATCTCGCTGGTACCGCGGTTCGATCCCGAGCTGCTGTTGTGGCTGGAGCAGGGTGGCGTCTACGTGGTGGCCAACATCCGCGGCGGTGGCGAGTTCGGCGAGCAGTGGCACCAGGGCGGCCGGCTCACCACCAAGCAGAACTGCTTCGACGACTTCATCGCCTGCGCGGATCACCTGCACAACAGCCGGATCACCAGCCGCGATCGGCTGGCC